>CALKJU010000030.1 GCA_937995535.1 uncultured Alphaproteobacteria bacterium
GCCCCCGGCAGCGACAGCGCCACCGCCGCGGCGTAGATCGCCACGAAGCCGAGGGCGGCGAGCGCCGGCCGTTCGGCGACCAGGCCCAGCAACGCCGCGCGGTTGGCGCGCAGCGACTCGAAGCTGAGCTGCTCGTCGAGATCGAGCGCGAACGCCAACACGATCAAGCCCACGATGATCAGAAGCGGCAGCAGACGCCGCCAGGTCGGCGCGCGCCGCGTCACCGGGGCCACGTCCGTCATCATCCGAGCCTCGCCAGGAGATCGACCAGCTTGCGCGTCCGATCGCTGAACAGCTTCGCGGTGAACCAAGCCCCCGCGGCACGCTTGCTCACCTCGGAGAGCGTCGGGTACGGCGCCACCGCAGAAGCCATCGCCGACAGCTTGAGCCCCTGCTGCACGGCCAGAACCCAGGGAAAGATCAGCTCGCCCGCCTGGGCGCCGACGATCGCCGCGCCGAGCACCCGGCCGCGTCTACCGACGACGAGCTTGATCAGCCCCTCGGTCGCCCGCTCGGCGCGCGCCCGGTCGTTCGCGGCGAACGGCCAGCGGACGACGTCATGGGCCAGCCGCTGGCGCTGCGCCTCGGCCGCGCTCAGCCCGACCGAGGCGAGCTCGGGATCGGTGAAGGTGACCCACGGCACGGCGCGCGGCGTCGCGTCGACCGGGAGCCGGAACAGGGCGTTGCGAATCACCAGGGAGCCGTGCCAGCCGGCGACATGGGTGAACTGCAGTCCACCCGCCACGTCGCCGATCGCGTAGACGCGCCGGTTGGTCGTGCGCAGGCCCTTGTCGACCTTGATCCCGCGCGGGTCGTAGGCGATCCCGGCGCGCTCCAGCGCGAGCCCCTCGACGTTCGGCCTGCGCCCGGTCGCGACCAGCAGGTGCGTGCCCGCGATCGCCTCCTCGCCCGCACCCTCCTCGATGACGACGGTTGGTCCCGGCTCGACCCGCAGGACGCGGACACGATCCCGGACGGCCACGCCCTCCGTCAGCAACCTCGCGCGGACGACCTGGGTCAGCTCCGGATCGTCCTTGGGCAGGATCGGGCCGATGTCGAGCAGCGTGACGCGGCTGCCAAGGCGCGCGAAAGCCTGCGCCAGCTCGCAGCCGATCGGCCCGCCGCCCAGGACGATCAGGCGCCCGGGCAGAGTGGTCAGCTCGAACACCGTCTCGTTGGTGAGAAAAGGGACGCTGTCGAGCCCCGGTA
Organism: uncultured Alphaproteobacteria bacterium; assembly: GCA_937995535.1. Taxonomy (GTDB): domain Bacteria; phylum Pseudomonadota; class Alphaproteobacteria; order Geminicoccales; family Geminicoccaceae; genus CALKJU01. Next base: position 1,210 of record CALKJU010000030.1, read on the forward strand.
CCGGCGGCACGGCGGGGCCACTGCCGGTGGCCACGACGATGCGCCGTGCCCGGATCCGCTCGCCCGTGTCGACCTCGACCTCGTCGCTCGAGCGGAACCGCGCCCGGCCGCGGATCACGGTGACACCGAGCCCCTCGAAGCGCTCGACGCTGTCGTGCGGCGCGATCGCGCCGATCACCTCGTGCAGGTGCCGATGGACGGCCGCGAAGTCGACGTCCGGCTCGATCGCACGGATACCGAACGGGCCGCTCGCCCGCCGCGCCTGGGCGATGTGCGCGGCGGCGATCAGACTCTTCGACGGCACGCAGCCGGTGTTCAGGCAGTCGCCGCCCATCCGGTGCGCCTCGATCAGCACCGTGCGCCGCCCGAGTTGCGCCGCCCCCGCTGCCACCGAGAGGCCAGCCGAGCCGGCTCCGATGACACAGATGTCGGCGTGAATGGGCTCGTTCATGCGCGCAGAGGTGCGCGTATGCGGCGCTCACCGCAAGTGACGAGCCCGTGTGCCCGTTCGTGAGCCGGCCACCGCCGGCGACCGCAGGCGAAGCTCCGGCGCGACCGCGGCGGCAGCCAGCCGATACAGCTCGCTGTACTGATCCTTCAGCGCTGGATGGACGTGGTCCTCGGCGTCGCCGACCGCTTCGGCCGGGAGACAGATCGGCGTGCCCGGCGCCACGTCGAGGCCGGCGCCGCGCACGAACCGGTCTGCGGCCGCCCGATAGGCACGCGACGCCTCGCAGGCGGGTGACGGGTAGGGACCGTGCAGGTAGACGCAGCGCGCGCCGATCCGCTCGCACAGCGCTCCGATCTCCCGCAGATAACGCTGCTTCTCGGGCCGGATGTCGGCCGGATCGAGGACCTCGGATGGGCCGGCGACCCGCTGTCGTTGCTTCACGGGCACCTGCGGGACGTAGCCGCGCGCATCGAACAGCACCGGCCGCTCCGGCCGGGCCGCAGTCTCGATCATCCCAAAGGTGAGATCCAGGTTGGCGAGCGGCGGCACGAGCTTCCACAACGGCGCGCCGTCGAGGTCGCTCCACCGCGCAGCGGTGAACAGCAACCCCTCCCACGAGACCCGCCGGGTCGGCATGTCGAGCGCCTGCATCACCACGACGATCTGCGGCCGATGCCGGTCGGCCACCCGCCGCAGCAGGTTCAGCGAGCCTTCGTAGCCGTAGCGACCGGTCAGCGGCACGGCCAGCACCTGCAGGCCGGTGGCCTCGCTCCACGCCCTGGCGTCGATGGCGTTGCCGAGCGTGCTGTCGCCGAGCAGGACCACATCGATCCTGGGCGCGCCCTCGATCTTGCGCAGTTGCTCGCGCTGCAGTCGCGTCGCCTCCCAGCCGACCAAGCCCTTGCTGACGCCCCACCAGTTCAGCACGCAGATCGCGACAATCGCGAGCAGCGTCGCGGCCGCGACGACGGCCAGCCAGCGACCGGCCTCAGAACTGGAAATAGATGAACTCGGAGACATCGTTCAGTTTGAGCAGACAGAGGCCGAGCGCGAGGCCGACCAGGGCGGCTTGGCCGGCGCTCGGTCGCCAGGCGACCCGGCGCGACGCGATGCCGCTCTCATAGCCTTGGCTGGTCAGGCCCGGCGTCCAGTCACGGAACAAGGTCTGCGTGTTGGGCGCGGCGAGCACGATCGTCAGGCCGAGGGCCAGCACGGCGAGGACCGCCGGCAGGGCGGGCGCTATGCCGAGCAGCCGGGCGTAGGCGGCGAGGACCGGAAAGGGCGCCGGCGCAGGCCAGGTCAGGCCGCTACCGTCGAGACCTGCCATCGAGCCCCAGATCGCCAGCGTGGTCGACAGGTCGGCGGCGCGGAACGGCACCCAGGCGGCAAGCACGAGGGTGAGCGTGAGCAGGCGCGCCGGCACATCCGGCAGCGGTCGGTGCCCGGGCCGGGCCTGCCACCACTGCGCGATCACGATCATCACCCCGTGCAACGCACCCCACAGCGCGAAGGTCCATCCCGCGCCGTGCCAGATGCCGCCGAGCAGCATCGTCAGCAGCACGTTGACCCGCCGCCGCCACGGCGGCACCCGCCCACCGCCCAGCGGGATGTACAGATAGTCGCGCAGGAAACGCGACAGGGTGATGTGCCAGCGGCGCCAGAAGTCGACGACCGAGGTCGCCTTGTAGGGCGAGGCGAAATTGATCGGCAGCAAGACGCCGAACATCCGTGCGAGGCCGATCGCCATGTCCGAGTATGCCGAGAAGTCGAAATAGATCTGCAACCCGTAGGCGGTCGCGGCGGCCCAGGCGGGGATGAGGCCGAGCGGCTCGCCGTCCGCCGCGGCGGCGAACAGCGGCGTGGCGATCCGCGCGAAGCTGTCGGCGAGCCAGAGCTTCTTGACGAGGCCCACAGTGAAGATGGCGAGGCCGACGGCGAGGTCGGGGAGCAGCGGTCGCCGCCCCAGCCCCGCCAGCTGCGGCATCACCTCGCGATGGTGCACGATCGGTCCGGCGATGAGCTGCGGGAAGAAGCTGACGAACAGGCCGTAGCGCAGCGGATCACGCAAGGTCGCCGGGTCACGGCCGACGTCGACCAGATAGGCGATCTGCTGGAACGTATAGAACGAGATCCCGATGGGCAGGACGATCGCCCCCAAGGCGGGATCGAGCGGCGTCAGGTCGCGCAGCACGCCGGCGACGAACAGAGCGTATTTGAACCATCCCAGCGCCGCCAGGTTGAGCCCGATGCCGGCGATTAGCCAGCCGCGGCGCTGCGCCGGCGGTGCCGTCGCGATCCGCCCGGCGATCAGCCAGTTGCCGGCGATCGAGAGCACCAGCACCGGCAGGAACCGCCAGTCCCAGACGCCGTAGAAGATGAGCGAGGCGAGCAGCAGGAGGACGACCAGCACAGGGGCCGGGGCCAGCCGCCGCACGACCGCGAACAGGGCCACCACGACCGGCAGGAAGATCAGCAGGAACTCGGCCGAGTTGAAGAGCAAGGAGGGTTCCTGGCGGTGGCGTGGGAGCGGCGATGAACCGGCGCGAGGATCGCCTCGGCAGGGATCGCCTGCACTCGCTAGACGTTCCCGCGACCGCCAAGCATCCCCCCGTGACCGAACGCCACATGTGCTGGCTGATCCGGCCACGGCTCCCGTGCCGGTCGGTGCTGCGCGCCGCTCCCTTCAGGCTCTCCAGCGCCGCGCCGCGCGAGCCGCCGCGGGCGCACGGTGGTGCCGACCCTGCGCCCGCTCAGCGCCCATCGGCCGCGAGGGCGTCGACCAAGGCCGCGTTGATCACCCCGTCCTCGGCCCGACCGGCCCGCTTCTGCCAAGCGCGGACCGCCGCCACAGTGCGCGGACCGGCCTTGCCATCGGCGGCACCCACCGGATAGCCGAGCCGCGCCAGCTCGAGCTGTGCCCGCCGGACCAGGTCACGGTCGTCGATCGCGCCGCGCGCCGGTCCCAAGGCCGCGAGCCCGGTGCGCGCGGGGGCGAAGTCGGCGTCCAGCGCCAGGGCCGCGCGGTAGGCCGTCTCCGCCTGCGCAGTCCGCCCCTGCTTGCGCAGGATGTCACCATAGCTCGCGTGGTAGGCCGGCTTGCCCGGATCGAGCCGGGTTGCCTCGGCGAGGTCGCGCGCCGCGTCGTCGAGCCGATCACGATAGGCGTAGACGAGCCCGCGCCCAGCGAGCGCGCTCGCCTTCTGCACCGGGCCGATCGACGGCGCGGCCAGCGCCGCCTCGCAGGCCGGGAGCATGGTGTCGAAGGAGCCGCTGCGGCAGGCAGCGAGCAGGCTGCTCAGCCGCCCTGGCGGCGGCGGCCGCGTCATGCCCGGCAGCCTCCTCTCGAGCTGCTCGAGCGCACGGCGTAGCTCATGGTCGTCGGGCTCCAGCCGCAGCGCTTCGCGGATGTCGCCGCGCGCCGCCGCCGGATCGGCGCGGCGTGCCTGGACGAAGGCGCGCATCGCGTAGGCGCCGGCGATCGGCTCGGCCTCGATCGAGCGGGTCAGCTCGGCCAGCGCCTTGTCGAGCTCGCCCTTCTCGCTGTACGCCGCGCCCAGGTTGAAATGGGCCCAGGCGAAGTTCTTGGCTCGATCGTGGTGGCTGGCGGATCCATAGGCGTTGAACAGGCGCAGCGCTTGTGTGCAGGCTTCGATGGCGCGGTCCGGGTCGCTGCGCCAGCCGGTGCAGGCACGACCGTCGATCTGCTGGGCCGCGACACCGGTCGCGAGCAGCAGCACCGACCCGACGAGCGAGGAGATGGCATGGCGAGCGAGCATCGGCGCCCCTCTCCCGGTTGGACCCGGAAGCTGGCACGCATCGCCGCTGCCGTCTGTGCGATTGCGCACGCAAGGCCGTGGCACGGCTGAGCCGGCGCCGCGGACGGAGCACCCAGTGTCCGCGCGCCACGTACCCGTCGCCTCAGCTCGGCGAAGTGTCGCCACCAGGGGCGTGTCCGAGCGCCCTGAGCCCGGCCAGCGCGGGAGCGAAGTCGGCGTCGAGCGCAAGGGCCGCACGGTACGCGGCGGCCGCGTCGGAGGTCCGCCCCTGCTTGCGCAGAATGTCGCCATGGGTCGCGTGGTAGGCCGGCCGGCCGGGATCGAGCCGGATCGCCTCGGCGAGATCGCGCGCCGCCTCGTCGAGCCGATCGCGGTAGGCGTAGACGAGCCCGCGCGACGCCAGCGCGATCGCTTTCTGCACCGGGCTGATCGACGGCTCGGCCAGCGCCGCCTCGCAGGCCTGGAGCATCACCTCGAACCGCCCAGCCTGGCATGCCGTCAGCTGCTCGGCCAGCCGCCGGGGTTGCGGTGGTGGCTTCGTCGTCGCGATGATTTCCGCCTCGACCCGCTCGAGCTCGGTCCGCGCGACCTCGTTCAGGGGATCGAGGCGGACGACCTCGCGCAGATCGTCGCGCGCCGCCAGGCGCTCGCCGCGACGCCGGTGGATCGTCGCGCGGCTCATATACGCTGTCGTGGTCGGCTGATAGGCGATGGATCGGCTCAGCGCCGTCAGCGCCTTGTCGAGCTCGCCCCTCTCGATGTGGGCCTCGCCGAGGTTGCGGTGCGCCCAGGCGAAGTTGCGTTCGAGGTCGGGGTGACCCAGGCGGGCGTAGACCCTGAACAGAGAAAGCGAGTTGTGGCAAGCGGCGATGACGGCGCCCGGGGCGCGCCACCCCCAGCACGACAGCGCTTCCCGGACCCGGAACCAGGCGAGCATTACCAGCACGATCATGGCGATCCGGACGAAGCGATCTTTGGCGGCCATCGGCCCCGCTCCGTGAGCCTGGTCGACAGGCTCGCACGCGGCGACGCCGCGGTCTGTGCGTTGCCGCACGGTTTGCTGCGGCATGGCTGACCCGCCGCGGGCGGCGCTCGTCACCGGTGCCGCGCGCCGGCTCGGCCGGGCCATGGCCCTGGCGCTGGCCGAGGACGGCTGGGACGTCGCGGTCCACTATGGCGGCTCGGCGGCCGCGGCGCGGGAAGTGGTGGCGGCGATCGAGGCCAAGGGCCGCCGCTGCGCGCTGCTTTGCGCCGATCTCGCCCGCGAGAGCGAGACCGCGACCCTCGTGCCGGCCGCCATCGCAGCGCTCGGGCCGCTCGGCCTGCTCGTCAACAACGCCGCCATCTTCGAGCTCGACCGGCTGGACAGCATGACGCGCGACAGCTGGGACCGGCACATCGAGGTCAACCTGCGCGCCCCGCTCGTCCTGGCCCAGGCCTTCGCGGCTCAGCTCCCCGCCGACGCCGAGGGCGTCATCGTCAACCTGCTCGACCAGCGGGTCCTCAATCTCACGCCCAACTTCCTGAGCTACAGCGTCTCCAAGGTGGGCCTGTGGGCGGCGACGCAGATCCTCGCCAAGCAGCTCGCCCCGCGCATCCGTGTCAACGCGATCGGCCCGGGGCCCGCGGACAAGCCGGCCGAGGTCAGCGACGCCGACTGGCAGGCGCTGCTCGCCAGCGTGCCGCTCCGCCGCGGGACGAGCCCCGAGGAGGTCGCGGCGGCGCTGCGCTTCATCCTCGCCATGCGCTCGATGACCGGCCAGCTCGTCACCCTCGACGGCGGCATGCAGATGGGCTGGCTGACCCCGGGGCTGAAGCAGATCGACTGACCGCAGCAGCGCCCGCTCGCCATCCTTTACTTTCCGCCGCCGTTCGGCTCTTATCCAAGGCGGTGGCGGCGCGTCGGGCGTCGCCCGTGCGGCTGGGGCTCAGCCATGGTCGTGGCCCGGAGCGGCGAGCGGCGGAGCGGGGGTGGAACGCACCTCGCGCTGCGCTCGTGCCGGCTGCGGGCGCTCCTTCGACTTACCCGCCCCTGAGCCCGTCCGGGCCCTTCACCGGGTCGGCGCGTTCAGGGGTCGGCGCCCCCGCGAGGCGGGGCAACGCTCGGGGAAGGTCGCAGGCAGGAGTGACGCCATCATGTCCGTGAACGAGGAGAAGGTCGCCGCGATGCGTGCGGCGCTGCAGGTCGCCGCCGGTCCCGCGGACGCGGGCGACCGCATCGTCATTTTCGACACCACGCTGCGCGACGGCGAGCAGTCGCCCGGCTGCTCGATGAACACCGAGGAGAAGCTGCGCGTCGCCGAAACGCTCGAGCATATGGGTGTCGACGTCATCGAGGCCGGCTTCCCGATCGCCAGCGAGGGCGACTTCGAAGCCGTCCAGGCGATCGCCAGGCGGGTCAAGAACAGCGTCGTCTGCGGCCTCGCCCGGGCGAATGCCGCCGACATCGACCGCGCCGCCGAGGCGCTGCGCCCGGCGCAGCGCTCGCGCATCCACACCTTCATCGGCACCTCGCCCCTGCACCGCCAATTCCAGCTGGCACTCGACATGGAGCAGGTCCACGAGCGGGTGATCGACAGCGTGACCCGGGCGCGGCGCTACACCGACGACGTCGAGTGGAGTGCAATGGACGCGTCGCGCACCGAGCCCGACTTCCTGTTCCGCTGCATCGAGACGGCGATCCGCTGCGGGGCGACCACGGTCAACATCCCGGACACGGTCGGCTACGCCTACCCCGAGGAGTTCGCCGACCTGATCCGTGCCATCCGCGACAACGTGCCGAGCATCGACAAGGCGATCATCTCGGTCCACTGCCACAACGACCTGGGCCTTGCCGTGGCCAACAGCCTGCTCGCGGTCAAGGCCGGCGCGCGGCAGATCGAGTGCACGATCAACGGCATCGGCGAGCGCGCCGGGAACTGCGCGCTCGAGGAGGTCGTCATGGCGATCCGCACCCGCCACGACCTCTTGCCCTACAAGTCGCGCATCGTCACCCAGGACATCATGAAGGCGTCGCGGCTGATCTCGGCGATCACCGGCTTCAACGTGCAGCCGAACAAGGCCATCGTCGGCGCCAATGCCTTCGCCCATGAGAGCGGCATCCACCAGGACGGCGTGCTGAAGAACGCGCAGACCTACGAGATCATGCGGCCGGAGGACGTGGGGCTGGTCCGCTCGAGCCTGGTCATGGGCAAGCACTCCGGCCGGCACGCCTTCCGCAAGAAGCTCGAGGAGCTGGGCTACGCGCTGGGCGACAACGCGCTCAACGACGCCTTCGCGCGCTTCAAGCAGCTCGCCGACAAGAAGAAGGAGGTGTCGGACGAGGACATCATGGCGCTGGTCGACGATCAGCTGCAGACCGGGACGCAGCGGGTCCGGCTCGACAGCCTCTCGGTACAATGCGGCACGACGGTGCGGCCGCGCGCCGAGCTCGTGCTCGAGGTGGACGGCGAGCGGCGTGGCGCCACGGCCGAGGGCGACGGCCCGGTCGACGCCATCTTCCGCGCCATCCGTGCCGTGGTTCCGCACGAGGCGAGCCTGCCGCTGTTCCAGATCCACGCCGTCACCGAGGGCACCGATGCCCAGGCGGTGGTCACCGTGCGGCTCGAGGAGAGCGGCAAGACGGTCAACGGCCAAGCCGCCGACACCGACACGATGGTGGCGTCGGCCCGGGCCTACGTGGCGGCGTTAAACAAGCTTTTAACCAAGCGTGGGAAAACCGCTCCGGCAGCGCTCTCGGCCTGACCGGCGGGTGCGCGGCGCGGGGACCCGCCCCCCGCGCCCGGCCGCCGGGGCGGTGGACACGGGGATGGGCTCACAATGCTGTCGCGGGTCTTAGGCTTGTTCTCGGCGGATCTGGCCATCGATCTCGGCACCGCCAACACCCTCGTCTACGTCAAGGGCCGCGGCATCGTGCTCAACGAGCCGTCGGTGGTCGCGATGACCACCGCGCGTGGCCGCCGACAGGTCCTCGCCGTGGGCGAGGAGGCCAAGCAGATGATCGGCCGCACCCCCGGCAACATCGAGGCGATCAGCCCGATGCGCGACGGCGTCATCGCCGACTTCGACGTCGCCGAGGAGATGATCAAGCACTTCATCCGCCGCGTGCACCAGCGCAAGGGCTTCGCCAGCCCGCGGATGATCATCTGCGTGCCCTCGGGCTCGACCGCGGTCGAGCGGCGGGCGATCCAGGAAAGTGCCGAGGCCGCGGGCGCGCGGCGCGTGTTCCTGATCGAGGAGCCGATGGCCGCGGCGATCGGCGCCGGCCTGCCGGTGACCGAGCCGACCGGCAGCATGGTGGTCGACATCGGCGGCGGCACGACCGAGGTCGCGGTCGTCTCGCTGGGTGGCATCGTCTATGCCCGCTCGATCCGCGTTGGCGGCAACAAGATGGACGAGGCGATCATCAACTACGTCCGCCGGCACCACAACCTGCTGATCGGCGAGGCCACGGCCGAGGCGGTCAAGATCCGCGTCGGCTCGGCCTGCGCGCCCGAGGACGGCACCGGCGAGGTGATGGAGATCAAGGGTCGCGACGTGATCAACGGCGTGCCACGCGAGATCTTCGTCAGCCAGGCGCAGATTGCCGAGGCCCTCGCCGAGCCGGTCCATGCCATCGTCGAGGCGGTCAAGGTGGCGCTCGAGAACACCGCCCCCGAGCTGTCCGCCGACCTCGTCGACAAGGGGATCGTGCTCACCGGCGGCGGCTCGCTGCTCGGCAATCTCGACTTCGTGCTCCGCCACGCGACCGGCCTGCCGGTGACGCTGGCCGAGGAGCCGTTGACCTGCGTCGCGCTGGGCACCGGGCGTTGCCTCGAGGAGATGAAGTCCTTGAAGCACGTCCTGCACAGCGCCTACTGAGCCGCGCGGCGGATGGCCGCGGGCGCGGCGCGGTGCGGCTGAGCCATGTTCCTGCGCCAGATCCTGCGCCGCTGGGCGGGGCCGCCGGAAGGCGGCCGCAGTGTCCTCGACCGGCTGCTCGTCGGCGGTCTGGTCGTGCTCACCGCGGCCGGGCTCATGCTGGCCAAGGTCGACGTGCAGCTGGTCGGCTATCTGGGCGACCGCGGCGGCGACGTCGGCGGGGCGGCGCTGCGCCTGCTGAACGCCCCGGTGGCCGCGCTGCGTCAGGCCGCCGACCGGATCGGCCGGCTGCTCGCGCTCGAGGCCGAGAACGAGCGACTGCGCGAGGAGAACCGCCGGCTGCTCGCCTGGCAGGCCGAGGCGACCCGCCTCGCGGTGCAGAACGAGGCCCTGCGCGAGGCCCTGCGCGTGCCCCGGGTCGAGGCGGCCGCGCTGTGGACCGCGGCGCAGATCGTCGGCGACAGCGGCAGCGGCTTCGTCCAGTCACGGCTGATCGATGCCGGCCGCGACCGCGGGGTCGAGCCGGGGATGCCGGTCCTCACCGAGGCGGGTCTGATCGGGCGCGTGGTTCGTGCCGGCCGGTCGACGGCGCGGATCTTGCTCGTGACCGACTTCAGCTCGCGCGTCCCGGTCGTGGTCGAGCGATCGCGCGCCCGGGCCATTCTGCAGGGTGACAACGGCCCGCTGCCGAGCCTCCAGTTCCTCGCCCCGACGGCGCGCGTCGCGATCGGCGAGCGGGTGCTGACCTCGGGCGACGGCGGGCTGCTCCCGGCGGGTCTGCTGGTCGGCGAGGTCGCGGCGGTGCATGACGGTGTCGTCCAGGTGCGACCGGTGGCCGACTGGTCGCGCCTCGACTGGGTGGCGATCCTGCGCACCGAGCGGCCGGCCGAACCGGAGACGCCCGGTGCCGCTGTCGCGGCGGTGCCGGAGGTCGGCTCGTGAGCGCCTGGATGACCGCCGCGCGGCCGGCGCTGGCGCTGCGCGAGCGGGCCCTCCCGGCCGGCACGCTGGCCCTCGCCGTCCTCGTCGATCTCCTGCCGCTGCCGCGGCCCGCCCCGGATGCCCTGGCGCCGCTCGTCTCGCTCGCCACCCTGCTCGCCTGGGCGCTGCTCCGGCCGGACCGGATCGGACCGGTGCTCGCCTTCGCCACCGGCCTTGCGCTGGATCTCGGCGGTGGCCTCCCGCCGGGTGCGACCGGTCTGCCCTTCCTGCTGGCGCAGCAGCTCGCCGCCGGCGGCCGTGGAGCGCTGCAGGATCTGCCGCCGCTCGGCCAATGGGCGGTAGCGCTGCCGCTCGCGGCCGGTGCCTGCCTGCTGCGCTGGCTGCTGCTTTCGCTCAGCTACGGCAGCATCCTGCCGCTGCGTCCCGGGCTGTTCGAGCTGGCACTGACGATTGCCCTCTATCCCGTCGTCGCGGTGCTGGTGGCGCAGAGCGGCCAGCCGCGGGCACTCCGCCATGCGCCACGACGCTGAGCGCCAGCGTAGCTTCACCCGACGTGCCCTCGTCTTCGGCGGCGCACAGGTCGCCCTGTTCGGCGCGCTCGGGGCGCGGCTGTGGCGCCTCCAGGTCGAGGAGGGTGAGCGCTATCGCCTGCTCGCCGACGACAATCGGATCAGCGCCCGGCTGCTGATGCCGCCGCGCGGCCGGATCCTCGATCACCGCGGCCGCGAGCTGGCGCACAACATTCCAACCTATCGCGTGCGGATCGTACGCGAGCAGGCCCGCGACGCGCGTGCCACGCTGGGCGCGCTGAGCCGCCTGATCACGCTGCCGGAAGCACGCCAAGCTGCCGTGCTCACCGAGGTCGCCGCGGTGCAGGGCTTTCGCCCGGTGACGGTGCGCGACGACCTGTCCTGGGATGAGGTCGCGCGCGTGGCGCTGCACGTGCCGGACCTGCCTGGCGTGATCCTCGACTCGGTCGACGTCCGTGCCTATCCGCACGGCGAGGCACTGGCGCACGTGCTGGGCTATCTCGGCCCGGCCAATGCGACCGATCAGGCCGAGGACCCGGACCGCCTGCTCCGACTCCCGGAGTTTCGCATCGGGCGGAGCGGTATCGAGCAGGCGCACGACCGCGAGCTGCGCGGTCAGGCGGGCCTGCTGCGGGTCGAGGTCAACGCCCTCGGACGCGAGATCCGCGAGCTGAGCCGCGACGAGCCGACGCCGGGCCGGGACCTCGAGCTGAGCCTCGACCTCGACCTGCAGCGTTACTGCTTCGAGCGGCTGTCCGGCGAGCTGGCGGCCAGCGCCGTGGTCGTCGAGACGGCGACCGGCGCCGTCCGCGCGCTGGCCTCGGTACCGAGCTTCGCGCCGTCGGTGTTCCAAGGCCGGCTCCATCCTGGCCTGTGGCAGGAGCTGCGCGACAATCCACGCACACCGCTGGTCAACAAGTGTATCCGCGGCCAATACCCGCCCGGGTCGACGTTCAAGATGATCACCGCGCTGGCGGCGCTGGAGGCGGGCGTCTCGCCGACCGCACGGGTCGGCTGCTCCGGCGTCTACGGCCTCGGCAACGCGCGCTTCCATTGCTGGAAGGAGCACGGTCACGGCAGCGTGGCGATGATCGAGGCGATCGAGCAGTCCTGCGACGTCTACTTCTACGAAATGGCGCGACGGGTGGGCGTCGACGCGATCGCCGCGATGGGCGCCCGCTTCGGCCTCGGCCAGCCGCTGGGCCTGGACCTGCCGGGCGAACTGCCCGGGCTGCTGCCGACGCGCGCCTGGAAGCGCCAGCGCTTCAACCAGCCCTGGCACCAGGGCGAGACCCTGGTCGCCGGCATCGGGCAGGGCTACGTGCTGACGACACCGCTCCAGCTCGCCGTGATGACCGCGCGCATGTGCAACGGCGGGCGCGCGGTGCGGCCCGCATTGGCACGCGATCACGGCGCGGAGCCGCCGGGGACTGTCGGCGTCCCGGCCGAGCACCTGGAGATCATCCGCAAGGGCATGCGCGCCGTGGTCCACGGCGGGCGCGGCACGGCGCGGCAGGCGACGCTGGGTCTGCCGGGGGTCGAGATGGGCGGCAAGACCGGCACCTCGCAGGTCAAGCGGATCAGCCGTGCCGACCGCCAGGCGGGGCGGCACAAGCGCAAGGACCGCCCCTGGCACGAGCGCGACCATGCCTTGTTCGTCTGCTTCGCGCCGTACGATGCGCCGCGCTTCGCCGTGTCCGTGATCGTCGAGCACGGCGAGGGCGGCTCACGAACGGCGGCCCCGATCGCCCGCGACATCATGCGCCGCGCCCTCGAGCTGCTGCCACCCGAGGCAGCCCCCGCGCTGACCGCGCAGGCGGACTGAGCGCATGGCGTCCCTGCCGGCGTTCCGTGAGCCGCGCCAGCACCTCGGCGAGAAGCTCGCCGCGCTCCACTGGCCGATCGTGGCGCTCCTGCTGCTCGTCGGCGCCATCGGTTACCTGCTCCTCTACTCGGCGGCCGGCGGCTCGCACGCGCCGTGGGCGTGGCGGCACGGCGTGCGCCTCGGCGTTGGCCTCGGCATCATGTTGGCCATCGCAATGGTCGACCCGCGCGTCTGGTACCGGCTCGCCTACCCCGCTTACGCCACGACCCTGGCGCTCCTCGTCGCGGTCGAGCTGATCGGCGCGTTCGGCAAGGGCGCCCAGCGCTGGCTGGATCTCGGGGTGATCCAGCTGCAGCCGTCGGAGCTCATGAAGCTGGCACTGCTGCTCGCCCTGGCCCGCTACTTCCACGGTCTCCATCTCGACCAGATCAAGCGTCCGCTGTTCCTCGTCCCGCCAGTGGCGCTGATCCTCGTCCCGGTCCTCCTCGTGCTGCTGCAGCCCGATCTGGGAACGGCCGTGATGCTCGCCGCGGGCGGTGGCATCCTGCTGTTCATGGCCGGCGTGCGCCTGTGGAAGTTCGCCCTCGCCGGCGCGGCGGTCGGTCTCGCCGCACCGGTCCTGTGGAGCCGGTTGCACGACTACCAGCGGCAGCGCGTGTTCACCTTCCTCGATCCGGAGAGCGATCCGCTCGGAGCCGGCTATCACATCATCCAGTCCAAGATCGCGCTCGGCTCCGGCGGGCTGTGGGGCCGCGGCTTCCTTCACGGCAGCCAGGCCCAGCTCAGCTTCCTGCCCGAGAAGCAGACGGACTTCGCCTTCACCATGCTGGCCGAGGAGACCGGCTTCGCCGGCGCCGCGCTGGTCCTCGTCCTGCTCCTCGCGCTGGTCCTTCTGGGCGTCGTCGTGGCGATCCGCGCGGCGAGCCCGTTCGGGCGACTCGTCGCCATCGGGGTGACCGCGAACTTCGCCCTCTACGTGGTGATCAACGTGGCCATGGTGACCGGCCTGATCCCGGTCGTGGGCGTGCCGCTGCCGCTGATCTCCTACGGCGGGACGGCGATGCTCACCGTGCTCATCGGGTTCGGGCTGCTCCTCGGCACCGACTTGCACCGCGATCGCACGCTCGGCAGGTTCCCGGGCGACCCCTAGAACGCGCCACCGCTCATCGCTCGGCGCCGCGCGCCTCGATCGGGCGCAGCAGGAGGCGACCGCGCCGGACGATCCGGTCGCCATGCTGCTCGAGGGCCAGCACGTCGGTCAGCCAACGCACGCCGCGATGCCGGGTGTCGAGCGCCACCATCCCGCAGGTGCAGCATTCGGCCTGGGTATCGATCGCGGCCAGCGTCTGGCGCGGCAGATGCCGCGACCCGCCCAGCTCGACCAGCCATACCCGCGGCACGAGCAGGCAAGGCGGCGCCGCCCGCCGCATGTCGATGCGGAACAGGAACAGCGCCAGCACGCTGGCGAACGCGCCGAAATAGGCCATCGCCCCGCGGCCGGTCTCGGCACCGTCCACCTGCCAGGTGCGGATCATCCTGCGCCACCGGCCGAGGCTGACCGCGGCACCGTCGACGGCGACGACCAGCGGATAGGCCCGCAGCACATCCTCGTCGCCAAGCGCCCGCCACCCTGGCGCGGTCGCGTCCATCATCCACGATCCTGCGGCATGGTGCGTCGGCGGCCGATCCTAGCGATTGCGTCGCGCCGGATATTGACCCAGATCAATTCGACTTGGAATGATCTCCAGCAGCGCACGGTACGGCGCTGGGAGCGGGTCATGGACGTGCGCGGCGGGGCGGGCGTCGCCGGATGCTGCGGAACGAGCGTCGACTGCGCGCGTTGCCCGGTGCGCGCCATCGCCGTGTGCGGCTCCTTGGCACCCGAGCAGCTCTGCGAATTGGCGCGGATCGCTGCGGCGCGGCGGCTGGCGGCGGGTCAGGTCCTGTTCGACGAAGGGGCGCCGGCGCACGACGTCTACACGCTCACCGCCGGCATGCTGAAGCTGTTCAAGGTGACCCGCGACGGGCGGCGGCAGATCACCGGTTTCCTGCTCCCCGGCGACTTCATCGGCCTGGCCTTCGCCGACAGCTACGTGTACGGCGCCGAAGCGGTGATCAATTCCGAGGTCTGCCGCTTCCGCCGCGAGCCCTTCGAACAGCTGATGCACCGGCATCCGCGCTTGGAGCGCGATCTGCTCGGTCGTGCCTCGACCGAGATCGCCGCCGCCCAGGAGCAGATCCTGCTGCTCGGCCGGAAGACCGCGCGCGAGCGCGTGGCGAGTTTCCTCTTCGCCATGTGCCAACGCCAGAACGTCGGCGACGGCGGTCAGCTGCAGGTGCCGATGAGCCGGCTGGACATCGGCGACTATATCGGGACGCGCGTCGAGACGGTGAGCCGCGTGCTCAGCCTGCTCTGCCGCGAGGGCGTCCTCGCCATGCCGACGCCGCATGTCATCGTCATCAACAGCCTGCGCCGCCTCCGCCAGGAAGCGCAGCCCTAGCGCGGCGCGCCCGAGCGCAGCTCCTGGAGCAGCGGCCGCGCGGCGGCATAGGCGTGCGCGTAGCGTGCGAGCGCCGCGTCGCGCGCGTCCACCGGCCAGCCCGCCGCGCCGTCGACCGCGCGCAAGGCCGGCATCATCGCCCCTCGCGCCTCCTCGAGACCGCCGAACAGGCCGGCGGCGAGACCGGCCAGCATCGCCGCTCCGAGGCTCGTCGCTTCGGCCGTCTCCGCGATCTCGAGCTTGCCCTGGTGCAGGCTCGCCTTGAGGCTCATCAGCAGCTCGTTGCGCGTACTGCCGCCGATCGCGATCAGGCGGTCGAATGGCGGCATGGCGAAGTCGCTGCGCAGGAGGCGCAGCAGGTTCGCCGCGTCGAGCGCCACGCCCTCGAGCACCGCGCGAAACAGCACCCCGCGGTCGGCACGGTCGCTGAGCCCGAGGAACGCGCCGCGCGCGACCGGATCCGGGAACGGTGGCGAGCCGATCCGCAGGTGCGGCAGGAACAACACGCCGTCGCTCCCCGGTGGGACGCGGCGCGCCTCGGCGATCAGCGTGTCGTGGTCGGCCGCCGGCTCACCGAGCGCGCTGCGGAGCCACTCGACACAGGCGGCCGAAGTCGGCAGCCCGCCGAACACGTACCAGACCGGCCCGGCAACGCGGATCATCCCCTGATTGAAGCCGGCGCGGCCGAGCGCCGGATCGAGCCGCGGTGCAGCGAGCACGCAGGTCAGCGCCTCGGCCGTGCCCATGCTGTCGAGCACCACACCCGGCCGGTCGGCACCCACCGCCAGCATCCCGCAGACATGATCGTGCCCGGCGACACCGACCGCGCAGCCGACCGGCAGACCCGTCGCCGCCGCCGCTTCCGCCGTCACGAACCCGAGGCGTTCGCCCGAGCCGGCGAGCGGCGGCAACCATGCTCCCGGAACGCCCAGCTCGGCGAGCAGCGGCAAGGCCCAGCGGCCATGCGCAAGATCGAACGCCAAGGTCCGCGAGGCGAGACTGGTATCGGTGGCGCGCGCGCCGCACAGCCGCCAGGCGAGGAAGTCGCTGACATGCAGCCAGGCGCAGGCGCGCCGCCAAGCCTCCGCGTGGTGCGCGCGGAGCCACAGCAGCTTCAGCAGGCTGAAGGTGGGGTCCGGGCAGAGCCCGGTCAGACCGTGAAGGCGATCGAACCCGACCCGTTCGAGCAGCTCGTCGAGGACGGCGGCCGGGCGGGCGTCGTACCAGGCGAGCACCGGCACCAGTGGCCGGCCGGCGGCATCGAGCAGCACGCCCGCCTCACCGACGCTCGCCACCGCCACGCCGCGGATCGACGCGGCATCATCGAGCGCAGCGGTGACCTCGCGCAGCACGGCTGCGGTCGTCGACCAGAGCGCATCCGCCTCGTGTTCGGCCTGCCCGGCGCCCAGCCGGCGGGTCGGCGTCGGTGCCGCCGCGGCCGCCACCACGCGGCCGCGCAGATCGAAGGCGACAGCGCGGATCCGGCTCGTGCCGGCATCGACACCGCACAGCAGAGGCGTGCGCAAGCCGGGCGCTACGCGGGCAGCAGCGCCGCCGCCTCGGCGCCGCTGGCGCCGTCGCGGAGGACGGCGCGCAGCGCGCGGACCATCGCCCCGGGATCGCGGTGCTGCCAGATGTTGCGCCCGAACACGACCCCCTTGCCGCCGGCGGCGACCATGTCCGCCACCATGTCGAGCATGGCCCGGTCGTCCGGCAGCTTCGGCCCACCGGCGATCAGCACCGGGGCCGGGCAGCCCGCCACGACCCGCGCGAAGCCGTCGCGGCTTCCCGGGTAGTAGGTCTTCAGGATATCGGCGCCGTGCTCGAAGGCGATGCGGCAGGCGTCGGCCATCATCTGCGCATCGAGCGGATTGGGGATGGTCGGCGCCGGGCAGGGCAGCGCCTCGACCATCACCGGCACTTCGTCCTTGAGTGCCTCGTTGCACACCTCGGCGACGATCTCGAGCGTCCGCAGCTCGCACGCAGCGCCCATGAAGTACATCAGGCAGACACCGTCGACGCCCAGCGCGTCGGCCTCGTCGAGGGTGTGCAGAAGGCTCCACTCGGTGCTCTCGAGCCAGCGCTCCTTGACCAAGCTCGGGCCGCCGTCGAGGCGCAGGAACACCGGCACCCGTCCGACCAGCCGCTCGCGCCAGCGCTTGACGACCCCGAAGCTGGTCATGATCGCGTCGGCGCCGTTCTCGATCACCAGGTCGATGACCCGGCCCGGGTCCTCGAGCCCGGCGACGGCACCCATCGCGCGCGCATGGTCCATCGCCACCACGAGCTGGGGACGGCTCGTATCCAACACCGGCATGGGGTCTCCGCGGGGTGAGGGGGTCGGGCCGAGCAGCCCGCAGACCGGAGCATAGTGCAGCGCACCGGACACGGGGAAGCGTCGCGCGGCACCGCGGCTTAACGGCTCGTTAAGGGCCGGGCGGCATGATGCTCGCGGGAGAAACCGCCCGAGGGTGCTCCGCCCATGGTCCCCGTTCGCAGTCTCGCGGCCCGCTACCGCAGTCTCGCCGACGATCGCGGCGGCGTCGTCGCCGCCATCACCGCGCTCCTGATCGTGCCGCTGTCGATCGGCGTCGGGGTCGCCGTCGACGCATCGCGGATGTTCCTGGTCCGCTCGCAGCTCTCGCAGGCGGTCGACGCCGCCGCGCTGGCCGCCGGACAGGCGCTCGACCCCGACCAGGTGGCGGCCGACGCGCGGCGGATCTTCGATCTGAACTACCCGGCGGACGGCTACATGGGCGCCCGCGTCGACGAGCTCGAGGTGAACTTCGACGAGGAGACGGGCCAGGTCGAGCTGATCGCACGGACCTCGATGCCCACCGCCTTCATGCAGCTCGCCCATGTCGACTCGATCGACCTCCAGGCGCGGGCGCTGGTCGTCCGCCAGCAGACCGGCCTCGAGCTCGCGCTCGTCCTCGACGTGTCGGGGTCCATGTGCCAGCCGTACTCGGCGCCCTGCACCAGCCGGCCGAAGATCGCGGGCCTGAAGCAGGCCGCCAAGGATCTCCTCGACATCGTCTACGGGCCGAACGACACGGGCGAGGACCTTTATGTCGCCGTGGTGCCGTTCAACAGCCGCGTCAAGATCGGTACGTCACGGGCGAGCTGGCTCACCACCGCCGCCCCCACCGGCTGGAACGGCTGTGTCGAGATCCGTTCCGGGGCACTCGGCTACAACGACACGCCGCCGAGCGGCGGCAAATGGGCGGCGACGCCCAAGACCGTGACCTACGTCTCGGGTGGCAAGACCTACACTTACACCGTCCCCTGCAATACCGAGATCCTCCCGCTGACGGCGAGCAAGGCGACCGTCAAGGCGCGCATCGATGCACTGGTCGCCAACGGCGGCACACGGATCGACAATGCCGCCGGCTGGGGTTGGCGGACGCTCAGCGAGCGTTGGACCGGGCAGTGGGGGACGGCCGGCCTGCCGCTCGACGACGACGAGCCCACCGCCAAGGCCGTCGTGATCATGTCCGACGGCTTCAACGAGACGTGGGCGCCGCTCGACGGCTCGACGACCTCCGCCCAGGCCGACACCAACCTGATCAACACCTGCAACGCCATGCGCGACGCCGGCTACGTCATCTACACGGTGGCGTTCCAGGCTCCGCCGGCCGGTGAGGCGGTGCTGCGGGCCTGCGCGGCGTCGGAGGCGAACTACTTCGCCTCGGCCACGACCACGGACCTGCGCCGGGCGTTCCGGCAGATCGCCGGGCGCCTCAGCGCGCTGCGGCTCGCCGAGTGAGCGGCGGCACGCGATGCCCGTCGCCACGACGCCTGGTCGCTCGCGCCTCGGCTCCGCGCTGCGTCGGCTCCGCGCCGACCGGCGCGGCAGCGCCGCCGTCGACTTCGCGCTGGTCGTCGGACCGTTCTTCCTGCTGGTCATCGGCCTGCTCGAGTTCGGCATGCTGATGATCGGCCAGACGCTGCTGCAGAACGCCGTTGCCGATGCCTCGCGCTTCGGGCTCACCGGCCGGACCCTGGAGGGGCAGACCCGTGAGGACGTCATCGCGGCGATCGTCAACGACGGCGGCATCGGGCTGATCGACCCGGCCCGGCTGGTCTTCGAGACCCTCGTCTACCCGTCGTTCGACAGCGTCGGCCAGCCGGAGACGTTCACCGACACGAACGGCAACGGGCAGTGGGACAGTGGCGAGCCCTTCGCCGACATCAACGGCAACGGCCAGTGGGATGCCGACATGGGTGCCGCCGGTCTTGGTGGACCCGAGGACATCGTCCTCTACCGGGTCCGCTACGACTGGCGGATGCTGACACCGCTGATCTCGCATCTGATCCCGGGCGGCGCGATCCGGCTGGAGGCCAGCCTCGCCGTGCGCAACGAGCCGTTCCCGGCCGGTGGCGGCTGATGCGGCTGCCGGCCCGATCCCGTGTCGCGCGCGTCCTGCGCCGCTTCCGCCGCGCCGGGGACGGCACGATTCCCGTCGAGATGGCGCTCTGCGCGCCGGTTCTCATCATCATGCTCCTGGGCATCGTCGACATCGGCTGGTTCGCGGTCAGCCGGCACAAGATGGCGCGCGTCGCGGCGACCTTGGCCGACCTGACCTCGCGCGGCGAGACCATCAGCGAGGCGCAGATCACCGACATCTTCGCCGCCAGCGGCTCGGTTGCGAGCCCGTTCGACTTCCGCAGCGAAGGCCGCGCCATCCTGAGCAGCATCGTCCGCCCCGCCGGGGCCACCTTCATCGCCTGGCAGCGGGAGAGCCCGACCGGCATCGACGTCGACAGCGAGATCGGCACGACCGGCGGCACCCCGATCCTCCCGGCGGGGTTTGTCGTCCGCGACGGGGAGAACCTCGTCGTCGCCGAGGCGTTCTTCCGCTTCCAGCCGCTGATCGGCCTCGTCGTGCGCGGCGAGCAGCGGATTTACGTCCAGGCCTTCCAGCGACCGCGGCTCGGCACGCTGGATCAGATCGCGCCCTGAAACGCGGCGGGCTCAGCCGCGGCGCAGCCGTTCGGTGGCGCGCGCCAAGGCTGCCAGCGTCTCGTCGCTCACATGGTGCTCGATGCCCTCGGCATCGGTAGCCGCCACCGCCGCGTCGACCCCGGCCGCCTCCAGGAACTCGAGGACGATGCGATGCCGGCGCCGGCAGTGCTCGGCGAGCGCACGGCCCTGCACGGTCAGGAAGATCGCCCGGTAGGGCTCGCTGCGGACCAGGCCGGCGCGCTGCAACCGGGCGATGTGGCCGTTCACGGTCGCCGCGGTGACGCCGAGGCGCCCGGCGAGATCGACCACCCTGGCCTCGCCGGTGGCGTCGATGAGGTCGGCGATCAGCTCGACATAGTCCTCGGCACGCTCGCTGCGATGGTCGCTGCGCGTGCGATCGAAGCTCGCCGCCTGCGATTCCACCCGCGCCAGCTTGGCCCTGCCTCTCGCCGCGCGCACCGGCACCGCTCCCCTTCTCGCGCCGCTTATAGGAAAGCTGCCGCGTCGGGCCAACCGCCGCGCGCCGCGCCGCGGCGCGTGCTAGGGAGCCCCCATGGCCGCGCCCGTGATCCTCGCCCGTGCCCTCGAGAAGCGCTTCGGCGAGGTGCGGGCCGTAGCCGGGCTCGACCTCACCGTGCCGGCGGGCATCTGCCTCGGCCTGCTCGGGCCGAACGGCGCCGGCAAGACGACGACGCTGCGGATGATCATGGGCCTGACACTGCCGAGCGGCGGCAGGCTCGAGGTGCTCGGCAGGCCGCCGACGGCCCTGTCGCGCACCGAGCGGCGCCGGATCGGGCTCGTCCCGCAGGACAGCAACCTCGATCCGGACCTGAGCGTCGTGCAGAACCTGCTCGTCTATGGCGGCTATTTCGGCCTGCCGGCGGCCGCGCTGCGGCGCCGCGTGCCCGAACTCCTGGCGTTCATGCAGCTCACCGAGAAGGCAGGGGCCAGGGTGAGCCAGCTCTCCGGCGGGATGAAGCGGCGGCTCGTGATCGCCCGTGCGCTCATCGCCGAGCCTGAGCTCGTCATCCTCGACGAGCCGACCACCGGCCTCGATCCGCAGGCGCGGCTGCTGATCTGGCGGCAGCTCCTGCAGCTTCGCGCCCAGGGCAAGACCCTCCTGCTCACCACCCACTACATGGACGAGGCGCAGCGGCTGTGCGACCGGATCGTGCTGATCGACGGCGGCCGGATCCTCGCCCAGGGCAGCCCCGCCGAGCTGATTGCCCGCCACGTCCACGGCCATGTCGTCGAGGTGACCAAGCCCGTGCCGCCGGCACTCACCGGCAACGGGCTGGCGCACGAAGATGTCGGCGACGCGATGCTGTTCTACGTCGCGGCCCCCGGCGCGGTGATCGACCGGCTGCCGCCCGAGGCGGTGTACCTGCACCGGCCGGCCAATCTCGAGGACGTGTTCCTGCGGCTCACCGGCCGCAAGCTGCGCGAGGGATGATGCACGGCGTGGCACTCACCGCCGCCGGCGCCGTCTGGCGTCGGCAGTATCTCGTCTGGCGCAAGCTGATCTGGTCGTCGCTGGCGACCAATGTCTGCAACCCGCTCCTGTTCCTGTTCGCCTTCGCCTTCGGTCTCGGCGCGGTCATGGCCGAGCAGGAAGGCATCGCCTACCTCGCTTTCGTCGTCCCGGGCATGATGGCCTACACCTCGATGTTCGTCGCCAGCTTCGAGACGACCGTCAGCGCCTTCGCCCGCTACTCGCTGCAGCGGACCTGGGACGCGACCCTCGCCACCTCGGTGACCCTCGAGGAGCTGCTGCTCGGCGAGGCGCTCTGGGCGGCGAGCAAGGCGATGCTGTCGGCGCTCTGCGTGCTGCTGGTCGGTGGGCTGTGGGGCGGCATTCCCTCCTGGGCCGGGGCAGTCGCGGCCCTCCCGATCCTGTTCGGCGCGGCCCTGGGCTTCGCGGCGCAGGGCCTGCTGTGCACGGCGTTCGCCCGCGGCTTCGACAATTTCAGCTACTTCTTCACCTTCTGGACGACGCCGATGTTCGTCTTTTCGGGGGTGTTCTTCTCCCTCGACAGGTTCCCGGAGAGCCTCGCCGCGGCGGCGTGGCTGCTGCCCATGCCGCATCTCCTGGCGCTGGTCCGGCCACTCACCACCGGCGCCGGCCTCGAGCCGCTGGCGGCGGCCGGCCATGGCCTCGTTCTCTTGCTCTACTTCGTGATCCCCTTCGCCGCCGCGACGGCGCGGATCCGCCGCCGCATGTTCGACTGACGCGATCCGGCGAGACCCCGCGCTTGAGCCGACGGCGCGGCACTTGCTAGGTTACGGAGCTCGTCCTCGCGGGGGTGGCGATGCGCGGCAGCATGGTCAGCCAGCTCTGGACGTCGATCGCCGACGCCGGCCGCGAGCTGGTGTGGAGCCGGTTCGGCGCGCGGCGGCGCAGCGCGGCGCAGCTCTGCGCCGACCTGCTCTCGACCCGTGGCGAGGCTTCCGGCGCGGCGCTCGCCCGTGAGCTGGTCGAGGCCTACCGCACCATGCCCGCCGGGGAGCGTCTGGCCTTCTTCCATACGCTCGCCGCGGACTACGCCGTCGATCCGCAGCGGGTGCGGACCGCGGCGACCCGCTACACCGAGGCCCCGGGGCCGGCCACGCTCGAGCGGCTGCGGCGCGCGATCGAATCCCCACGCCTCGAGCTGTTCCGGCGCATGAACATGGCGCCGAACGGCACCCGCGCGCTGGTCCGCCTGCGCGCCGAGCTGCTCGAGCACCTCGCCGAGCATCCGGCGCTCGGTGAGGTCGACGCCGATCTGCACGCGCTCCTGTCGAGCTGGTTCAACCCGGGCTTTCTGTCGCTGTCGCGGATCGACTGGAACAGCCCGGCCTCGCTGCTCGAGAAGCTGGTGCGCTACGAGCGCGTGCACCGCATGCAGGGGCTCGAGGATCTGCGCCGACGGCTCGCCGCCGACCGCCGCTGCTTCGCCTTCTTCCATCCCGCGCTGCCCGACGAGCCGCTGATCTTCGTCCAGGTGGCCCTGGTCGAGGGCCTCGCCGACCGGATCCAGCCGCTCATCGACCGTGCCGCCGAGATCGGCGATCCGGCCACGGCCGACACCGCGATCTTCTACTCGATCAGCAACTGCCAGGAGGGCCTGCGCGGCGTCAGCCTCGGCAACTTCCTGATCAAGCTGGTGGTCGCCGACCTGCAGCGCGAGCTGCCGCAACTGCGCACCTTCGCCACGCTGTCGCCGATTCCCGGCTTCCGCCGCTGGCTCGACGCGGAGCGCGCGGCGAACGGCGGCCTGCTCGACGCGCCGGCGCGTGCCACGCTGGCCCGTCTCGACACGCCGGGCTGGATGGAGGACGAACCGGCGCTCGAGGCACTGCGTCCGCTGCTGATGGGCCTGTGCGCCCACTACCTCGTGCGCGTCCGGCAGAACGGCCGCCCTTACGATCCGGTGGCGCGCTTCCATCTCGGCAACGGCGCTCGGCTCGAGCGGCTCAACTGGCTCGGCGACACCTCCGAGAAGGGGCTCGCCGAGTCCGCCGGGCTCCTGGTCAATTACCGCTACGATCCCGCCGCGATCGAGCGCAACCACGAGGCGCTGGTCAACGGCGGCGAGGTGGTCCACTCGAGCGCTATCCGGACGTTGCTGCCGAAGCTGCCCGAGCCGGCCTGAGCGGCTCAACGTACCTTGCGGCTGCGCTCCAGCACCGGCCGGTCGCCCTCGGCACCGAACGCTCCCGAAGGGGCGATTCGCTCGTTGGGCAGGGCGCGCATCCCCTCGCCCGGGGTTTCGGAGGTCGGATGCGCCGCCGGAGCCGCGGTGGCGCGCTTGCCGCGCAGCGCACGGCGCGCCAGCGCCGCTTGATCGGAACGCCGCTCGCGGCCGCGCCGCCGCGTCGCTTCCTTGCTCGCCCGTTTGAGCGCCGCGGTGAGCAGCTCGTCCTTGCCGCGATTGCCGCTGTCGTCGGTGGCCGGCCGGGCCCCCTTCGCCTCGACCTTGCGGCGCAGCTCGCGGCGCTGCCGGTTGGCCAACGCCCGTGCCCGGTCGCGCCGCTCGCGCAGGCGCCGGATCAGCTCCGTCAACTCACCGTCGGCCAGCTCCTTCAGCCCCGGCAGATGGGTCCGTGCGACCGCATCACGCTCGTCCTGCGAGAGCAACCGGTCCTCGTCCCTGCTGGTACGCGCCATCTCCCCTCCCGGCGATCCTTCGCTCTCAACGCCGCAGCGCGGCGTCCGGTTCCTCGGAGCCCTTCAGCCCGACCCGGCGAGCTCGGCGAAGCGCGCGAGGTCGATGTTCGAGCCGCAGACGAGCACGCCGACCCGCTGGCCGCGCAGCCGCTCACGGAGCGGCCCGCACAGGGCCGCGGTGGCGGCGGCACCCGCCGGCTCGCAGGCGAGCTTGAGCTCGTCGAGGAGCAGCCGCATCGCCGCGCGCAGCTGCGCGTCCGTGACCAGGCACAGCTCGTCGACGAAGCGGCGGCACAGGCCGAAGCTGTAGGGCAGCGCGAACGGAGCGCCGAGGCTGTCGGCGATGGTCGTGACGCGCTCGAGCCGCTGCGGGCTCCCGGCGGCGAAGCTCCGGTGCATGCTGTCCGCCCCCTCGGGCTCGATCCCGATCACCCGCGTCCCCGGCGCCAGCTGCTTGACCGCGCAGGCGAGCCCGGCGGCGAGCCCGCCGCCGCCGATCGGCACCAGCACGGCGTCGAGCTGCCCGGTCTGGCGCAGCCATTCGAGCCCCAAGGTCGCGGTGCCGAGCGCCGTCCGCGGCCCCTCGAACGGGTGGACCAGCGTCCTTCCCTCCTCGGCGGCGATCCGCTCGACCGCGGCGAAGGCGGTGTGCACGTCCGGCACCAGCGCGACGTCGGCGCCATACGCCCGGCAGCGCGCGACGCGGATCGGGCTCGCCGTCTCCATCATCACGACCTTGGCCGAGGCGCCGAGCCGCTCGGCCGCGAACGCCACGGCAATCGCGTGGTTGCCGGCGCTCACCGCGGTCACCCCGCGCCGCAGGGTCGCCTGATCCAGCGCCAGCATCACGGTCAGCGCCCCGCGCGGCTTGAAGCTCCCCGTGTGCTGGAGCAGCTCGAGCTTCACCGAGAGCTCACCCTCGCCGAGCCCCAGCCGCGCCGCCGGCAGTTCGACCACCGGGGTGCGCACGATCAGCCCCTCGAGCGCCGCGGAGGCGGTCTCGATCGCCGCGAGGTCGGGATGGGTGGCGCTCACGCCGCCAGCTCCTCGTCGGCCGGCTCGGTGGTGACGATCTCGACGTCGGCCTCGCGCAGGAGGCGCTCGAAGACCGCCGGCGGCGGCAGGTTGCTGACCAGCACGTCGATCGAGCTCAAGGGACACACGGTGACGAGCGCGCGCTGGCCGAGCTTGGTGGCGTCGGCCACCACCGCTACGCGCTCGGCCTGACCGATCAGCGCGCGGGCGAGCACCGCCTCCTCGAGGAAGTGGTCCATCAGCCCGCCGCGCAGGTCGATGCCGCCGACCGAGAGGATCGCCCAATCGGCGCGGAACTGGCGCACGAAGTCGACCGCGTCTGCGCCCAGCGCCGCAGCGTCGTGCGCGCGCAGCTCGCCGCCCGCGAGCATCACCCGGTTCTCGTTGCGCCCGACGAGCGGTCGCGCGGTCTCGATCGAGTTGGTGACGACCGTGAGGCCACGCCGCTCGGCCAGCGCCTCCGCGACGTAGGCCGTGGTCGAGCCGGTATCGAGCATGACCGTCTGGCCGTCCTCGACGAGCGCCGCCATGCGTCGGCCGATCGCCCGCTTGGCCAGCGCCTCGACCTCCATCCGGCGGCGGAACGGCGGCTCGGCAAGCTCCTCGGGCAGGGCCACCGCGCCGTGGACGCGACGCACCAGGCCCTCGTCGGCCAGGCCCTTGACGTGCCGCCGGATGGTCTCGTCCGAGACCGACAGACGCTTGGCCAGCGCCATGATGCTGACGCGCCGGAAACGTCGCACCTCGTCCAGGATCGCCGCTTGCCAGCGGGTCAGGTACATGCCGCGGAACGCCTTCCGGTGTCGACCGCGACTGTGACGAGTGCGCCCACACGGATCAACAGGGTTGCGGTTTTTCGGTTGACGCTCTTCGCGGCCGCTGCGGAAGATGTTGGCGGGATGGCCACCGGCGGCGGCACAGCGCGCCGTCCGCAGCTGGAGACGAAGAGGAAATGCGCCTGAAACTCGGCCGCGCCCTGCCACTGACGCTCGCCGTCTGCCTCGCCGCCGCACCGCTGCGCGCCGAGGTCGAGTCCAAGGACCCGATCAAGCTCACGCTGCACGACTGGACCGGCCACTTCATCACCACCAAGATCATGGGCGGCGTGCTCCAGGCGATGGGCTACAACGTCGAGTACGTCCAGGCCGACTACCTCGCCCAGTTCGCCGGACTCGAGCCCGGCGACCTGCACGTCGCCATGGAGATCTGGGAGACGACCGGCGCCGACGCGCTGGAGGCGTCGCTCGCGACCGGCAAGACCATCGACCTCGGCGAGACCGGGCTCTTCGCCAAGGAGGAGTGGTGGTACCCGGCCTACATGAAGGAGCGCTGTCCGGGCCTGCCGGACTGGCGGGCGCTTAGGGAATGCGCCGAGGTCTTCGCCACTCCGGAGACCGCGCCCAAGGGCCGCTATCTCGGCGGGGCGGTCACCTGGGGCGGCTATGACGAGGAGCGCGTCGAGGCCCTGGATCTGCCCTTCGAGGTGGTCCACGCCGGCACCGACGCGGCGCTTTTCGCCGAGCTGGATTCGGCCTATCAGCGCAAGGCCCCATGGATCGGCTGGGTCTACGCACCGCACTGGTCGCAGACCAAGTACGAGGGCGAGTGGGTCGAGTTCCCGACCTACGAGCCGGCCTGCTACACGGATCCGGCCTGGGGCGTGAACCCGGACGCCGCCTACGACTGCGGTAAGCCGTTCGGCTGGATCAAGAAGGTCGGCTGGGCCGGCGGCGCCGAGAAATGGCCCTGCGCCTATCAGGCGATCCGCGCCTTCCGTATCGACAACGCCACCATGGGCGGCCTGATCGCCCAGGTCGATCTCGAGGGGAAGAGCGTCGAGGAGGTCGTCCAGGGCTGGCTCGACGCCAACCAGGACGTCTGGCAGGCCTGGACCAAGTGCGGTTGAGCCGGTGGCGGCAGGCGAGCCGGCGATGCGCCCGGTCAAGCTCGCCTGCCGCGGCCTTTGGAAGCTGTTCGGCCCGGAGGCTCCACGCTGGCGGGGCCGCGCCCCCGACGCCACGGCGCTCGCCTCGGGCGGGCTGATCGTCGCCGTCCGCGACGTCGGCCTGGAGATCCGCGCCGGCGAGATCTTCGTCATCATGGGGCTGTCCGGGTCCGGCAAGTCGACGCTGGTGCGCTGCCTGTCGCGGCTGGTCGAGCCCAGCGCCGGCGCGGTGCTGTTCGAGGGCCGCGACATCCTCGCCATGCGCGAGGCCGAGCTGATCGAGCTGCGCCGGCACAAGTTCGGCATGGTGTTCCAGAACTTCGCACTCCTGCCGCACCGCGACGTGCTCGGCAACGTGGCCTTCCCGCTGGAGATCCAGGGCGTGCCGCGCGAGCGGCGCGAGGCCCGCGCGCGCGAGGTGATCGCGCTGGTCGGCCTGCAAGGCCGCGAACGGCACTACCCGCGCGAGCTGTCCGGCGGCCAGCAGCAGCGTGTCGGCATCGCCCGCTCGCTCGCCGTCGAGCCGGAGCTGTGGTTCCTCGACGAGCCCTTCTCGGCGCTCGACCCGCTGATCCGCCGCGAGCTTCAGGACGAGTTCCTCCGCCTGCAGAGCGTGCTGCACAAGACGATCGTCTTCATCACCCACGACTTCGACGAGGCGATCCGCCTCGCCGACCGCATCGCCATCATGCAGGATGGCGCGGTGATCCAGGTCGGCACCGCCGAGGAGCTGGTCACCGCACCGGCGACACCCTACGTCGCCGAGTTCACCCGCGACGTACCGCGAGCCAAGGTCCTCTCTGCTCGCCGCGTCATGCGCCCGGCCGTCGCGTCGAACGGGCTCGCCGGCGAGGTGCCGGCCGATGCGCGGCTCGCCAGCATCGCCGCCCGCGTCCTGGCTTCCGACCGGCCGCTCGCGGTGGTCGAGGACGGGCGCGTCATCGGTGTCCTCGGCCGCGACGAGGTGGTGGCCGCCCTGATCGGCCGCGAGCCCGTCGATGCGTGAGCTGGCACCCGCGCGGCCCCTGGGCGGGCCGGCCGTGCCGCTGGCGCCGCTGCTCTGGGCGGGCGCCGTGCTGGCCCTGGTCGCGCCCCCGCTCCTGCTCGGCGACAAACACTGGGCGATCAGCTGGCCCAAGCCCTGGATCGTCCCGCTGAAGGCCTGGATCACCGCCTTCATGACCTGGCTGCGCGACGATCTGAGCTTCGGCCTGTTCACCTTCCAGGAGGCGACCCGGTTCCTGTCCTGGCTGCTCGGCCAGCCGCTCGCGCTCGCCGGAGCGCTCCTCGCCGACGGCTTCACCCGCGGCAGCGGCAGCGACGCCGTGCTGTTGTGGCCGCCCCTGCCCTGGCTTGCCGTGGCCGGTCTGCCGGTGCTGGCGGCGCTCTGGGCCGGCGACCGGCGCCTCGCGCTCCTGGTCGCCGTCTGCTTCGCCTACCTCGCCCTGTTCGGCCAGTGGGCCAGCGCCATGACGACCCTGGCCTCGATCGCGGTGGCGGTCCCGATCGGCGTCGCGGTCGGCCTGCTGATCGGCATCGCGGCCTTTCGCCGGCCGTGGCTGGAGCGTGTCCTGACGCCACTGCTCGACCTCATGCAGACCGTGCCGATCTTCGCCTACCTCGTGCCGATCCTGTGGTTCTTCGGCTTCAGCCCGGTGGCGGCGATGATCGGCACGATCGTCTTCGCCATGCCGGCGATGATCCGCAACACGCTCCTCGCGCTCCGCCGGGTGCCGGTCGAGACGGTCGAGTTCGGCCGGATGGCCGGCTGCACGCGCCGCCAGTTGCTGTGGAAGGTGCAGGTGCCCTCGGCCGCACCCGGGCTCATGCTCGGCGTCAACCAGGTCATCATGCTCTCGCTCAACATGGTCATCATCGCGTCGATGATCGGGGCCGGGGGCTTGGGCTTCGACGTGCTCCGCGCCCTGCGCCGCCTCGACCTCGGCGCCGGCCTCGAGGCGGCGGTGGCCATCACGCTCCTCGCGATCGCGCTCGACCGGCTGAGCCAGGCGGTGGCCGCGCGCGGCCCGGGGGAGCGGTCCGGGCCCGGCTGGCTCCTCATCGCGGCGGCGCTCGTCGCCGCGGCCTGGCTCGTTGGGCCGGTCGCGCCGGCCGTGCAGCGCTGGCCGGATGCCTGGACGTTGACCACCGGCACGGCGGTCAACGAGGCGATGATTTGGCTGAACCTACACGCCTTCGACACCGTCGAGGCGGCCAAGGGCTGGCTGCTCGTCAACGTCATGGTCCCGCTGAAGCGGCTCCTCGTCGGTCTGCCCTGGCTGGGTGTGGTCGCGGCGCTCGCGCTGGCCGGCTGGCGGCTTGGCGGCTGGCGCCTCGCGGCGACCGCCGCCGGGCTCACCCTCTTCATCGTCGTGACCGGGCAATGGGAGTACGCCATGGTCACGGTCTATCTGTGCGGCCTCGGCGTCCTGCTGGCCGGCCTGTTCGGCATGCCGGTGGGGATCTGGGCGTCGCGGTCGGAGCCCGTGCATCGTGTCGTCCAGGCGGTCATCGACACGCTACAGACCCTGCCGAGCTTCGCCTATCTGATCCCGGCGGTGATGCTGTTCCGGGTCGGCGACGTGGCCGCGTTGATGGCGATCGTCGCCTACGCGGTCGTGCCGGTGATCCGCTACACCGACCATGGCATCCGCCACGTCGAGGCGACGGTCGTCGAGGCCGCCCGCGCCATGGGCTGCACCCGGGGCCAGATCCTGCGCAAGGTGCAGCTCCCGCTGGCGCTCCCGGAGATCCTCCTGGGCGTCAACCAGACGATCATGTTCGCGCTGGCGATGGTCGTCATCACGGCACTGGTCGGCACCCGCGACCTCGGCCAGGAGGT
The DNA here is from genome assembly GCA_937995535.1 of uncultured Alphaproteobacteria bacterium. Lineage (GTDB taxonomy): Bacteria > Pseudomonadota > Alphaproteobacteria > Geminicoccales > Geminicoccaceae > CALKJU01. Next base: position 31,033 of record CALKJU010000030.1, read on the forward strand.
CTACATCGCGCTCAGCAAGGCCGATGTCGGCCGGGGGCTGGTGGCGGGCTTCTGTGTCGCCTGCCTCGCCATGATCGCCGACCGGCTGATCGCCGCCGGCTCCGAGCGCCTCAAGGCGCGGCTGGGCCTCGCTTGACCCCGGCCGAGCGCGCTGCATCCCTGTCCTGCTGGTCCGGACCGGTCGAGCCACGGCCGCTCGGCGGCGGCATCACCAACACCAACTTCGTCGTCGAGGACGGCGGCCGCCGCCTGGTCGTGCGGATCGGCGACGACATCCCCGTGCACCACGTGTTCCGCCGCACCGAGCTCGCCGCCCAGCGCGCAGCGCACGCGGCGGGCTTGGCACCCGAGATCCTGCATGTCGAGCCGGGGGCGCTGGTCATGGCCTGGATCGATGGCCGCACGCTGACCCCGGAGGACGTACGCGAGCCGACGATGCTCGCGCGGATCGTCCCGCTCCTACGGCGCTGCCATCAGGCGGTCGGGCGGCAGCTCGCCGGCCCGGCGCCGTTGTTCTGGGTGTTCCACGTCGTCCGCGACTACGCCCGCACGCTCGCCTCCGGCGGCAGCCGGATGAAATCGGAGTTACCGCGGCTCATGCACATCGCCGATCGGCTCGAGGAGGCCGTGGGGTCCATCCGCCTCGTCTTCGGCCACAACGACCTGCTCGCCGCCAACCTGCTCGACGACGGCCGCCGCCTGTGGCTGCTCGACTGGGAATATGCCGGCTACAACAGCGCCCTGTTCGATCTCGGCGGCCTCGCCTCGAACAACGAGCTGTCACCCGACCAGGAGGAGTTCCTGCTCGAGAGCTACTTCGAAGCGCCCGTCACCGACGGGCTGCGCCGCCGCTACGCCGCGATGAAGGCTGCCTCGCTGCTGCGCGAGGCGATGTGGAGCATGGTCAGCGAGCTGCACCTCACCCTCGAGTTCGACTACGCCGCCTATACCGCCGAGAACCTCGCCCGCCTCGCACGCGCCTTGGAGCCCCTGGACCTGCGGTAGACCGAAGGCGGGCGGGTGCGCGTCTCAGCGCCACCGGCTACACCCTGCGGCGCCTCCTCCCGCCCTCGGCCGCCTCGGCGACCCGTCGCTCCGGCAGCTCGACCGCCTGCGCGAGGTTCGGATAGGCGGCGGTCGTGTGCGGGATGCCCATCGCCGCCACGAAATGCTCCTGGAAGCGCGGCTCGATGGCGGTCTCGATCTTCTCGATGCGCTCGACGAGCTGCTCGATCTCGGCGCGCGCGGCCTTGTTGAGCAGTGCGATGCGGGCGCCGGTCCCGGCGGCGTTGCCGGCGGCCTGCACCTTGGCCGGCGGGCAGTCGGGGATCAGGCCCAGCACCATGGCGTAGAGCGGGTCGATGTGGCTGCCGAAGGCGCCCGCGAGCACCACCCGGTCGACGCGCTCGACGCCCAGATGGTCCATGAGCAGGCGCGCCCCGGCGTGGAGCGCGGCCTTGGCGAGCTGGATGGCCCGCACGTCGTTCTGCGTGACGCGGATCTCGCGGCCGTCGCCCTCGTGGAGACGATAGGCGAAGGTCCGGCCCTCGGCGACGAGACGCGGGCTGCGCGCGGCGAGGCTGCCGTCGATCGTCCCGTCGCTCAGGATCACGCCGGCGAGGAACAGCTCAGCCAGGGCCTCGACGATGCCCGAGCCGCAGATGCCGGTCACACCGGTGCGCGCGACGACCCGCGCGAAGCCCGGCTCGTCGGACCAGAGATCGCAGCCGATCACCTTGAAGCGCGGCTCGAGCGTCGTCCGGTCGATGCGCACGCGCTCGATGGCGCCGGGTGCCGCGCGCTGGCCGGCCGAGATCTGCGCTCCCTCGAAGGCTGGGCCGGTCGGCGACGAGCAGGCCAGCAGCCGCTCGCGGTTGCCGAGCACGATCTCGGCGTTGGTGCCGACGTCGACGATCAGCATCGTCTCGTCCTGCAGATGCGGGCCCTCGGACAGCACGACGCCGGCGCAGTCGGCGCCGACATGGCCCGCGATGCAGGGCAGGACGTAGATGCGTGCATCCGGGTGGATCGCGTTGAGGTCGATCTCGCTCGCCCAGAGCGTGATTGGGCTGTCGGTGGCGAGCGCGAACGGCGCCTGGCCCAGCTCGGTCGGGTCCAGCCCGAGCAGCAGATGGTGCATGACCGGATTGCCGACGAACACCGCCTCCAGGATCTCCCGCGGGTCGATGCGCGCCTCGGCGCTCACCTGGCCGACGAGCGCGGTCACCGCCTCGCGTACGGCGAGCGTCATCTGCTCGCGCCCGCCGGGATTCAGCATGGCGTAGGAGACCCGGCTCATGAGATCCTCGCCCATCCGGATCTGCGGATTCATCATGCCCGCCGAGGCCAGGACCTCGCCGCTGCCGAGATCGCACAGATGGGCGGCGATCGTGGTCGAGCCGACGTCGCAGGCGAGCCCGTAGGCACGCTCGTGGAAGCCCGGCCACAGCGCGATGATCCGCCGGCCGTCGTGGACGGCGACGGTCACCGCCCACTGCCCCTGGCGCAGCGCCGGCTGGAGCTTCTGTAAGGAGCGGAGGTCGATGCTCAGCCCGCTGAGCCCCCACTCGCGCTCGAGCGCCTCCTGAAGACGCTCGAAATCGCCGCGTTGGCGGTGCATGTCGGGCCGCTCGACCTCGACATAGTGCAGGCGCACGACCGGATCGAGGCGGATCGCGCGGGCCTCGGCGCGCTTGCGGACCACCTGGCGGTGGACCTGGCTGTCCGGCGGCACGTCGACGATGAGATCGCCCAGGATCCGCGTCTGGCAGGCAAGCCGCCGGCCTGCCGGCAGCCCCCTGCGCTCGCGATAGCGCAGCTCGGTCTCGCCGAGCGGGCCCAGATGCTCGGGGCGGCTGTCGATGCCGTGCTTGGCGAAAACACCCGCCTGCGGCACGCATTGGCAGCGGCCGCAGATGGCGCGGCCGCCGCAAACGCTGTCGATGTCGACCCCGAGCCGGCGCGCGGCGTCGAGCAGGCTCGTGCCGATGGTGAACCGCCCGCGCTTGCCCGACGGGGTGAAGACGACCAGCGCGTCGTCGGTCATGAGGCGGTGCGGCGGCGGCGCTCCCGGTCGCCGCGGGCACCGGCGGCTGCCCCCTCCGCGACCGGCTCGCGAAACTTGCGGATCCAGCGCGCGCAGTGCGGATCGTTGCCGGCGACCACGTCGGCGCCCATGATCGCGGTCATCTCCTCGGCGTGCAGCGGATTGACGATGGCCGAGGTCATGCCGGCACCGATCGCCATGGCGAGGAACGAGGCGTTGAGCCCGTGCCGGTTCGGCAGCCCGAAGCTGAAGTTGGACGCGCCGCAGCTGGTGTTGACCTTCAGCTCCTCGCGCAACCGGCGGACCAGGTAGAGCACCTTGCGGCCGGCGTCGTTGAGCGCCCCCACCGGCATCACGAGCGGATCGATGACCACGTCCTGCCGTGGAATCCCGTGGTCCTCGGCGCGCTCGACGATCTTCTTGGCGACCGCGAAGCGGATGTCCGGATCCTCGGAGATCCCGGTCTCGTCGTTCGAGATGCCGATCACCGCCGCGCCGTACTTGCGGACCAGCGGCAGGACGCTTTCCAGCCGCTCCTCCTCGCCGGTCACCGAGTTGACCAGGGCCTTGCCCTGGTAGACGGCCAGTCCCGCCTCGAGCGCCGCGACGATCGAGCTGTCGATCGACAGCGGCAAGTCGGTGAGCGACTGGACGAGCCGCACACAGTCGGCGAGGATCTTCGGCTCGTCGGCGAGCGGTACGCCGGCGTTGACATCCAGCATGTGGGCCCCGGCGGCGACCTGCGCCTGCGTATCCGCCGCCACCGTGCGGTAGTCGCCGGCCGCCATCTCGGCCGCGAGCTTCTTGCGGTTGGTCGGGTTGATCCGCTCGCCGATGATGGTGAAGGGCCGCTCGAAGCCGATCACCCAGTCGCGCGTGGCCGAGCTGACACGGGTCTCGGTCACGGCCGCGCCTCCACCGCACGCGGGCTGGTCCGCGAGGCGCGCGCCCGGCGGCCAGCCAGCACGCCCGAGCTCTGGATGATCTCCGACACCAGCTCCTCCTGGCGGTAGGCCATCACGTGCACGCCCTTGACCCCCTCGATCTCGCGCAAGCGCTGGATCAGCTCGATGCACAAGCGCTTGCCCTCTTCGCGCATCGCCTTGGGCGACCCGGCCTTCTCCAGCCGTGCGATCACCTCGTCGGGGACGTGGACACCCGGCACGTGAGCGCGCATCCAGCGCGCCGCGCGGGCGGAGACCAGTGGCCCGACGCCGGCCAGGATGAAGCAGCGCTCGTGCAGGCCCTGATCGCGCACACGCGCCATGAACCGCTCGAAAAGCGGCAGGTCGAAGCAGTACTGGGTCTGGATGAACTGCGCCCCGGCGGCGACCTTCTTGGCGAGATGGAGCGGGCGAAAGTCCAGGGGCGGCGCGAACGGGTTGGCGGCAGCACCGAGGAACACACGGGGCGGCGTGGTGATCGCCCGCCCGGAAAGGAACCGGCGCTCGTCGCGCATCGTGCGGATAGTCTGCAGCAACGAGAGGCTGTCGAGGTCGAAGACGGGCCTGGCGCCGGGCTGGTCGCCGGCCTGCACGCCGTCGCCGGTCAGGCACAGCACGTTGGCCACGCCCATGGCGGCGGCGCCCAGCACGTCGCCCTGGATCGCGATGCGGTTCCGGTCACGACAGGAGATCTGCAGGATGCAGGCGTAGCCGGCGCGCGTGAGCAGCGCGCAGATGCCGATGCTCGACATGTGCGTGTTGGCGCCGGACGCGTCGGTGGCGTTGATCGCGTCGCAGACCTCGGCGAGCACGATCGCCCGATCGTAGACATCCTGCGGATCGGCCGAGTCGGGCGGGTTCAGCTCGGCGGTGACGGCGAACCGGCCGCTGCGCAGCACCCGCTCGAGCCGCCCGCGGGAGCTGTGGCCGGGGAGGTCCGGCAGCGGATCGGCCGGGTCGGCCCAGCGGACGCGGCTCATGGCGCACGTGGCGACACCGGCGCCTTCTCGCGCAGCACCCGTAGCCAGGACGAGCTGCCCTCGCGCGTCCGGTCGAGCGGCGGCTGCAGCTCGAGGATGCGCTGGCCCTCGGCCATCCGCCGCGAGCCCTCCCAGGCCTGGACCCAGACGCAGCGCATCTCGGGTCGCACCTCGCAGTGCCCGTCGGGGCGCACGCCACCGCACGGGCCGTTGCGCATCTGCTTCGGGCAGTTCATCGGGCACGACATCCCGGTGTGCGACAGGATGCAGGCACCGCACATCCGGCAGTCGAAGAGGAGACCCTTGACGCCCCGCTCGAGCGCCGCCGTGGGCCGCTCCAGCCGGTCGAGGCCGATCCGTCGCAGCAGCGGCGCTGCAGCCAGCCCGGCCCGCTCGAAGCGCCGGTAGAACGCCTCCCAGAAGCGCGCCCGTCGCACCGACCAGAGCCGGACCGCGTACATGTCTCAGCCGGGCGCCGGCTCACGCCCGCCGGCCTTGGCGGCGGCGCGCAGTCGCTCTGCTGGCCACGCCGCCTCGAGCGCCGCCACCGCGGCGTCGGCCGCGGCCTCGAGGTCGTCGCCACAGGGCTCGGGCGCACCACGGCGCCATTCGCCGAGATAGGCGTCGGTGCCGGTGAGGCCCGCGCGCATCGCGGCGCGGTCGATCGCCTGCTGGAAGCGATCGGCGAGCTGGCGCTTGGCGCTCTGGCGCCCGGCGCGGACGATCACCTGGGCCGGGATGTCGCGCCAGTAGACGATGCTGTATTCGGCCATGGCCGCACCTCACGCCGCCCGGCGGAGGAACCGCTCGAGCCCGCCGAGCCCGGTCGGGCGGTGCGCGAAGGCGAGGCCCAACCGGTCGGCGGCGGCGCGCGCCTTGGCCAACAAGGCCGGCGTCGGCACCTGCGACAGATAGACGAGCCGCCGGTAGTTGCCGAAGTAGAGGTTCAGGAGCTCGGGGTGGCGGTCGAGGCCGAGCCCGCGGATCACGAGGCTGTCGAACTGCCGCACGAGGAAGTCGGTGAGCCAGAAGGTGCCGGGCTCCTCTTCGGCGAGTCGGGCGAGAACCTCCTCGCCGGCGTAGAAGGCGTAGCAGTGCGGCCCCGCGATCCGTTCGACACCCTCCTCCGCCAACACCGCGTCGAGGGCACCCCCGGTCCCGCAATCGCCGTAGAGCACGGCGATCCGCTGGTAACGCCGGCGAGCCGCGTGGATCTTGCTGCGGACCGCGGGTGCGATGCGCTCGGGCCGATTGTGCAGGTCGGCCGGCAGGCAGACGAGGTCGAGCGGCAGCCGATTGGCGGCGATCACCACGCGCGCCTCGCGGGCCAAGGCCCCGCAGGCGATCAACAGCGCCCCGGGCGCCGCCCCGCTCACGCCGCGCTCGCCCGCTGATTGTGCTTGCGCGCCATGAAGGCCTTGGCCGTCTCCACGGCGACCGCGGCGTCGCGGCAATAGGCATCGGCGCCCACCGCCTGGGCGAAGGCCTCGTTGAGCGGCGCCCCGCCGACCAGGACGATGTAGTCGTCGCGGATGCCGCGCTCGACCATCGTCTCGATGACCACCTTCATGTAGGGCATGGTGGTGGTGAGCAGGGCCGACATGCCGAGGATGTCGGCTTTGTGCTCCTCGATGGCGGCGATGTACTTCTCGACGTCGCAATTGATCCCGAGGTCGATCACCTCGAAACCGGCGCCCTCCATCATCATCGAGACGAGGTTCTTGCCGATGTCGTGGATGTCGCCCTTGACCGTGCCGATCACCATCTTGCCGACCTGTGGCGCACCTGTCTCGGCGAGCAGCGGGCGCAGGATCGCCATCCCGCCCTTCATCGCGTTGGCGGCCAGCAGCACCTCCGGGACGAACAGGATACCGTCGCGGAAGTCGATGCCGACGATGGTCATGCCGCCGACCAGCGCCTCGGTCAGCACGCGATAGGGTGTCCAGCCGCGCTCCAGCAGGATGCGCACGCCTTCCTCGACCTCGGCCTTCAGCCCGTCGTAGAGGTCATCCTGGATCTGCTTGACCAGCTCGTCGTCGTCGAGCGAGCGCAGGTCGAGATCGTCGCCACCATCGGCCATCCGGCACCCCTCGCCCCGATACCTCGCAACCCACCTGCCGCTAGACCCGCGCCTGCGGCACGGCTTGCGGTGTCACGACAGGGCCTGTCGCCGCGACGCCAGCGCATCGCCTCGATCACACCCCGGGACTGCGGCGGTTACGGCAGCTTAACCGCCTCGGCCTGAAGATGGCGACCAAGCTGCGGTGCGGCACCCCCTCCCCGGCCGCCCGCAGCCCCCTCCAGGCGGCTCGCGTCACGCGCCGCGGCTGCGCTACTTAGGCGGCCCCAACCTCACCGAGGCCGTCTGCGTCATGTCGCCTCCTCCGGTCGATCTCGACAACGCGCCGCGCTGGCTCGCCAAGCTCGCCGAGCCGCAGGCGGGCCCGCGCATCACCACGGTCGGCTGGCTCCTCGACACGACCAGCGCCGGGTTCATCTGGAGCGCGCCCCGCCGCGTCACCCGCGAGCGCCCGGAACGCCGCCACGCCAAATCGCTGACCCAGTGCCCGGCGATCGTCGACGCCGATTCGCGGCTGTTCGAGATCCTCTCCCCGATCGATTGCCAGATCGGCTTCAAGTTCGACGAGCACAACAAGCCGGTCTTGATCAACCTCGCCGGCGATCAGTCGGCGATCCGCGGCAAGCACCTCAACCAGATGGTGGCGATCGTCGACCGGCGGGAATGGTCGAGCCCGAACCGGCCGGTGATCCAGTTCATCACGCCGTTCGTGTTCGTCGCCGACGAGCCGGTCTATCTCAACCAGCTCCCGCCCTACAACCACTACCGCCGCGACCCCCTGCCCGGGCTGCTCGTGCCCGGCCGGCTGCCGATCGACATCTGGCCGCGCCACCTGATGTGGGCCTTCGAATGGTACGAGACCGACAAGCCGCTGGTCCTGCGGCGCGGCGAGCCGTGGTGGTACGTCCGCTTCGAGACGACCGACCCGGCCCGGCCAGTACGCCTGGTCGAGGCCGCGATGACGCCCGAGCTGCGCGAGTACATGCAGGGCGTCAGCGGCGTCACCAACTATGTCAGCCAGACCTATTCTCTGTTCGCCACGGCGCGCGAGCGCCGTCCCGCGCGCCTGCTGGTCGAGAAG
>CALKJU010000031.1 GCA_937995535.1 uncultured Alphaproteobacteria bacterium
TGGCCGAGCGCCGGGACGCGAAGGCTCGCCATCGGCTCAGCTGTAGCGGTAGGGCGGCCCTGCCTTTTGCATCGTCTCGGCATACTCCTTGAGGATCTTCACGATCCGCGCGGCGCGTTCGCTGCGCTGGGCGATCTCGTCCCAGAACTTGATCGCTTCGTCCTCGACCTGCTTCCACTCCTCGTCGGGAATCGTGGTCAGCTCGAGCTTGCCCTTGGTCCGGTACTGCGCCTCGCCCCACCAGTACCAGTGCTGCCGGTAGTAGTGGGAGCTGTCGATGCAGAGCTGGAACAGGGTCTTGAGGTGCTCCGGGACGGCATTCCACTTGTCGGTGTTGACGAAGTAGGAGCCGGCCCAGGCCCCGGAGATCGGGTTGGTCAGATAGTACTTGGTGACGTCGGCCCAACCGACGGTGTGCACCTCGGTGATGCCCGACCACATCACCCCATCCAGCTCCCCGGTCTGGATCGCGACCTGGACGTCCTCGTAGGGCAGCGTCACCGGCACCACGCCGAACCGGCTGAGGAACTGGCCGCCGGTCGGGAAGGTGTAGAGGCGCAAGCCCTTGAGATCGGCAAGGCTGCGGATCGGCTTGGTACTGGCGCAGTTGCACGGATCCCAGGCGCCGGTGCTGAGCCAGGTGACGCCCTGGATCTCGTCGTACGCCTCCTTCCAGATCTCGTTCAGCCCATACCAGTGCCACAGCGCCGGGACGTCCAGCGAGTAGCGCGAGGCGAACGGGAAGTAGGCGGCGAAGATCGAGACGTCGGCCGGCGAGGCCAGGGAGTCGTCGTCGCTTTGCGCGGCGTCGATCGTGCCGCGCTGCACCGCGCGGAACAGCTCCCCCTGCGGCACGAGCTGGTCGGCCGTGTACAGCTCGATCACCATCTCCCCGTTGGCGGCCTTGTTGAAGGCGTCGATCGACGGCTTGATGACATGCTGGGCCAGTTCGAGGCCGGCATAGGTCTGCAGGCGCCAGGTGATCGGCGACTGCGCCCGTACCACGGCAGGTGCCGCAATCGCCGCCGCCCCGGCGGCGAGGCCGGCGCCCTTGAGGAAGTCGCGTTTGCTGGTCATGGCTCGGGTGTCCCCCGTGTCGTTGTGGTTACCGCCGCCCGCTGCGGGCATGCCCCATCTGAGCGCCGCCCGCCGCATCTGGCTAGCCCCCCAGGCGCGGGGCGGAGCGCACCCGGGCACTCAGCGCTGGTAGACGGTCTGCGGCAGCCACAGGGCGATCTGCGGAAAGGCCGTCACCAGGGCCAGGCCGATGAGCATGACGATCACGAAGGGCACGATCGAGCGGTAGATGTCGACCAGCGTGATCTCCTTGGGTGCCATCGCCCGCATCAGGAACAGATTGTATCCGAAAGGCGGGGTGATGTAGGCGATCTGGCAAGTGATGGTGTAAAGCACGCCGTACCAGACGAGATCGAAGCCGAGCGCTCGCACCAGCGGGATGTAGAGCGGCGCCACGATCACCAGCATCGCCGTGTCGTCGAGGAACATACCGAGGATGATGTAGGAGAGCTGCATCATGATGAGCACCTCCCACGGCGAGAGGTGCATCTGCTGCAGAAACAGCCACTCGACCGCCTTGACCGCGCCGAGCCCGTCGAACACCGCGCCGAAGCTCAGTGCGGCCATGATGATCCACAGGAACATGCAGCTGATCGCGAGCGTCTTGCGGGTCGTGTCCTCGAGCACCCGCCACGTCAGCCGTCGCTTGGCGAGCGCCGCCAGGGTCGCGGCCACCGCGCCGAACGCGGCGCTTTCGACGAGGCTCGTCACCCCCATGATGAACAGGCCCATCATGGCGAAGAAGATCAGGAACGGGATGATCCCGGCGCGGAGCAGGCGAAGCTTCTCGCCCCAGCCGACATTGCGCTCGGCCGCCGGCAGGGCCGGCGCGAGGTGCGGCTGCAGCCGGCAGCGGACCAGCAGGTAGACGATCATCAGCGTCGCCAGCAGCAGCCCGGGGAGCACGCCGGCGAGCCACAGCTGGCCGATCGGCTGGCGCGCGATCATCCCGTACAGCACGAGCACGACGCTGGGCGGGATCAGGATGCCGAGCGAGCTGCCGGCCTGCACCACCCCGGTGACCAGCCGCTTGTCGTAGTTGCGGCGCAGCATCTCCGGCAGCGCGATGGTCGCGCCGATCGCCATGCCCGCGACGCTCAGCCCGTTCATCGCCGAGACGATCACCATAAGGCCGATCGTGCCGATCGCCAGCCCGCCCGGCACGCCGCCCGACCAGACATGGAACATCTTGTAGAGATCGTCGGCGATCCCCGACTCCGACAGCATGTAGCCCATGTAGACGAACAGCGGCAGCGTCAGCAGCGGATACCAGTTGAGGACCACGAAGCTGGCGTTGAACGGCATCTCGGAGCCGCCCTCGCCCCACAGCAGCACGGCCGCCGCGGCGCCGACGAAGCCGATCACGCCGAACACCCGCTGCCCCGTCAGGAGCAGCAGCATCATGCTCGAGAACATGAGCGTGGCGATGAGGCCGTAGCTCACGCCAGGCGCTCCCCGCGGACCCGTGCGAGGTCCTTGAAGAAGATCGAGATCGCCTGGAGCAGCATGATGGCAATCCCGAACGTCATGACGACCTTGATCGGCCAGAGCGGGGGGGCCCAGGCCGAATAGTTCACCTGCTTGTAGACGATCGCGTACTGCGTGCTGGAGATCCCGCCCAGCAGCAGCACCACGAGATAGAAGATGAGGAAGAACGCGGTGATGGTGTCGGTGAAGGCCTGCCGGCGTGGGCCCCAGCGGGAGTATAGGAGATCCATGCGGACATGCGCATCGAGCTGCATCGAGTAGCCACCGCCGAGGAGATAGTAGGCGGCGAGCAGGAACTGCGACATCTCGACGACCCAGGCCAACGGCAAATTGAAGAACGTCCGGGAAATCGAAGAATAGAGCAGGATGCCGATCATCACGAACAGAAGGTACATGGCGATCCGGCCGACCACCCAGGACACGGCGTCGACGTAACGCACATACGTCTTGATCGCTTTCCACATGGCGCGGGCCTCGCGATGCCGTTCCGCTCTTATCCGGCCGCGCGTGTAACGTACAGGGCGGGCGTCCGCGCTCAGACCGGCAGCGTGTAGGCGGTCTTGACGGCGGTGTAGAATTCGACCGCGTAACGGCCCTGCTCGCGCGAGCCGTAGGAGCTGCCCTTCCGCCCGCCGAACGGCACGTGGTAGTCGACCCCGGCCGTCGGTAGGTTGACCATCACCATGCCGGCCTGGCTGTGCCGCTTGAAATGGCTCGCATGCTTGAGTGAGGTCGTACAGATGCCCGACGAAAGGCCGAACGGCGTGTCGTTGGCGACCGCCAGTGCCTCCTCGTAGTCCCGCACGCGGATCACGCTCGCCACCGGGCCGAAGATCTCCTCGCGGTTGATCCGCATGTCGTTGCGGGTTTCGCTGAACAGCGCCGGCTGGAGGTAGAAACCCTGCTTCTCGCGGTTGAGCCGCGCTCCGCCGAAAACGAGGCGGGCCCCCTCGCCGCGCCCGATCTCGATGTAGGCCATGTCCTGGTCGAGCTGCGTCTGGTCGACCACCGGGCCGATCTGCGTCCCCTCCTTCAGCGCGTCGTCGACGACCAGCGCCCTGGTCGCCTCGACCATGGCCTCGACGAATCGGTCGTGGATCCCCTGCTGGACGACGAGGCGCGACGACGCGGTGCAGCGCTGTCCGGTCGAGTAGAAGGCGCCCTGCACCGCGCAGCCGACCGCCGTCTTGAGGTCGGCGTCGTCGAGCACGACGAGCGGGTTCTTGCCGCCCATCTCGAGCTGGACCTTGGCGAGGCGCGCGGCGCAGGCGGCGGCGATCCGCCGCCCGGTCTCGACGCTGCCGGTGAAGCTGACCGCCGCCACGTCGGGCGACGTGACGAGCGCCTCGCCGACCACCGAGCCGCGGCCCATGACGAGGTTGAAGACGCCCGCCGGCAGCCCGGCCCGGCTGATGATCTCGGCCAGTGCCCAGGCGCTGCCGGGGACGAGATCGGCCGGCTTCAGCACCACGCAGTTGCCGTAGGCCAAGGCCGGGGCCACCTTCCAAGCCGGAATGCCGGCCGGGAAGTTCCAAGGTGTGATGATGGCGATGATGCCGAGCGGCTCACGCCGCACCTCGATCTCCACGCCGGGCCTGACGGAATCGGCGCTTTCGCCGATCTGCCGCAGGACTTCGGCCGCATAGTAGTGGAAGAACTGGGCGGCGCGGGTGATTTCGCCAACGCCCTCGGCCAGGG
>CALKJU010000032.1 GCA_937995535.1 uncultured Alphaproteobacteria bacterium
GATGCCGCGCCGGTTGAGTTGCGCAAGGTCCAGCGAGGCTAGCGACGGACCCGAGAGGATCAGGAACGCCGATCGCCCGCGATAGAAGTCGCACAGCGAGACGGAGTCGAAGTCGGCGGTGTAGAGGCGCACGCCGCTCCGCGCGGGCCTGCGCTGCTTGAGGCCCGCCTGCAACGCCGCGATGTCGCCACCATTCTCACGCATGGTTGAACACCCCCGCGATGTACCTGGGCGCGTCAAGTCCCTGGCGCACCGTTCCGACACGGCCGATACGGTCGAGCCACCACTTGAGAGGCCGCACCGTCGGATGCAGGCCCTCGCCATCCACCTTGGTCTTGCTCTCCCGCGTGCAGATCGACAGCACAAAGCCCCCCCCGGGCACGGCGATCCGTCGCATCTCGTCGAGCACCTCGTCCACCTCTTCGGAGAGCAGGTGTTCGAGGGCATCGAACGAGGTCACTACGTCGGCGATGCCCGCGGAGACGGGCACGCGGTGCATGGGCGCCACGATGTCCGCTTCGGGGAAGGCGAAGTCGATGCCCGGGCCGTCGATCCCCAACCGCCGCAGGTGCTGTATAAAGAGGTTCCGGCCGCAGCCGAAGTCCACCACGAACCGGGGCCGCCAATCCTGAACGAGCCTGTACGCGAAGCGCCCGTGGTTGGTCGAGCCGTAGGTGTCCCCGGCGTGCCCCGCCAGCGCGAGGTACTTCCGCCGCTCGTGCTCGCGGCGGGCCTCCAAATCAACGGGGATGTTCTCGTGGGGGTCAGACATAGAGCCACACCGGGACGTCGAACTCGACCAGTTCCATTCCATTGAGGGCCTGGAACGCCCAGACCGTCTTGCCGCGCGTGTCGCGCTCGGCGACCATCTCGACCGCAACGCCCTTGAGGATGGGGCGGAGCATCGGCACCGCTGCCTTGCGCGGGCAGTAGCCCGCGGGGTCGAGCGGCTCGAGTTGCCCCGGCACGAAGAGCGATCGCAGTCCGCCGAAGCCGTCGGTGCCCTCGGGTTCCTCGTCGGGCACATCGCTGTGGTGGCTCTCGAACCTGTTGATCGCCCAGCGCGCCGGGTCCTCCTCGCCGCCCGCGCCCTTGGAGGACAGGCCTTCCTCCAGCGCGATGTAGCGACCGAAGGTGTCGCTGCCGGGATCGCCGTCGATGGCGGCCTCGGTCCACGGGTAGCGCCAGCGGAATCGCTCGCCCTCGATCTCGCGGGCCGCGCCGAGGATGGCGACGATGCGGCCGCCGCGCGGGCGGCCCACCTCGACCAGCGCCCACTTCTCGCCGACACCTTCCTCCTTCCAGAGAATGACGGTGCCGCCCATGCCTGCGGAAGCCAGGACGGTTTCGTCGGGCGCGACATCAGCGAAGGCGTGCTCTTCATCCTCGACGAGCACCCGCGCGGGCGTGACGCCGTGGACCACGCACAGGCCGACCTCGCCCTGCGGGATGGGCTCGCGGGCCACCGCGAATCGGCCCGGGCGGGTCGTGTCGCTGGGCTTGACACCCTTGAACGCGAGGCGGTTCTGGAAGGACTTCTCCGGGCCGTCGTCGTTGGGAAGAAAGAGCGGGCCGTCGATCGCCAGGGCGTGGTATCGCTCCAGGTCCGCGCCGCTGTCGTTGCGCACGGCGACGACGCCCCCGCCGATGAAGGAGCGCCCGCCGTCCCACAGTTCACCGGCGCGGCGGTCCTGCTGGCGACGGCGCGCGTCGAGCGCCGCATCGACGAAGGCGTTGTACGCCCGCGCGGGGATGCGGAGCGGATCGCCGGGCCGGACTTTGCGGAGGTCATCACCCATTGACCACCCCCATCCTTCTTATTTCTCGGCCCATGCTTGACACGTCGAACCGGCGGGCAACAATTCGCCGCTGGTCCTGCTCGCCCCACTTTTGAGAAGCACCCATGTCGGATGGATGTAGTCCAAGTCGAACGTGACCGGCCGATCGGACTCGCGGCATCGTCTCCGCCCCGACCGGCCCGTCGGATCGGAGGCAGCCGTGCGGAACCCCCTCCTCACCCCTGAAATCCGTGAGATGCTTGCCGCCAACAACCTCGACGCACTGTCGTCGCTGGTGGCGGAAGCCCACGCGCGCACCGTGGCGGACTGCATCAGCGACCTTGACCCCGACGAGCGCTGGCGCGTGCTGGCCGCCCTCCCGCTTGAATCCCGTGCGGCGATCGTGGCCGAGTTGGAGCCCGACGTCCAGGACGAACTGGTCGAGCGGGCGGATCGTCGCGAGGTGGCGGCGGTGCTGGAGCGCATGGCCCCGGACGACCGCGCCGACCTGGTCGGACGCCTCAACGAGCGGGTGCGCGAGGAACTGCTCCCGCTGCTGAACAAGGCGGCCCGAGAGGACGTGCGCCGGCTGCTCGCGCAGGTTCCGGGGACGGTGGGCGCGATCATGAACACGGACTTCGCGGCGCTGCGTCCGGACATGACGGCGGCGGCCGCGATCGCCGAACTGCGTGTGCAGGCCCCCCGCAAGGAAACCATCTACTACGCCTACGTCGTGGACGACGTGGGACGGCTGATCGGGTTCGTCTCTCTCAAAGACCTGATCCTCGCCTCGCCCCAGGCCAGGGTGAGCGATGTCATGCACGGGGACGTGCTGCGCGTTACCGCCGACGACACCGAGGAGGCGGCCGCGAAGATCGTGCAGGAGTACGACCTGCTCGCCCTCCCCGTGGTCGATGCCGAGCGACGGATCGTCGGCATCGTGACGCACGACGACGTCGCCGATGCCATCCGGCGCGAAGTGACCGAGGACTTCGCCAGGCTGGGGGCCGTCTCCCCGCCCAAGGGGGACGAGGAGTACATGACCACCTCGGCGTGGCGGCACTTCAACCGCCGCGTCTACTGGATCGTGGGTCTGGCCGCGGCGGGCCTCATCTCCGGCATGGTCATCCACGGTTTCGAGGACGCCCTGACCAGCCTGGTCATCCTCGCGTTCTACATGCCGATGGTCGCCGACACGGGGGGCAACGTGGGCAGCCAGGCGGCCACGGTGGTCGTTCGCGCCCTGGCCGTCGGCGAGATCTCGGCAGGCAACTGGTGGCGCGTGGTGCTGAAGGAAGCGACGGTCGGCCTGCTCTTGTGCACCTTGCTGGGCGCGCTGGCCTTCGTCAAGGTGCTGTTCCTCTCGCAGGGCACCGAACTGCCGAGCGGGTTCACGCTCATCCAGATCGCCTGGGTGATCTCGATCGCGCTGTCCATCCAGACCGTGACCTCGACCATCGTGGGTGCCGGATTGCCGATCCTCGCCCGATCGCTGAGGCTTGACCCTGCGGTGGTTTCCACGCCCGCGCTCACCACGATCGTGGACATCACCGGCCTGCTGATCTACTTCACCACAGCCAGGGCACTCCTCCATCTCTGATGTGCGCGACAGCAGATCAGCATGCGATGGGCGCGAAGGAACATTCGGTCCCTGCATCGTTCACCCCAACTGCAGCGTCGCAAAACTCCCGCTCTCGTACACGCGCTCGACGTAGGCCGCGATGGGGCGCTTCACCAGCGCCTTGGCGGC
>CALKJU010000033.1 GCA_937995535.1 uncultured Alphaproteobacteria bacterium
GGCGACTTCCGCTTCGTCGGGCAGGCGCTCGCGGCACGAGGCTACGTCGTGGCGATCCCCGACTACCGGCTATACCCGGAGGTCGCGATCGCCGGGATTCTCGAGGACGCGGCGGCCGCGGTGGCCTGGGTCGCCGAGCACGGCGCGCAGGCTGCCGGGCGACCGCTGGCGCCGCTGCTCCTGATGGGGCACTCGGCCGGCGCCTACAACGCCGTCATGCTGACGCTGGATGCGCAATGGCTTGGCCGGCTCGGCCGCACACCGTGCGACACGATACGCGCCACCGTGGGCCTCGCCGGTCCCTACGATTTCCTGCCGCTGCGCGACCGCACACTGATGGCGATCTTCGGCCCGGAGCCGGATCGGCCGCGCACCCAGCCGGTCACCTGGGCCCGTGGCGACGCCCCGCCCCTGCTGCTCGTCACTGGCGACGATGATCTGACGGTGCGGCCACGAAACACCGACAGCCTCGCCGCCCGCGTCGCCGCGGAAGGTGGGGAGGTGACGGTCCGTCGCTACCGCGGCGTCGGCCACCTCACGCTGGTCGGCGCTCTCGCACACGGGCTGCGCTGGTACGCGCCGGTGCTCGATGACATCGATGCGTGGCTGCGGCGGCAGGCCGAGCGCTCGGCTCCGACCTGCCGCGACGTGGCCCGCTAGCCCTTCATATTGTCGAAGACCACGTAACCCAGCGGCACGACCAGCAGGACCAAGGCGAACACGAGACCCATCGCGACCCCTCCCCAAACGGTGTGACCGACCACCCGGAGCGCCGGCTGCTCCTCCCCCATCGGAAGCGTGCGCGCGAGGCGCCGCTGCGTCAACTGGCGAGCCGCTGGCCGGCCAGGGTTGACGGGCGCAGTATCATCCGCGGTTGTGCCAAGGCGATGACGAGGGGAGCGTGACATGGACGCCATCCACGATCTCGTGCAGCGCCTGAGCGAGCGCGTCGCCCCGGACGAGGTGGAGATTGCCCCGGACCTGCTCGACGGCTTCCTCGCGGGCGAGCGCAACGACCCGGCCGCCGCACCGGTGCTCGGCGGCTTCGATGCCGGCTCCGCGCTGAGCGTCGTCCTGGAGCTGCTGGGTGCGCTGCGCGCCAACGCCGGTGCGATCAGCGGGCTCTTGACGCTCGCCGGCACGGCCGTCGCGACCATGGACAAGCTCCTCGACCTTCGCGACCGCCTGCGGCGCAGCCGGGATCCCGCGGAGGCCGTGCCCGACGATCCTCTGCGCGGCGCGCTGGACGTTCTCGACGCGCTGGAGAAGCGCCTGACCGCGGCGGGTGTGCCGGCGGACCAGGCGCCGCGGCTCGGCCGCGTGACGCTCCAGACCCTTCTCGAACGACCCGATGACTCGCGCCGCCTCCTCGCCGCGCTCGCCGCAGCCAAGGGCTGAGCCCGGGCCGCTCCCGCCCTGGCTGTGGCTGTGGGCGGCGAGCCTCGTGGCGCTCGCACCGCGCCTCCTCGGCGACGCCTGGGGCACAGCCGCGGCGTTCCGCACCTGGGTTGTGCCACCGCTCGGGCTCGAGGCCTGGCTCGCGCCGATCCTCCTGTTCCTGCTCCTGCTGCAGAACCTCCCGGCGTTGGTGTTCCTGCTCGGCATCGCGTCGGCGCTCGTGCCGCGCTGGCGCGCGCCGCGCCTCGAGCGGCGCTTCGCGCTCGCACCGATCACCGGACGCGGCGGGGCGCTGGCCGAGATCGAGGCGTTCGTCCGCGAGCACGCCCCGCGCCTCGAGCTGCGCGCCAACCTGCGCCGGATGGCGCCGATCGCCTTCGTCTATCCGACCGGGCTGCGCACCGCGCGGCTCGCCGTGATGGGCGGCCTCGTCAAGCTGTGGCGCAGCGACCCTGCCGGCGCCCGGGCCGTGCTGCTCCACGAGATCGCCCACCAGCGCCAGGGCGACCCGGCGATCATCGGGATCGGCTCGCTGCTCGCCCCGGTGCTCCGCCTGTGGCCGCTCGCGATCCTCGCCTTCGCCGCGCTGATCCTGGCGCTCGACCGGCTGCTGCGGCGTGAGATCGAGGCCTTCCGTCTCGCCTACGCCGTCCTCGAGGAGACCACGGTGGCCGCGGCCCCGGCCAGCGTCTGGCCGATCCTCTTCGATTACCTCGCCGACTACGTCTGGATCCTGCAGCCCAGCCCGCTCGGCACCGTGGCCGGGTTCGCGCTGTGGTCCCTCGGGGTCGTGCTGCTGCCGACGATCGCCGTCTGGTGCGCCGAGCTGGCCGCCGATCGGCTGACCGCGGCGAATGCGGAGGGGCGCGACGCGCTCCTTCGCGCCCTCGACGCGCGCGGCGCCGAGACCCGGCGCCGGCGCTGGACGCCGTCCGCCCTCGGACGGGGGCTCATCGAGGCGATCTCCCACCCGCCCCGCTGGCTGCGTCGGCTGCTCGTCGGCAGGGCCGACGCCGGCATCGCGGCGCTGGTCATCGCCGTCCTGTTTCCGCTGGGCTTCGTGCTGAGCGCCCTGCCGATTCTGGTGGCGAGCTGGATGTCCGCCAGCGCCCGCGGCGTGACCTCGCTTGCCGCCGGCCCGTTCGTGCTCGGCAATCTTCCCTTCGTCCTTGCCGGCATCCGCTGGCAACTGGCGACCGCGGCCGGGCTGATGCTGGCCTGGCCACTGCTGGCGCCGTGGTGGGCCCGCCTGGTGTTCGGGCCGCCGGGTGTGCTGCCGATCCGGTCGATGGCGGCGGTAGCGCTGCCGGGCGCCGCCATGCTGCTGGGCGTGCTGCTGCTCGATCCCGCCGCGCCGCCGGTTCTCGGCGAGCGGCCGCCGGTCGTCCAGCCGGAGCGCGGCCCGGGACCGGGCCTGCGGGTCCTCAGCAAGGTCCTCGCCCACGACGAGCCGGTGCGGATCGAGATCTGGGGGCTCGACCCGACCAAGCAGAACTGGGTCGCCGTCGCCGCCCACGATTGGGAGCCGGAGCGCTATGTCGACGATCCGGCCTACTGGACCTTCACCACCGGCCTCGCGGAGGGCGTGATCGAGCTGGACCCGCGCGAGCCGGGCGTGTGGGAGGCCCGCCTCTACCTCGACTGGCCCGCCGGCGGCACGGAGATCCACGGCCGCGCCTTGTTCATCAGGGACAAGCCGCGGCCCTGAGCGACCTGCGACCGCCTGCCACTTGCGCAATGGCGGACGCCTGCATATCTGCGCAGCCATGCAGCTAGAGGCCATGACACGGACGGCGGAGCGGGTGAGCGGCGTGATGCGCGCGCTCTCGCATCCCAAGCGGCTGCTGATCCTGTGCCAGCTCGCGGAGGGCGAGCGGTCGGTCGGCGAGCTCGCCCGCCTGCTCGAGATGAAGGAGCCGGCCATGTCGCAGCAGCTCGCCCTGATGCGCCGCGAGGGCCTCGTCAGCGCCCGGCGCGAGGGGCAGACCGTCTGGTACGCGCTCGCCGCCGGCGAGGTCCGCGACCTGCTGGTCTTCCTGCACGACACCTATTGCCGCGACGGCGTGGAGAACGGCGCATGATTCCGGAAGCTTGGCTCGCCGGCCTCGCCGGCGGCGCGCTGATCGGCGCCGCCGCTGTGCTGCTGATGGCGCTACTCGGTCGGATCGCCGGCGTCAGCGGGATCGTCGGCGGCCTGCTGCCGCCCCGTCCCGCAGCGGATTTCGGCTGGCGCCTCGCCTTCGTGCTCGGCCTGGTCGCAGGGCCGCTGCTCTACACGGCGCTCTCGGGCCGCCCCGGCGTTGGTCTGCCGGTGGCCGAGCTGCCGGTGTTGGTCCTCGCCGGGCTCCTGGTCGGCGCCGGCACCACCATCGGCAGCGGCTGCACCAGCGGCCACGGCGTGTGCGGCCTCGCCCGCCTGTCGCCGCGCTCGCTGGTCGCCACCCTGACCTTCATGGCGACCGCGGGCATCACCGTGTTCCTCGTCCGCCACGTCCTGTGAGGTAGGACCGATGATCCGCCTGCTCGCCGCGCTCGCCGCCGGCCTCATGTTCGGCGCCGGCCTCGCCCTCTCGGGCATGACCGACCCGGCCGTCGTCCTGGGCTTTCTCGACATCGCCGGGGCCTGGAACCCGACGCTGGCCTTCGTCATGGGCGGCGCACTTGCCGTCACCTTCCTCGGCTACCGGCTCGTCCTGCCACGTGGCCGCGCGCTCCTCGAGCCGAAGCTGGCGCTGCCGACGGCGCGCGCGGTTGACATGCCGCTGATCGGCGGTGCGGCGCTGTTCGGGGTCGGCTGGGGTCTCGCGGGCTATTGCCCGGGTCCGGCGCTCGCCTCACTCGCCGCCGCGCAGCCCGGAACCATCGTCTTCGTCGCGGCGATGCTGGTCGGGATGGTCGCGGCGCGCCTGCTGCGCGGCCAAGCCGCTCCGGTCGCACCTTCGCCCGGCCGCGCCTGAGCCGCCGTTCCACCCGACTGGAGGGAGACTGCCCATGTCCGAGCGCCCCGACGTCAAGGCCTTCTTCGACGAGGACACGTTCACCGTCAGCTACGTCGTCACCGACCCCGCGACGCGGCGCTGCGCGGTGGTCGACTCGGTCCTCGACTACGAGCCGGAGTCCGGGCGGACCAGCTATCGCTCCGCGGACGCCGTCATCGCGCACGTGAAGGCACACGGCCTGACCGTCGAGTGGCTGATCGAGACGCACGTCCACGCCGACCATCTGTCGGCCGCTCCCTACATCAAGGAGAAGATCGGCGGTCGGCTCGGCATCGGCGAGAACATCACCATCGTCCAGGACGTATTCGGCAAGATCTTCAACGCTGGCACGGAGTTCCAGCGTGACGGACGGCAATTCGACCACCTCTTCAAGGACGGCGAGGAGTTCACTGTCGGCACGCTGCCGGCGCATGCCATCCACACGCCCGGGCACACCCCGGCCTGCATGACCTGGGTGATCGGCGACGCCGCGTTCGTCGGCGATACCCTGTTCATGCCCGACTTCGGTACCGCGCGCTGCGACTTTCCCGGCGGCGACGCCCGCCAGCTCTACCGCTCGATCCAGAAGATCTTCGCGCTCCCGGACGAGACGCGGTTGTTCATGTGCCACGACTACAAGGCACCGGGCCGCGACGAGTACCGCTGGGAGACCACGGTCGGCGAGGAGAAGCGGCACAACGTCCATGTCCATGAGGGTGTGAGCGAGGACGAGTTCATCGCCATGCGCACCGCCCGCGACAAGACGCTGGGGATGCCGCGCCTGATCATCCCCTCGGTGCAGGTCAACATGCGCGGCGGCGAACTGCCGCCGCCCGAGGACAATGGCACCCGCTACCTCAAGGTCCCGCTCAACGTCTTCTGAGCCCAGCCAGCGCCGCAGGGAGGCCAGCCCGTGGAGATCAAGCCGCTCACGCCGTTCCTGTCGGTCTCGCCGCAGATCGCCGAGGTTGACATCGGCATCCTCGCCGCCCAGGGCTACCGGGCGATCGTCAACAACCGCCCCGACGGCGAGGGTCCGGATCAGCCGGCCTCGGCGGCGCTGGCCGAGGCGGCGGCGCGCCACGGCATCGCCTACCGGCACATCCCGGTCGTCTCCGGCAAGATCACCGATGGCGACGTCGAGGCGTTCGCCGCGGCGCTGGCGGAACTCAAAGGTCCGGTGCTGGCCTTCTGCCGCACCGGTACCCGCTCGACCTCGCTGTGGGCGCTCTCCGAGGCCTGGCACCTCGAGCCCGACGCGATCCTCCGTGCGGCGAGCGTGGCCGGCTACGATCTGACCGCGCTGCGCCCGAGACTGGAGCTCCGCGCGCGGACCGGTGCCCTGGCCGCCACCGGTGCGCCGCTCGCGCCGGCGGTCGCGCACGACGTCGTCGTGATCGGTGGCGGTGCCGCCGGCCTGTCGACCGCGGCGAGCCTTCTGCGCCGCCGCCCGGGCCTCAGTGTCGCAATCGTCGAGCCGAGTGACGTCCACTACTACCAGCCCGGCTGGACGCTCGTCGGCGGTGGCGTGTTCGACCGCCGCGCGACCGAGAAGCCGATGATCGCCTGCATCCCCGAGGGCGCGCGCTGGGTGCGCGCGGCGGTGGCCGCCATCGAGCCCGAGCGCAACCGCGTGCTGCTGGAGGATGGGACCCGCCTCGGCTACCGCGTGCTGATCGCGGCGCCGGGCCTGGAGCTGCATTGGGACGGCATCGAAGGGCTGCGCGAGACGCTCGGGCGCAACGGCGTCACCTCCAACTACCTGTTCGAGATGGCGCCCTACACCTGGGAGCTGGTGCAGACGCTGCGCGGCGGCCGGGCCTTGTTCACCCAGCCGCCGATGCCCATCAAGTGCGCCGGCGCCCCGCAGAAGGCGATGTACCTCGCCTGCGACCGCTGGCGGAGCCGCGGCGTGCTGCGCGACGTCACCGTCGAGTTCCACACCGCCGGCGCGGTCCTGTTCGGCGTCAAGGACTATGTCCCGGCGCTGATGCGCTATGTGCAGGCCTACGGCGTCGACCTGCGGCTCGGCTCGAACCTCGTGGCGGTCGACGGTGCCGCCCGCAAGGCCTGGTTCGCCGCCAAGGACGAGGCCGGCAACGCGATCACGGTCGAGCGTGAGTTTGACATGCTCCATGTCTGTCCCCCGCAGCGCGCGCCGCGCCTGATCCGCGAGAGCCCGCTCGCCGATGCGGCGGGCTGGATCGAGGTGAGCCCGGAGACGCTGCAGCACGTCCGCTACGGCAACGTTTTCGGTCTCGGCGACGCCGGCTCGACGCCCAACGCCAAGACCGCCGCGGCGGTTCGCAAGCAGGCCCCGGTGGTGGCCGAGAACGTCCTCGCCGTGCTTGACGGCAAGGGGCCGCGCGCGGTCTACGACGGCTACGGGTCCTGCCCCTTGACCGTCGAGCGCGGCAAGATCGTGCTGGCCGAGTTCGGCTATGGCGGGAAGCTCCTGCCGACCTTCCCGCGTTGGCTGATCGACGGCACCGAGCCCTCGCGCCTCGCTTGGCTGCTCAAGGAGAAGATGCTGCCGGCGATCTATTTCGACGTGATGCTCAAGGGGCGCGAATGGTTCGCGGCACCGACCCTGCTGCCGCACCAGCCCGCCGCCCACGAGGTCGGCGCGGCCTGCGACTACGGTCCCCAGGGCAAGGTGCGCAGGGCCTGATCGACGTGGCACGCTTGGCCCGCCTGCTGCCGCCGCTCGATTGGGGTCGGCGCTACACCCGCGCCGACCTCGCGAGCGACCTGCTGGCGGCGGTCATCGTCACCATCATGCTGATCCCGCAGAGCCTCGCCTACGCGATGCTCGCCGGGCTGCCGCCGCAGGTCGGCCTCTACGCCAGCATCCTGCCGCTCGTCGCCTATGCACTGTTCGGCTCGAGCCGGACGCTCGCGGTGGGGCCCGTCGCGGTGATCTCGCTCATGACCTTCGCGGCGGCGAGCCAGGTGGCGGCGCCCGGCACAGCGGAGTTCGGCCAGGCCGCCCTCGTCCTGGCGCTGCTGTCCGGCCTCTGCCTGTTCCTCATGGGCGTGCTGCAGCTCGGCTTCCTCGCCAACCTGCTGAGTCATCCGGTCATCTCGGGCTTCATCAGCGCCAGTGCCGTCCTGATCGCGGCGAGCCAGCTCAAGCATCTGCTCGGCATCGGCGGCGGCGGCCACGCGCTCCTCGACACGTTGCACGCGCTCCTCGAGCATCTGGGTGAGATCAACCTGCCGACCGTGGCGATCGGCTTCGCTGCCACCGCCTTCCTGTTCTGGGCACGGAGCGGGCTCGCGCCGGCCTTGCGCCGCCTCGGCCTCGGGCCACGGACCGCGGAGCTGCTCAGCCGGACGGGCCCCGTGCTCGCGGTCGCCGCCGGCATCGCGGCCGTCGCCGCTCTCGGCCTGGAGACCGCCGGGGTGCGCGTCGTCGGTGCCATCCCCGAGGGCCTGCCACCGCTGGCGCTGCCCGCCTTCGACCCGACGCTGTGGTGGCGCCTCCTCCCTTCGGCC
Source organism: uncultured Alphaproteobacteria bacterium (assembly GCA_937995535.1). GTDB lineage: Bacteria > Pseudomonadota > Alphaproteobacteria > Geminicoccales > Geminicoccaceae > CALKJU01. The sequence goes on from CALKJU010000033.1 coordinate 7,875, forward strand.
GTGCTGATCTCGCTGGTCGGCTTCGTCGAATCGGTCTCGGTCGGGCACGCGCTCGCGGCGCGCCGCCGGCAGTCGATCGAGCCCAACCAGGAGCTGCTCGGTCTCGGCGCGGCCAATCTCGCCGCGGCGGTGAGCGGCGGCTATCCGGTCACCGGCGGGTTCGCCCGCTCGGTGGTGAACTTCGCCGCCGGGGCGCAGACGCCGCTCGCCGGCGTGTTGACCGCCGGCCTGATCGCGCTGGCCGCCCTGTTCCTCACGCCCTTGCTCTTCCACCTGCCCGTCGCGGTGCTCGCCGCGACCATCGTCGTGGCCGTCCTGTCGCTCGTCGATCTCGGCGAGGTCCGTCACACTTGGCGCTATTCCAAGGCCGACTTCGCGGCGATGGCGGGGACCGTGATCATGGTCCTGGCGGTCGGTGTCGAGGCCGGGATCATGACCGGCGTCGCCATCTCGGTGCTGCTCCTGCTCTGGCACAACAGCCGGCCGCACTTCGCGATCGTGGGCCAGGTTCCCGGCACCGAGCATTTCCGCAACGTCAAGCGGCACGCCGTGATCACGAGCCCGCGCGTGCTCACCATCCGGGTCGACGAGAGCCTGCTCTTCACCAACAGCCGTTGGCTCGAGGAGATGGTCGGCCGGGAGGTCGCGGCGCGCCCGGGACTGACCGACGTCGTGCTGATGTGCCCGGCGGTCAACCGCATCGACGCGACCGCGCTGGAAAGCCTCGAGCTGATCCTCGAGCGCCTCCGCTCCGCCGGGATCCGCCTGCACCTGTCGGAGGTCAAGGGGCCGGTCACCGACCGCCTCGCCGGCACGGACTTCCTCGCCCATCTCACCGGCAAGATCTACCTCAGCCAGTTCCAGGCGATGGCCGAGCTCGACCCGGACAGCGTGCGTCGCGCCCTGACCCGGTCCCCGACAGCTCCCGCACGCCTCGCCGAGGTCTGAGATCGCGGGCCCGCCGCCCGCCCTCCATGCCGTTGCTCGGCCGAGCCGTCGCGAGTGAGACCGGCCAAGTCGTCTTGGAAGTTATCAAAATATTCCCAACAGGACGTCGTTCGATTCAGATATCGCGCTCATTTGCATAAAAAGATTTCACAGCGAGCGCCGGTAGCTATGTTAGGTCATTATTAAAGTCTGAGCCGTATCTCGCAACGCAGTCTTGACCTGGTCAAGGAGCTGCGTTGTGCTTGTCTCGCCCACTCGTCGCGGTCTACTTCGCTCGTTGGCGCTCGGCTCCACCGGACTCCTGCTGCCTGTCTGGGCCGAGCCGGCCGTGGCGGCGCGCTCCGCGCCGACGGCGCGCGATCTGCCCGTCGCGCTGCGCACCCGCATCGTCAGCGGCCGGCCGATGCTCGACGCGGCACTGGCCAGCGCCCGCCCCGGCGACCACATCGTGCTCGCCGACGGCGTCTATGCCGGCAGCCCGCTGACCGTTGCCGCGAGCGGCACGGCGCAGGCGCCGATCGTCGTGCGCGCGGCCAACCCGGTGCGCTTGCGGCCGGACGGGACGGTGCTGGCCAGCGGCGCGCGGATCCAGACGCGGGTCGACATCACTGGCGCCCATGTCTGGCTCTACGGCCTCGACTGCGACGGCACCGGCTGGCTCGGAAACACTTTCCTGATCCGCCTCGACGATGCCCGCAACGTGACGATCAAGCGTTGTCGGATCTATCATTGGGAGGGTCGCGGCATCGAGCTCAACGGCGCCTCGACCGACGCCGAGATCGCCTACAACGACCTGTCGCCGCGCAGCTTCGACGATCAGCGCCCGATCTACCCTCGAGGCCCTGCGGTGCAGGTCCGCAACCGGCATCGTACCGGCATCCGCGGCGATGCCAGTGCGCTGCGCGCCAACATCCACCACAATCATTTTCATGACTATCCGGCCAAGGGGCAGCACTACGACGACTACAAGGTCGCGGCGCTGATCTGCGGCAGCAGTCCGGCCACGGGCGGCCGGGCGGCCTACTGGGACGTGCATCACAACCTGTTCGCGCGCTGCCATACCAGCAGCGAGGGCGTCGATGCGCCGTTCGCGGAATGGAAGGCGTCGCGCTGCACCTTCCGCCAGAACACCTTCGACAACTGCAACGGGCATCTGACCTTCCGCCAGGGTCTCGACAACAGCCTGATCGCGAACTGGTTCCGCGACGTGCGGGCGATCCGCTTCATGGACCGTGGCCATCGCATCCTCGGCAACGTCGTCGAGTACACCGAGGTCTCAGCGCGCTTCCCGCGCACCGGGCTGAACGTCCTCGCTGGCACCATCCCCTGGACCACGCCGCAGAGCCAGAAGTTCGGCTTCCCCCAGGCCTGTCAGGTTATCCTCGCCGGGAACCGGCGGCAGGGGCCGCTCGGCCGCTTCCTCACCGTCGGCACCAGCCTCTCCAGCGACTCGGTCCTGCCGGCGCTCGACACCCGCATCGAGGGCTGGGACCCGAGCATGGGGCCGATCGGGTTCGGCCGTCATCAGGGGACGCAGGGGCCGACGCGGCTGACGCGCGAGACCTGGCCGACCGCAGCGCCCTTGACCGCGGCCCAGGTCGGGCCGGGCGCCGATCTCGTCTAGCGGCGCCGCGCCCGCCTGCCCCTCAGCCCTCGACCTTGCCGGTGGCGGAGAGGAGGATCGCCACCGGCCGTGTGCGCTCGAAATGGGCCAGCACGATCATCAGCATGACCGTCAGCGGCACGCTCAGCACCATGCCGGCGATGCCCCAGATCGAGCCCCACACGGCCAGCGAGAGCAGGATGACGAGCGGGCTGAGGTTGAGCGAGGTGCCCATCAGCCGCGGCTCCAGCACGTTGCCCAGGCTGAACTGGATGGCACCGAGCAGCAGCGCCACGGTCAGCACCGGGCCCCAGGCGGCGAACTGCAAGGCGGTCAGGAGCACCGGCAGCGCCACCCCGAACAGCGAGCCGATGACGGGTATGAAGTTGAGCATGAACACGACGAGGCCCCAGAACTCGGGGAAGGCGACCCCGACCAGCCGCAGCACCGCCCAGGAGAGGATGCCGGTCGCGGCGCTGACCAGCGTCTTGATCCACAGATAGGTCTCGATCCGCCGCTCGATGTCGGCGAGCACCGCGCGCAGGCGCCGGTTGTCCTCGGGATCGGGCAGCAGCGCCTCGATCTTCCGCTCGAAGCTCTCCTGCTCGAACAGGATGAAGGCGACGTAGAGCAGGACCAGCCCGGCGCTGCCGACCAGCGCGGTGAGCGTGCCGGTGAGATTGCGGATCAGCGCCGGCAGGTCGATGCGGCCGGCCAGTTCCGCCAGCGTCGGCGCGGTCTCGCCGCCGAGCAGCTCGGGCAGACCGGCCAGCAGCCGCTCGAGGTTGCGCTGGTAGGTCGGCGCGGCCTCGGCGACCGCCGCGGCGTTGCCGACGATCAGGTCGACCACCAGCCCCAGCACGAGCAGCATGACGGCGACGGCGATCACCAGCCGGGCCCACCGCGGCGCGGTCTGGCCCATGAGCCGCACGCGCCGGACCTGGTCGGCGATGGCGTTGACGAGCTGCCAGACGAGGATCGCAAGCGCCAGCGGGATGGCGACGTCGCGTCCGAGGACGAGCAGCGTGCCGGTGAGCACGCAGATGCCGAGCCAGGCGAAGCCGATGACGGGCTGCAGGCGCAGGGGGCAGGCTCACCTCGTTGCCGCGTCACTCCTAGCCGAGGGCCGGGCCGGCAGCCAGCCGGTTGCCGGCCCGGCCCGTCACATCATCACGAGCACGGCCATCAGCATCAGGCACAGCATCACGGCGGCCCGCGCACCTGGGAGCAGCTTGTCGACGGCGTGCTCGGCGGGATCGTAGTCGCGGCCGCCGGGCATTTCGGCATGACCGCGACGGTTCTCGGTGGCCATCTGCTGCATCGAACCGCTCCGATCCATGGCCGGCGCTCCTGGCGATAGGCTGATCATTAACCATGGTCGGTGCAGCGAGCGCTGTAGCGCCGGTTACAGGGCGCGAGTGATCTTCATCACACCCCGCCGGCGGTCCCGTACGCCACGCCGAGGCCCGGCGTCGGCGCCGGGCGCTCGGCCCAGGCCGAGCCCGCCTCGACGATGCAGCTGCGGCCCTGCGCGTCGGTCGCGACCAGGCTCCAGGTCCGCCCGTCCTCGGTGCGGTAGAGCTCGATCAGCCGCTGCCGCCCGGACAGGCCGAGCCCGGTCGGGCGCTCGCCGTAGCGGCTCTCGAGCTGCTTGGCGAGTTCGGCACGCGGCGCGCAGGCGGCCTGCGCCGCCGCCTCGCCGGCGCCGAACAGCGCCGCGCCGAGGACACCGAGCGCGAGGATCGTGGCACCCCGTGGGCTGTGACGGATCGCCGTGGTGGTCATCGTCCACCCTCCGCTACCGGCGGCATCCGTGCCGCCTGTCAGCAGAGGTGGGCGCGTTCCTCCGGCGCGCCTGTAACCTCCGTCACAGCTCACGCCTCGGTGATCGGCTCGGACCCGGGCTCGGCCAGATGGAGCAGCCCGTCGCGGTCGAGCAGCACGAGCCGCCGGCCGCGGCGGCGGACCAGCCCGTTGCGGGTCAGCTGGATCATGATCCGGCCGATCGTCTCGCGGGTCGTGCCGACCACCCCGGCGAGCTGCTCCTGGGTCGGCAAAGGCTCGACGGCGAGCTCGCCGGCGCGGTCGCGCTGGGCGCGGCGCAGGAGTTCGCGGGCGAGGCGCGCCGCCACCCCGGTCGTGCTCAGCTCGGTGATCCGCCGATCGGCGAGGCGGATGATCCGCGCATAGGACTCGAGCAGCCGCAGCGCCGTCTCCGGGTGGCGCAGGAGCAGCGCCCGGAACGCCTCGGCGGGCAGCGCCGCGGTGCGGCAGTCGGTGGCGGCGATCACCTCGGCGGAGCGCGGCCCGCCGTCGATCGCGGCCAGCTCGCCGACCACCCCGCCGGGCCCGATCTCGGCATAGGTGACCTCGCGCCCGTCCTCGGTGACGTGGCCGACGCGGACCGTGCCCTCGACGATCAGCAGCACGTCGCGCCCCGGCGTCGCCCGCTCGATGATCCGCTGCCCGGCCGCCCAGCGCCGCCACCGGCAGCGCAGCCGGAGATCGTCGAGGACCTGGCGCGGCAGTCCCTCGAGCAGCCGGACCCGCTCGAGGCCGAGCGCCTCGCTCACGCCCCACCCCCGCGACGACGGCCACGACCCGCCATCGACGCTCCTTCCCGATCTCCGCTTCGGCACCCACTCTACCGCACAACCACCCCCACCCGCACCCTCGGTGCCCGGGGGCGAGCGCCACCCCCCCGCGCGGATGGACCTCGGGCTCGTCCCGAGGGCCTACGCCGTGACGGCCGGAGCCCGGTGGACGCGTGGGCTCAGCCGTCGAGCAGGCGGGCGACCAGCGCCTCGATCCGCTGCGCCACCCCGGCCTCGGCAAGCGCCGTGCGGATGGCGCGGCGCTTGGCGCGGAAATGCGCGTTCTCGGGCAGCTCGACGAGCGCGGCCACGCGCTCGGCCTCTGCGCCAGCGGCAGCGAGGTCACGGTGCAGGGAAGCCGCGGCGTCGAACTCGGGGATTGGCAGCTCCCAGATGAGGTTGTCGAAGTGACGAGGGTCGCGCCAGCCGTGCGCCTGCTGCGGGATGATCGCTTCCAAGATCACTTCACTGTTGATGATTGAAAGTAGATAATGAGCTTCCGAGATGCTGTCCACGGGCGCCCAATAGGCGGCGTGCTCGACGATCGCGATCCTATCCTCAACCAGGGCCGCGCTGAGCAGTGTGCCGGACGCCGTGTAGACGACCTTCGAGATCGACGAGGCCAGTTGTACCGACAGCTTCCGCATGTGGTCGATCTGCTGCGTCAGCGTCATCCGTGGCAGGCCGTCGGTGCG
>CALKJU010000034.1 GCA_937995535.1 uncultured Alphaproteobacteria bacterium
CAAACCGGGCGAGCAGTTCCCGATCCGTCGCCGCGCCTACGCGCTGATCAAGAAGGCGTTCGCCGCCAACGGCATCCAGTTCGCCTTCCCGACCGTGACGGTCGCCGGCGGCGAGAGTGACGCGACGCCGGCCGTGGCGCAGAAGGCGATCGAGCTGACGCAACAGCCTGCGCCGGCCTGACGGTATCACCGCGGCGTGGTACAGCGCACGCGGCTCGATCTCGGAGGAAGCGCGATGTGGTGGACTGACCGATGGCGGATCCCCACCCTTGCCTTGCTCGGCGTGCTCCTCGCTTGGCTCGCGCCGTTCGGTCTGGCGGCGCAGCAGGCGCAGGAGCCCGTCGCCGCTGAGACACCGCCGGCGCAGGTCAAGGCGTTCGTCGAGCTGCTCGACGATCCGGACGTGCGGGCATGGATGCGGCAGCAGCTCGCCGCCGCGCCGGAGCCCGCGGCCGCTGCGGCGACGCCACCGGCGGCGGAGCCCGACGCCACCGTCGTTGCGATCGAGCGGCTGCGCGAGCATCGCCAGGTGATCGCGGCGGCCCTGCCGACGCTCGGCCGCGACCTTGGCCAAGCCTTCGGCCGCCTGCAGGCCGAGGTGTCGGAGCTCGGCGTCTTCTTCCTGGTGCCGCTCGTGATCGCGTTCGTCGGCGCGGGGTACCTCGCCGAGTATCTGTTCGTGCGCGGGTCACGCCGTCTGCGGCGACGGGTCCTCGACGCCTCGGAGCGGACGATCGCCGAGCGCGTGCTCAAGCTCGGCCTGCGCCTGCTGCTGGCCCTCGCCGGAGTGCTGGCGTTCGCGCTGGGCAGCCTCGGAGCTTTCCTGATCTTCGACTGGCCGCCGCTGTTCCGCGGCGTCGCCGAGCGGCTCCTCATCGCTTTCCTGTTGCTGCGCCTCGGCCTCGTGCTCGGGCGGATCCTCCTCCAGCCACTCCTGCCGAAGCTCCGTGTCCTCCCGGTCAGCGACGACGAGGCCCGTTTCTGGTACCGACGCTGGGCGGCATTCCTCGGCGTGTTCGCGTTCGGCTGGGCCATCGCCAAGTCGGTGCGCCTCCTGGGCGCGCCCGGCGCGACGGTGACCATCGTCGCCTATCTGCTCGCCATCGGCCTCGTCGCCGTGGCGATCGAGACGATCGTCGATCGGCGCCGCGGCGCGATCGCCGCAGCGGGCGACGAGGAGAACGGCGCTGCCGTGCCCAGCGCGGTGCCGACGATCCTCGCCATCGGCTACGTCCTCCTCGTCTATGGGCTGTGGCTGCTGGGGGCGACGTACGCGTTCTGGCTGGTGCTCGTCGCGGGCGTGCTGCCGGCCGCGATCAGCGTGACGCAACGGGCTGTCAACAACCTGCTCCGCCCGGTCGGCGCCACGCTATCCACCGAGACCGACCCGCCCTCGATCCTCGCCGCGGTGGTCGAGCGCGGCGCGCGGGCGGCGCTGATCGTCGGCGCGGCGCTGTTCCTCGCCTGGGCCTGGGACATCGACCTCGATGCCGTCGCCCGGGGCGAAAGCGGGCTCGGCCTTGTCGCCAGCGGCCTGATCAGCGTCGTGGTGATCGCACTGCTGGCCGATTTCGGCTGGCACGTGGCGCGGACGGCGATCGACGTGACCCTGCACGGGGCGAAGTCGGAGGGCGATCTCGACCCGCAGGAGGCGCGACGCCGCGCGCGGCTGCGCACGCTCCTGCCGATCGCGCGCAACATGCTCATGGTCCTGGTCGCGGTGACCGCCGGCCTGATGGCGCTGGCCTCGTTGGGGGTGCAGATCGGCCCGTTGATCGCCGGCGCGGGCGTGATCGGCGTCGCCGTCGGCTTCGGCGCGCAGACGCTCGTCAAGGACATCATCTCCGGCGTGTTCTACCTGCTCGACGACGCCTTCCGGGTCGGCGAGTACATCGTCAGCGGCAGCTTCAAGGGAACGGTCGAGTCGTTCTCGCTGCGCTCGATCAAGCTGCGCCACCATCGCGGCGCGCTCTACACCGTCCCGTTCGGCTCGCTGGGGGCCATCCAGAACCTCAGCCGCGACTGGGTGATCGACAAGCTCGCGGTCAACGTGCCCTTCGACACCGACCTCGCCAAGATGAAGGCGATCGTCAAGCAGATCGGCAAGGAGCTGGCGGCCGATCCCGAGCTCGCCCCGAACATCATCGAGCCGCTGAAGCTGCAGGGCGTCCAGGCCATGGGTCAGTTCGCCATGGAGGTGCGGATGAAGATGAAGACCAAGCCGGGCGAGCAGTTCGTCATCCGCCGGCGCGCCTGGGCGATGTTGATGAAGCGCCTGCCCGAGGCCGGGATCCAGGTCGCACTGCCGACCGTCCAGGTGTCCGGCGGCGAGGCCGGACCCGCGGCGGGCGCCGCCCAGGCGCTCGAGCTGGCCCAGAAGCAGGCGGCGGAGTAGCGCCGCGTCAGCAGTCGCCCGGGGCGAAGTCGATGTGGATGTGGTTGCCGTCGGGGTCCCAGATGTTGATCTGGGTGATGCCGAAGCCGGGCACGACGCCCTTCTCGTAGCGCTCTCCACGCGCCTCCAGGCGGGCGACGAAGTCGGACAGCCCCTCGGCACTGATGGCGAAGTGCTCAAGACGCGGCTCCACGCCGCGCGGCGGCTCGGCCACCTCGACCAGATGGACGATCGGGTGCTCGCCACAGTAGAGCCACGCGCCGTTGAACGAGAAGGGCGGGCGCGGGCCGGGATGCATGTCGAGGACGGCCCCGTACCACGCGATCATCGCCGGCAGGTTGGCGGTGCGCACGTTGACATGATCGAGCCGCTTCAGCCGCATCGGGCGCCTCCCGGTCGGGGCCGCTGCACGCTGTCCTTACCGGCCGCGCCCGTCAACCGTATCGCTACTCCGCGGGAGCGGCGGCGATCGCCGGGGCCGCGGGCGCCTCGCTCGCGTGCCGCGGCTTCCAGCCTGTCCTCTCGCGCATCCACTGGAAGGTGACGTAGAGCATCGGAATCAGCAGCACGCCGAGGACCGCGGCGGCGATCATGCCGGCGAAGACCGGCGTCCCGACCGCACGGCGGCTGGCCGCGCCCGCGCCGGCCGCGATGACCAGCGGGATCAGCCCCATGATGAAGGCGAAGCTGGTCATCATCACGGGACGGAAGCGCAGGCGGGCGCCTTCGATGGCCGAATCGAGGAGGCTCTTGCCGAGGTTCCGCTGCTCGAGGGCGAACTCGTTGATGAGGATCGCGTTCTTGGCGGCGAGCGCGATCAGCACGACGAGCCCGATCTGGGCGTAGACGTCGAAGGCGAGGCCGGCGAGCCACAGGCCGGCGATCGCGCCCAGCACGCCCACCGACACCGACAGCAGCACCGGGATCGGGACGTTCCAGCTCTCGTAGAGGGCGACCAGGAAGAGGTAGGCGAACAGGACCGCGAGGGCGAGCACGATCGAGGTCTGGCCGGCGGCCTGCTTCTCCTGCAGCGCGGTGCCGGTCCACTCGAAGCCGTAGCCGGCCGGCAGCGTGACGGCCGAAACCTCCTCCATGGCGGCCAGCGCGGCACCCGAGCTCACCCCAGGCGCGCCGGCGCCGTTGACGATGACGGCGCGGTAATTGTTGTACCGCGTGACGATCTGGGGCCCGAGGATCAGCCGCACCGAGCCAAGCGCCTGCAGCGGCACCATCTGCCCGCCGGCGCTGCGCACATAGATGTTGAGGATGTCGTCGATGTTGCGGCGGAACGGCTCTTCGGCCTGCACGTTGACCTGCCAAGAGCGTCCGAACAGATTGAAGTCGTTGACGTAGTAGCCGCCGAGCGTGGCCTGGAGCGCACTGAAGATGTCGGAGATGCGAATGCCCAGCGCCTGCGCCTTCTCGCGGTCGAGGTCGAGAAAGAGCTGCGGCGTGTCGGACGAGAAGGTCGAGAACACGCCCGCCAGCTCGGGCCGCTGGTTGGCGGCGATGACCAGCGAGCGCATCACCGCGGCGATATCGGTGAACGACTGGCCCTGGAGCGCCTCCAGCACGTACTGGAAACCGCCGGTGCTGCCGAGCCCGATGATCGGCGGCGGATTGAGCGGCAGGGCCACGGCCCCGGGGATCGCCGCCAGTTCACCGCGCAGCTCGGCAATCAGCGCCTGGGCGCTCTGCGTCCGCTCCTCGTAGGGCTTCAGGCGGATGACGAAGAAGCCCTTGTTCGACGCGGCGATGCTGCTGATGAAGTCGAGCCCGACCACGGCCACCGTGCTCTCGACCGGCTCCTTCTGCGCGATGATCTCCTGCGCCGCGCGCATCGCCGCGGCGGTACGGTTCTGCGAGGCGCCTTCAGGGAGCTGCACGACGGCGAACACAGCACCTTGGTCCTCGTCGGGCAGGAAACCCTGCGGCGTGACCGCGAACAGCGCACCCGTGGCGGCGAAGATCGCGACCAGCAAGGCGAGGCTGACGACCGAGACGCGGACCAGGCGGCGCACGAGGAAGGTGTAGCCGGCGGTCATCCGGTCGATGCCGGCGAGCATCCAGCCGATCGGCCCGCGTGGCCGACCGTGCGCGCGGGTCAGCAGGACCGCGCACAGCGCCGGGGAGAGGGTCAGCGCGTTGACCGCCGAGATGACCATCGCCACCGACACCGCCACGGCGAACTGGCGGAAGAGCTCGCCGCTGATCCCCGGGATGAAGGCGGTCGGCACGAAGACCGACAGCAGCACCAGGGTGATGGCGAGGATCGGCGCGGTGATCTCGCCCATCGCCAGCTTGGTGGCCTCGGGCACGGTGAGGGTCGGGTTCTCCTCGAGCACGCGCTCGACGTTCTCAATGACGACGATGGCGTCGTCGACGACGATCCCGATCGCCAAGACCAGGGCCAGCAGCGAGACCGTGTTGGCGCTGTAGCCGATCGCCAGCAGGACGGCGAAGGTGCCGATGATCGAGACCGGCACGGCGATCAGCGGGATCAGCGTCGTCCGCAGCTTGCCGAGGAACACGAACACGACGAGGCCGACGAGGACGAATGCCTCGATCAGCGTCTGGACCACCTCGCGCATCGTGTCGGTGACGAAGATCGTCGTATCGTACATCACCTCGTAGGTGAGGTCGTCGGGGAAGCGCTCCTTCAGCCGCTCGAGGCTCGCGCGCACCTCCCGGGCGACGTTGACGGCGTTGGCGCCCGGAGCCTGGTAGATCCCGATCGCGGCCGCCGGGTTGCCGTTGAACAGGGTGAACAGGTCCGAGGACTTGGCGCCGAGCTCGACCCGCGCCACGTCGCCGACCCGGACCAGGGAGCCGTCCGGGTTGGCGCGCAGCACGATGCGCTCGAACTCGCCGGCCTGGGTCAGCCGGCCCTTGGTGTTGATGGTGAGCTGTAGCTGCTGGTCGGGCGAGATCGGCGCAGCACCGATCCGGCCCACCGCGGCCTGGATGTTCTGCGCCTGGATCGCGCTCACCACGTCGTTGGGCGTGAGCCCGTAATTGGTCAGTCGTTGCGGGTCGAGCCAGACCCGCATCGCGTAGTCGAGCGGGCCGAACAGGGTGGCGTTGCCGACACCGTTGATCCGCCGGATCGCGTCCAGCAGGTTGATCGTGGCGTAGTTGCTGAGGAAAAGCTGGTCGTAGGTGCCGTTCGGCGACGACAGCGCCACCACCTGCAGTAGCGCCGACGAGACCTTCTTGACGGTCAGGCCTTGTCGGGCGACCTCCGCCGGCAGCTGCGAGGTCGCGAGATTGGCACGGTTCTGGACGTTGACGGTGTTGATGTCCGGATCGGTGCCGAGCTCGAAGGTGACGGTGAGCGAATAGCTGCCGTCCGAGCCGGCAGTCGACTGCATGTAGATCATGCGGTCGACCCCGTTGACCTGCTGCTCGATCGGTTGCGCCACGGTCTGCTCGACGACTTCCGCGCTGGCTCCCGGGTAGAATGCCGAGACCTGCACCTGCGGCGGAACGATGTTCGGGAACTGCGCCACCGGAATGGCGGTGAGCGCGATGAGCCCGGCCAACGTGATGACGATCGAGATGACGAAGGCGAGCCGTGGCCGGTCGACGAAGACGCTGGAGATCAACGCTCAGCTCCGGATGACGGCGGCCGGTGACACGGCGACCGACTGACCCGGCCGAACCTTCTGCAGCCCGTCGACGATCACCTGCTCGCCCTCCTGCAGGCCTTCGGCGACGACGACCTCGGTGCCCTGCTCTGGCCCGAGCCGGACGCGCCGCTGCTCGACCTTGCCATCGTCGCCGACGACCATCACCGACGGCCCGGCCTGGTCGATCACGAGCGCAGCTAACGGTACGGTCATCCGCGGGTCCGGATCGGCCACGTCGACCACCGCTCGGGCAATCTGGCCGTCCTTGAGCAGCGCGTCCGGATTGGGGAAGACCGCCCGCACCATCACCGAATCGGTCGCCTCGTCGACCTGGTTGTCGATGAAGTCGATCCGGCCCGGATGGGCATAAAGCGAGCCGTCGGACAGGCGCACACGGACCGTGATCTCGTCCGCCTTGCCCAGGGCGTGCCGCTGCGCCTCGAGGAGCTGCCGCTGGGCCACCGGGAAGGTGACGTAGATCGGATCCAGGCTGACGATCGTCGCGAGCGGGCCGCTGGCGGGGCCGACGAAGTTGCCCTCGGTGACCGTGGCGCGGCCGATCACCCCGCCCACGGGAGCGCGGATCTCGGTGTAGCCGAGATTGATCTCGGCGGCGCGCAGGGCCGCCTCGGCCTGCTTGACCTCGGCGGCGGCGGTGTCGCGGAGCGCGCGCCGCTCGTCGACCGTGGCTTCGGGGATGTCCCGGGTCTTGGACAGCGTCGCGGCGCGCTGGAACTGGACCAGGGCGTTGTCGAGCTTGGCCTGCGCGGCGGCGAGGTCGGCTCGGGCCTGATCCACCTTGGCCTGGAATGGCGGCTGCTCGATCGTGAACAGCAGATCCCCTTCGGCCACGGTCTGGCCCTCGGTGAAGTGCCGCTCGACGAGGAACCCCTCGATGCGCGCGCGCAGCTCGACCTTCTCCACGGCCTGGGCGCGCCCGATGAACTCGTAGGCCCGGCGCACGTCCTTGGCCGCCACCGTGACCACGCCGACCGCCGGCGGCGGTGCCGGCGGCATCTGCGCCGCCTGCTGCCGCCCGTCGTCGCAGGCGGCGAGGAGCGCCGCCAGCACGCCATATGCCAGCCATCGGAAGCGCACGGCCGTCCTCCCGCGCTGCACCATCGACGCTGAGCTTAGCACGCGATCGGGTGCAGCGTCGACGCAGCGGCCGCCCGGCGGGCGCTCAGGGCGCGCGGGGTCCCGGCGAGGTCAGGGCGGAGCGCGTCGCGGACGAGGCCGTGAGCGTCGAGCAGCCCGGTCACCGCATCCGCCTGACCGGCGCCCAGCTCCAGGATGATGCGCCCGGCGGATGCAAGCCTGCGAGCGGCCACCGGCAGCAGCGCGCGGTAGGCATCGAGCCCGTCAGGGCCGCCGAGCAGTGCGAGGTGCGGCTCATGGTCGCGCACCTCTGGCTGCAGCGCCTCCAGCTCGCGGTCGGCGACATAGGGCGGGTTGCTGACGATCAGGTCGAACCGGTCGAGCGGCGTGTCGACCCAGTCGCCGCGGACCAGCTCCACGCGTCCGCCGAGCCCGAGGCGGGCCGCGTTGTCGGCGCAGCACGCGATCGCCGCCGCGGCGACATCGACGGCGACCGCCCGAGCGTTCGGGTAGAGGCGCAGGAGCGTCAAGGCGAGGCAGCCGGACCCCGTGCCCAGGTCGAGGATCGTGAGGCCGGCCGTCGGGTCGGGAAACGCCGCCAGCGCGGCCTCGACGAGGGTCTCCGTCTCCGGGCGCGGGACGAGGACTCCGGGCCCGACTGTGAGCTCCAGATCCCAGAAGCCGGCGCGACCACGCAGATAGGCCATCGGCTCGCGCGCGACGCGGCGCCTGACGAGGTGCCGGAAGCGCTCCGCCGTCGCGGGTGCCAGCGTGTCGGTGGCGTGCAGCGCCGCTGCGGGCGAGCCGGTCGCGAGCGCGAGCAACAGACGTGCCTCGCGTCGCGGTTCCTCGACCCCGGCCTCGCGCAGCCGCGCCGCGGCGGCGCGCAGGAGGGCGGCGAGGTGCCCGTTGGTCACGCGACGGCCGCGAGCTTCGCGGCCTGATCCTCGGCGATCAACGGGTCGATCACCTCGTCGAGGGCCTCGCCGGTGATGATCTGATCGAGCTTGTAGAGGGTCAGGCCGATGCGATGGTCGGTCAGCCGATTCTGCGGGAAGTTGTATGTCCGGATGCGCTCGGAGCGATCGCCGCTGCCGACCTGGGCGCGGCGCTCGCCGGCGCGCTGTGCCTCGCGCGCCTGGCGCTCGAGGTCGTAGAGCTTGGCGCGCAGGATGGTCAGCGCGCGCGCCTTGTTGCGATGCTGCGAGCGCTCGCTCTGCTGATAAACGACGATCCCACTGGGCAGATGGGTGAGGCGAACCGCGCTCTCGGTCTTGTTGACATGCTGGCCGCCGGCGCCGCTGGCCCGCAGAACGTCGATGCGGATCTCTTCGTCGGGGATCGCGAGGTCGATCTCCTCCGCCTCCGGCAGGACGGCGACGGTCGCCGCGGAGGTGTGGATGCGGCCCTGGGCCTCGGTGTCCGGGACCCGCTGCACGCGGTGCACGCCGGCCTCGTATTTCAGCCGCGCATAGGCGCCGCGGCCGGCAACCTCGGCCACCGCCTCCTTGATCCCGCCGAGATCGGTCTCGCTCGAATCGAGCAGTTCGAAGCGCCAGCCGCGCAAGGCGGCGTAACGCTCGTACATGCGCAGCAGGTCGGCGGCGAACAGCGCGGCCTCTTCGCCGCCCGTGCCGGCGCGGATCTCGAGGATGGCGCTCTTCTCGTCCGCGACATCGCGCGGCAGCAGGAGGAGCTGGACGCGGCGGCGCAGCGCGTCGAGCCGTGGTGCCAGCTGCTCGAGCTCGGCCGCGGCGAGTTCGCGCAGCTCCGGATCGGCCGCGGGGTCGTCGCGCAGGGCCCGCGTCTCCACCGCCTCGGCCTCGGCGCGGCGCAACGCCTCGACCGCACCGACCAATGGCTCCAGTTCGGCGAACTCGCGCGCCAGGCGGGCGTAGTCCCCCGTCGCCTGGGCCATCAACGCGGCCAGCTCGTCGCGCCGGGCGACGATCGCGTCGAGCTTGGCGTCGAGCGCGCTGCTCATCGAGGTGTGGCTTCGCCGTGGCGGAGGATCAGGATGGGAAAGCTGCCGCGGAGCGTCAATGGCGGGCCTCAGCGCAAGCGCTCGAGCAGCTCCGGCTCGCCCAGCTCGACCTCGCTGCCGCTGTCGAGGTCGCGCAGCTTGACGACGCCGCGGGCCAGCTCGTCCTCGCCGAGGAAGATCGCGGCCTTGGCGCCGATCCGGTCGGCGCGCCTGAGCCGGGCGGCCGGCTTGCCGCGAAACGCCAGGTCGACCGCGAGGCCGGCATGGCGCAGGCGATCGGCCAGGGCGACCGCGGCCGCCTCGCCCGACGGGCCGATCGGCACGAGCGTCACCGGGCGCTCGGCCGGCGGGGGCGCGGCCAAGAGCATGGCCAGCCGCTCGATGCCCCCGGCCCAGCCGACGCCGGGCTGCGGCGGCCCGCCCAGCTCGGCCATCAGGCCGTCATAGCGGCCGCCGGCGATCACCGCTCCCTGCGCGCCCAATGCCGTGGTCGTGAACTCGAAGGCGGTGTGCGTGTAGTAGTCGAGGCCGCGGACCAGGCGCGGGCTGATCCGGTAGGCGATCCCCAGCCGGTCGAGCCCGTCGCACACGCGGGCGAAGAAGGCGCGGCTCGTATCGTTGAGGCTGTCCGCCATCAGCGGTGCCTCGGCGACCACCGCGCGATCACCCTCGTCCTTGCTGTCGAGGATGCGCAGCGGGTTGCGGGCGAGCCGCTCGAGGCTGTCCGCGGAGAGCCGCGAGCGGTGGCCCTCGAGATAGGCGACGAGCCGGTCCCGATAGGCGCGGCGGCTGTCCGGATCGCCCAGGCTGTTGAGCTCGAGCGTCACCTGCTCGGCGACGCCGAGCTCGGCCAGGACATGGGCCCCCACGGCGATCACCTCGACGTCGGCCTCGGGCTCCGGGGCACCCAGCAGCTCGATGCCGATCTGGTGGAACTGGCGCAGGCGACCCTTCTGCGGCCGCTCGTAACGGAACATCGGTCCGGCGTAGAAGAAGCGCAGCGGCATATGCTGGGTGAGGCCGCCGCTGATCGCCGCGCGGACCACGCCCGCCGTGTTCTCCGGCCGCAGCGTCACCCGCTCGCCGCCGCGGTCCTCGAAACTGTACATCTCCTTGCCGACCACGTCCGAGGTCTCACCCAGCGTGCGCGCGAACACCTCGGTGAACTCGAGGATCGGCGTGGCGATCTCCTCGTAGAGGTAACGCCCGGCGATCCAGGCGGCGCGCGCCACCACATGACGATGCCGGCGGAGCTCCTCGCCGAGAAGATCGTGCATGCCGCGGACGGGGCGGACCTGGCTCATCGGGAAATCGCCTGCGGGTGGGATGGGGCGCTCAGGCGCCGCCGCCGAAGCGTTGTTCGACGTAGCGCTCGACGATCGCCTGGAAGTCGCGGGCGATCGTCGCGCCGCGCAGGGTGTGCGCCTTGTGCCCGTCGATGAACACCGGCGCCACCGGGCTCTCCCCGGTGCCCGGCAGGCTGATGCCGATGTCGGCGTGGCGGCTCTCGCCAGGGCCGTTGACGATGCAGCCCATGACCGCGACCTTGAGCGTCTCGACGCCGGGGTAGCGCTCGCGCCAGACGGGCATCTGCGCCTGCAGCCAGCCCTGGATGCCGTCCGCCAGCGACTGGAAGTAGGTGCTGGTGGTCCGCCCGCAGCCTGGGCAGGCGGTCACCTGCGGGGCGAAGGCGCGCAGACCCAGCGCCTGGAGCAGTTCGCGGCAGAGCAGCACCTCGTTGGTCCGCGGCTCGTCCGGTCGCGGTGTCAGCGAGGCGCGGATCGTGTCGCCGATGCCCTCCTGGAGGAGGATGGCGAGGGCGGCGCTGGTCGCGGCCACACCCTTGATACCGAGCCCGGCCTCGGTGAGGCCCAGATGCAGCGCATAGGGTCCGCGCCGGGCCAGCTCGCGATAGACCGCGACGAGGTCCTGCACACGCGAGACCTTGGCCGAGAGCACGATGTGCGAGGGCGGCAGGCCGAGCGCCTCGGCCTTGGCCGCGCTGTCCAAGGCCGAGCGCACCAGCGCCTCGCGCATCACCTCGTCGGCCGTGCGCGGCCGCGCGCTCGCGGCATTCGCGTCCATCAGGCGGACCACGAGGTCCTGGTCGAGGCTGCCCCAGTTGACGCCGATGCGGACCGGCCGGTCGTGGCGCAGCGCCACCTCGATCATCTGCTCGAACTGCGGGTCGCGCTTGCCGGCGAAGCCGACATTGCCCGGGTTGATGCGCAGCTTGCCCAGCGCCGGGGCGAGCTCGGGGACCTCGTGCAGCAGACGGTGGCCGTTGTAGTGGAAATCACCGACCAGCGGCACCTCGTGGCCGGCGGCGTCCAGGCGCTCGCGCAGCCGCGGCACGGCGCGGGCCGCGTCGAGATTGTTGACCGTGACACGGACGATCTCCGAGCCGGCCTCGGCCAGCTCGACGACCTGGGCCAGGGTCCGATCGACGTCCGCCGTGTCGGTGTTGGTCATCGACTGGACGACGACCGGCGCGCCGCCGCCGATGACGACCTTGCCGACCGTCACCGCCGGCGTCGGCCGACGCCCGATCTCAGGAAGAGCCACCATCCGTCGCTACGCACCGCTCGCCCGGTCGGCCGACCGCGGCCGCCGCGCATGGCGGCACGATCTACTGGGCTTGGCGCCGGTTGGCCAGCAGCGCCTCCGGACCGAGCGGCAGGTCGCGGACCACGCGGCCGGGGGCACCGGCCGTCCCGACAAGCTGCCCGTCGACCCACAGCTCGACCGCGCCGGCATTACCGGTCCACAAGGCGAGATCGGTGCGGTCGGGCAGGACCATGCGCTCGCCGGCGGTGAGCGTCCGCGTCCGGACGAAGTCGCGGGCGGCACTGCGCACCTGGATCCAACTCGTGTCGCGGGCGACGAGGACGACCCGGCCGGCGTCGGCGGCCGGTGCCGGCCTCGCCTCGTCGCCCTGCAGCATGGCGAGCATCGCGCCGGCTGCCGGGCCGTCGGGTGCCGGCCGGGTGCCGACCTCTACCTGCTCGGCGGCGATCGCGCTGATCGGGCCGGCATTGCTCGGGACGGGTCGCGGCGGGGGCGCGACGTCGGGAGCCTGCAGACGCAACGCGTCGAGTGAGGGCGCCGGCCCGTCGTCCGCGACCAGCATCGCGCGCCCCGAGCCAGCTGCCCGGGCCTCGGCGAGCGCGTCCAGAGGTGCCGGGAGCGGACCGGGCGCGGCGGGATGCTCGAGCCAAGCCTGCGAAGGCGGTGCAGAGGGGACGCCGGGCAGGAGCTGCCACGCCTCGTAGTGCCAGCCACCGTAGATCGCGGCGGCGAGCAGCACCGACAGCCCGGTGGCGAGCCGCGCATGCCCGCTCTGCCGCGCCGCCGGCGGCACCGGCGGCGCGATCAGCGGCCGCGCCGGCTCCGGCCGATCACCGTCGAGGATGGCGACCAGACGCCGCCCGTTCAGACCCAGATAGTCCCCGTAGCTGCGTAGGAAGCCGCGCACGTAGAGGGGACCGGGCAGGCGCTCGGGCGCGCCCTCCTCCAGGGCCGCCAGGTAACCGGACCGGATGCGCAGGATCTCGGCGACGGTCTCGATCGTCTCGCCGCGCGCGACGCGCGCGGCGCGCAGCTCCTCGCCGATCCGCGCCGCATTGCTCGGCCGTGGTGCCGTGGACTCAGCAAGACGAGGGCTGCGAAGGCGCATGCGCCGAGCCAGTCGAGTCAGGGTGCTTATCAGAGGTCCGATCTACCATCAGCAATCATAGCAAACCGTTAACGCCAATAGCAAAGACCTTTCGCGTGCACCGTGACGCCTGCTACACGCGGTAGACGCCCTCGGGTACAACGATGCCGTGATCGCGCGCATAGTCGCGCAGGGCGCCGCGCAGGCTGTGCACCGGCGCGTCGAGCAGGCCTCTCAGGTAGGAGCCGAGGCGGCCGGCGTCGATGCTGCGCAGCATCGCCTTGACAGGCGCGATCTCGGCCGCGGCGAGCGACAGCTCACGGACCCCGAGCCCGATCAGCGCCATCGCCTCGAACGGGCGATTGGCCATCTCGCCGCAGATGCTGAGCCGCACCCCGGCCTCGCGGCAGCGCTCGACGAGGTCGCGGAACATGCTCAGCGCGGCCGGGGACAGCACGTCGTAGCGGTCGGCGAGCTGCGGGTTGCCGCGATCGCAGGCGAACAGGAACTGGAACAGGTCGTTCGTGCCGACCGAGAGGAAGTCGATCCGCCGCAGCAGCGGGCGGAGCTGCCAGAACAGAGCGGGGACTTCGAGCATCGCTCCGACCTCGATCGGATCGGGCAAGGGGCGACCGCGCGCGGCGGCGCGCTCCAGCTCCCGCGTCAGGATCGCGCGGGCCGCCTCCAGCTCGGCGACCTCGGCGACCATCGGGAACATCACCGTCAGGCGTCGTCCGCCGGCGGCCTCGACCAGCGCGCGCAACTGGTCGCGCAGCACCGCCGGACGGTCGAGGCCCATCCGCAGGGCGCGCCAGCCCATCGCCGGGTTGTCCTCAACAGGCAGACGCCAATAGGGCAGATGCTTGTCGCTGCCGATGTCGAGGGTGCGGAAGGTGACCCGGCGGCCGCCGGCCTGGTCGAGGACGGCCCGGTAATGCGCCGCCTGGGTCGCCACCGACGGGTAGCTGCCCCGTGCCATGAAGGCGAACTCGGTGCGGAACAGGCCGCAACCGTCGGCGCCGGTGGCGGCGATGTCGGCGATGTCGACCAGGAATGCGGCGTTCACCGCGAGCGAGACGGGAATGCCGTCGCGGGTCACAGCCGGCTCGTCGCGCAGCGCCGCAAGGGCCTGGCGACGCTCGCTGCGGGCGTGGATCGCGTGCTGGAAGGCGCCGCGTACCTCCTCGCTCGGACGGACGAAGATGTGCCCGTTCTCGCCGTCGAGCACGACCAGATCGCCCTGGTCGATCAGCGCCATGGCGCTCTCGACGCGACCCACGACCGGGATATCGAGCGCGCGCGCGACAATGGTGACATGCGCCGTGCGCGAGCCCTCCTCGAGGATCACGCCGCGCAGCCGCGTCCGGTCGTAGTCCAGCAGCTCCGCGGCACCGAGGTCGCGCGCGACGAGGATGATGTCGGCATCGAGGTCGGCCGGGTGCGACGCCATGGGACGGCCCACCAGATGCCGCAGCAACCGGTCGGCGAGATCGTCCAGATCGAGCAGCCGCTCGCGCCAGAACGGGTCGGCGGCATGACCGAGGCGCAGCCGGGTCTCGTCCTGGGCGCGGCGCACCGCCGCCTCGGCGCTGAGACCATTGTCGATCGCCTCGCGGATCCGGCGCAGCCAGCTCCCGTCGCTGGCGAACATCCGGTAGGTCTCGAGCACCTCGCGCTGCTCTCCGGCGGCGAGAACGGGGTGCTGCTGCAGCAGCCGATCAAGCGAGGCACGCATCTCGGCGAGCGCGGTCTCCAGCCGCGCATGCTCGACGGCCGGATCGTCGGCGAGCAGCCGCTGCACCTCGACACGTGGCTCATGCAGCCACGCGCGACCGATGCCGAGCCCCTCGACCAGCCGCAGGCCTTCGAGCCGGCGCGCATCGCGGCGAACCGCGGCGACGTCGCCATACTTGACCTGGTCGACGAGACCGCCCGAGGCGAACATCTCGGCCAGCACCGAGGCGATGATCTGCATCGCCTCGACCTCGTCCTCGTGATACTGGCGCGGTGCCCGGTTCTGGACGGTCAGGACGCCGACGACGGCGCCGCCGCGCAGCACCGGCACGCCGAGGAAGGACTGGAAAAGCTCCTCGCGGGTCTCCGGGAAGTAGCGGAAGTTGGGGTGGTTCTGGGCGTCCTCGGTGTTGATGACGACGCCCTGCGCGGCGATCGTGCCGACCAGCCCCTCGCCCAGCGGCATGCGCGTGCGGTGCACCGCCTCGCGGGCGAGGCCCTCGGTCGCGAACAGCTCGAGGATGTCGCCGGCGCGCAGGAAGTAGACCGAGCAGACCTCGGCGACGAGATTGGCGGCGATCATCGCGACGATGCGGTCGAGCCGCTGCTGCGGCGTGATCGGCTCGGCGACAACCTCGATCAGGCGGCGCAGCAGCCGCCGCGCCCCGGGCGATTCTTGGCGGGCGCGCGGCTCCGCCGACGTCGGCTCGGGAGCCCCCCAGCCGACCGTGCGCGGGATCACGCTGCGGCCACGGCCGGCGCTGCGGCCGGCTCGCGCGCGAGCGCGGCCTCGGCGCCGTTGATCAGCTCGGCGAGGATCGCGGCGACCGGGCGGATCCGATCGACCAGCCCGACGCTCTGCCCGGCCATCAGCGAGCCGGTCTCGACGTCGCCGTCGATCACCGCACGGCGCAGGGCGCCGGCCCAGAACCGCTCGATCGCCAGCGACGCGTCCTCGTACGTCATCTCGCCGCGGCGGTGCTTGCCGATCACCTCGAGCTGCAGCTCGGCGAAGCGGCGAGTGCCGAGATTGGCCAGCGCGCGCACGGGGATCACCTTGAACTCCGGGTCGAGCTGGACCGAGGGGACGGCGTCGCGCGCGGCGGCGCGGATGAACGCCTCCTTGAAGCGCGGATGGGCGATCGATTCCTCGGCGCAGACGAACATCGTGCCGATCTGCACACCGGCCGCCCCCATGCGCAGATAGGCGGCAATCGCCTCGCCGGTGCCGATCCCACCGGCGACGAACACCGGGACCTCGTCGATATGCGGCAGGATCTCCTGGGCCAGCACCGAGGTCGACACTGGACCGATATGGCCGCCGGCCTCCATGCCCTCGAGGATCAACGCATCGGCACCGCTGCGCACCAGCCGCCGCGCCGCGGGGAGGCTCGGTGCGAAGGCGAGCGCCTTGGCGCCACCGGCGTGGAGCCGCTCGAACTGCGCGCGCGACGGCAGCCCACCCGCAAGCACGACATGGCTCACCCGCTCCTCGATGCAGGTGCCGATCAACGCGTCGAGCTCGGGATGCATCACGATCAGGTTGACGCCGAACGGCCGGTGGGTGAGCAGCCGCGTCGCGCGGATCTCCTCGGCGAGCCGCGCCGGTGCCATGGCTCCGCAGGCGATGACGCCGAAGCCGCCGGCATTGCTGATCGCCGCGACGAGGTTGCGCTCCGACACCCAGGTCATCGCGCCGCCCATGATCGCCGCCTCGACACCGAGGAAGCGGCGACCGCGCGCCCACCACGCGGCGAGCCGGGGGTGGGTAGGCGCGGCGGACGACATCGGCGTCAGGCTCCGTCGAGGCCATAGGCGCTGTGCAGCGAGCGCAGCGCCAGTTCGGCGTACTCCTCCGCGATCAGGACGCTGACCTTGATCTCGGACGTGGAGATGGCCTGGATATTGATCCCCTTCGCGGCCAAAGTCGCGAACATCTTGTGGGCGATGCCGGCATGGCTGCGCATCCCCACGCCGACCACCGAGACCTTGACGACATTGGCGTCGGCCACGATGCGCTCGTAGCCGATCGCGTCGCGATGTCGCTCGAGAACCGCGACGGCCCGCGGCAGATCGGCGCGGCTAACGGTAAAGGTCAGGTTAGCGTAGAGCCCGTCACGCGACACCGACTGGACGATCATGTCGACGTTGATCGCCGCTTCGGCGAGCGGCCCGAAGATCCCGGCGGCGATGCCCGGACGGTCCTTGACCTGGGCCACGGTGATGCGCGCCTCGTCGCGGCTGTAGGCGATCCCGCTGACGATCTGGTCTTCCACGATCTCATCCTCGTCGGTGACAAGGGTTCCGGGCTTGTCCTCGAAGCTCGACAGGACCTGGACGCGGACCTTGTGGGCCATGGCCAGCGCGACGGACCGCGTCTGCAGGACCTTGGCCCCGAGCGACGCCATCTCGAGCATCTCCTCGTAGGTGATGCGATCGAGCTTGCGGGCCTTGGCGACGATCCGCGGGTCGGTCGTGTAGACGCCGTCGACGTCGGTGAAGATGTCGCAACGGTCGGCGTGTAATGCGGCGGCGAGCGCGACCGCCGAGGTGTCCGAGCCGCCGCGGCCGAGCGTCGTCACCCGGCCATCGGGCGACAGCCCCTGAAAGCCCGCGACGACCGCGACACGGCCTTCCTCGAGGCAGCGGCGGACCGCATCGACCTCGATCGCCTTGATCCGCGCCTTGCCATGCGCCGCGTCGGTTCGCACCCCGGCCTGCCAGCCGAGGAACGAGCGCGCCGGCACACCGAGGCACTGCAGGGCGATCGCGAGCAGCCCGATCGTCACCTGCTCGCCGCTGGCGACGACCTGATCGTACTCGGCCGCGTCGTAGGTGGCCGGATCGAGCTCGTGGACCCAGGCGACGAGCTGATTGGTCGTGCCGGCCATGGCCGAGAGGACCACGGCGACGCGCTCGCCGGCTTGGACGTGGCGCTTGATGCGCGCGGCGACCTCGCGGATCCGTTGTGGATCGGCGACGGACGTGCCGCCATATTTCTGCACGACGAGCGTCAAGGCAGCGGCTCGCTTGGCAAGGGGGTCGCGCCACGGACCGGTCCGCGGGCCGGCAGCCGACCGCAGTTCGGGAGCGGCGCCCTTCTAGAGGTGCATGAGCGGGGCGGCAAGGCCGAGGAGGGTCGCGTGCAACAGAGAGCTCCGCAGGCGCCGGCGGTCGATCCGCGCGAGGTTGAGAGGTTCCGCGAGCTGGCGGACCGCTGGTGGGACCCGGACGGCCCGATGCGCCCGTTGCACCGCCTCGGGCCCTGCCGGCTGGGGTGGTTGCGCGACCAGGCCGTGCGGCACTTCCGCCGTAGCGCCACCGCCCGCACACCGCTGGCCGGGCTGGAAGCGCTCGATGTGGGCTGCGGCGGCGGGCTCGTCGCCGAACCGCTGGCCCGGCTCGGCGCCCGCGTGACCGGGATCGACCCGGCGGACGACATCGTCGCCGCAGCCGCCCAGCATGCCGAACTGGCGGGCCTCCCGATCACCTACCGGGCGGCTACGACCGGTGATCTGGTCGCCGAGGGGCGCGGCTTCGATCTCGTGACCGCGCTCGAGGTGATCGAGCACGTTCCGGAGCCGGAGGCGCTGGTGGGCGACCTCGCCCGCCTCGTCCGTCCGGGCGGCCTCGTCGTCCTGTCGACCCTCAGCCGGACCTGGCGGGCGTGGCTTCTGGGGATTGTCGGCGCGGAGTACCTGCTCGGCTGGCTGCCTCCCGGCACACACAACTGGAACCGCTTCGTGACCCCGGCCGAGCTCACCCACATGCTGCGCACGCAGGGCCTGCGCGCGACGGCCCTCGTCGGGATCGCCTACGATCCGGCGCAGGCGGTCTTCCACATGGTTCGCGACACCAGCGTCAACTACATGCTGGCGGCGGTGCGCGACTGAGGGCCCGGTCAGGCGTCGAGCTTGGGCAGGAGCGGCAGCGGTCGGATCGGCACACCCTCCTCGCGGAGCGCGGTCGCCTCCTCGGCTGTCGCCCGCCCGTAAATGTCGCGATGCGGAATCTCCCCGAGATGCATCCGGCGCGCTTCCTCGGCGAACCGGTCCCCGACATCGTGGAAATTCTTCTCCACGTAGTCCTGGACTTGGCGGATCATCTGGAGGGCCGCGGCGAGCTGCTCGCGCTTGGCGTCGGCTCCCGCCAGTGGCGGGGTGCCGCGGCTGATGGCCGGCGCCATCACCGCCTTGCGCACCGCGCTGTCGCCACAGACCGGGCAGATCAAGGCGCCACGGGCGGCTTGGTCATCGAAGCTGGCGCCGTCGCGGAACCAGCCCTCGAACATGTGGTCGGCGGCACAGACCAGATCGAAGCGGATCATCCATTCCCCCCGCCATCGGCCGCGCCATGGCCGTTGAGCAGGCCGTCGAGCCGTCCCTCCGCCTCAAGCGCATGCAGATCGTCACTGCCACCCACGGCGCGGCCGTCGATGAACACCTGAGGGACGGTGGTCCGCCCGGCGCGCTGGATCATCTCGGCGCGACGCCCCGGCTCCACCCACAGGTCGATTTCGTGAAAGGCCACACCCTTGCGCTCCAGAAGGCGCTTTGCGCGCAAGCAATAGCCGCAGAGCGGCGTGGTGTAGATCTCGACGACGGCCATCGGCATCGCCCCGCCGCCAGCGCCCAAGCCACTGGCTGGTCGCCAGCCTGCCACAACTCGGTAAACGCTATATGGCCCCGGAGCCAGCACGGATCACCCTGGCAAGGCAGAGAACGTCGATCCGTGTCGCCCCGGCGCGACGCAGCACCGTGGCGCAGGCGCCGACGGTCGCGCCCGTGGTCATCACGTCGTCCACCAGCAGCACCCGTGCGCCGTCGACCCGAGCGCGGTGCCGCCGCCGCACCGCGAATGCGGCGGCGGTGACGTTGCGCAGCCGGGCGTCCCCGCCGAGGCCCTGCTGTGAGCGCGTGGCCCGCCGACGAACGAGCAGATCCAGGCAGCAGGCGCGGCTGCCGCGTCCACTGACGCGGGCGGCGAGCAGGGCCGCTTGGTTGAAGCCGCGACTGAGCAGGCGCCAGCGATGCAGCGGGACCGGCGCCACGAGGTCGGCGTCGACCAGCAGCTCGGCACCGGCGACGCGCATCCAGGCGGCGAAGGCGTCGAGCCCGGCCAGCCGCTCGCGGTGCTTGAAGGCGAGCACCAGCTCCCGGCTGGCGTCGTCGTAGGCCAAGGCCGCACGGGCGCGGTCGTAGGGCGGCGGCGCCACGACGCACGCACCGCACAGCGGCTCGCCAACGACGCTGTGCGGCAGCGGCAGCCCGCAGCAACGACAGAGCGGCGCCTGGATGAAGTGCAGCGCGCCCCAGCAGGCGGCGCACAGCTCCCCCTGGCGGGCGCCGAGGGCGCCGCAGCCGATGCAGCGCGGCGGCAGCAGCAGGTCGACGGCGGCCGCACCGAGACGGCGCAGCGCCAAGAGCGCCGCATTGCGCCCGGTGGCGTCGAGGTAGGACATCGCGGCTCCCCGGATCCCCGGTGGTATCTACCACAAGTCGAGGATCACGATGCGTCGCTCGTCTCTTTCGCAAGCCAAGCGAGGTACGGAGCGTGCCCCTGCGCGATCGGCAGCGCGACCACGCAGGGGCACTCGTAGCTGTGTAGCGCCACGACACGCGCCGTCAGCGCGTCGACAAGGTCGGCCCGCGTCTTGAGCACCAGTGGCACCTCGCTGCTGTCCTGCAGACGCCCCTGCCACCAGTAGAGCGAGGTCGCGGGGGCGAGCACATTGGCGCAGGCGGCGAGGCGCTCGGCGAGGACGGCGCGGGCGATCTTCACGGCCTCGTCGGTATTGGCGCACATCACCCAGCAGAAGCGGTACGCCATGCTATCCTCCACCGGCGGCACCGGCGCCGCTCAGCGCCGGTCGTAGGCGCGCGGGTCGAGCCGGCGGTGGACCCGCTCGCCGGCGAGGTTCACGGCCGCGACCGTGACGAAAATGGCC
Organism: uncultured Alphaproteobacteria bacterium; assembly: GCA_937995535.1. Taxonomy (GTDB): domain Bacteria; phylum Pseudomonadota; class Alphaproteobacteria; order Geminicoccales; family Geminicoccaceae; genus CALKJU01. The sequence goes on from CALKJU010000034.1 coordinate 20,443, forward strand.
ACGCCCGGCAGGACGGCCAAGCGCGGCGCGTCGAACACCAGATCCTGCGCGCCGCTCAGCATATTGCCCCAGCTCGCCAGCGGCGGCTGGATGCCGAGTCCGAGAAAGCTCAGCACCGATTCGGTGAGGATCGCCTGGCCTACGGTGAGCGTCGCGGCGACGCTCACCGGACCCAGCGCGTTCGGCAGGATGTGGCGCAGGGCGACCCGCCAGGGTGGGCTTCCGAGCGCCTCGGCGGCGAGCACGAACTCGCGCCGACGCAGCGCCTGCACCTGTGCTCGGGTCAAACGCGCGACCGTGGTCCAGCCGAACAAGGCGAGCAGCAGTACGATCCGCCAGACGGCGGCCGTGGCGCCGCTCCCCAGAGCTTCCGGCAGGCCAAGCTTGGCCGGATCGAGGGCGGCCAGGACGATCAGCAGCGGCAGCAGCGGCAGGGCGATCACGCCGTCGGTCAGGCGCATCAGCAGCGCATCGAGCCGCCCGCCGGCGAACCCTGCGGCGAGCCCGACGGCGACGCCGAGCAGCGACGCACCAAGAGCCCCCAGGAGGCCGACGAGGAGCGAGACCCGGCCACCCTGGAGAAGCCGGGCCAGGAGATCCCGGCCGAGCTCGTCGGTGCCGAGCCAATGGCGTGACGACGGCGGCTCGAGACGAGCCAGCAGGTCGACGGTGGTGGCGTCGACGCCGAGGAGCCGCTCGAGCAGGGGCGCCACGAGGCAGGCGCAGCCGATCGCGGCCAGGAGCAGCGCGGCCCCGCCGAGCGGCGGCTCACGCGTCCAGCGTGACGCGGGGATCGAGAGCGGCGTGGAGGACATCGGCCAGGAGATTGGCGAGCAGCGTCGCCATGGTGACGAGCAGGAGCGCCGCGAGTGCCAAGTTGAAGTCGTTGCCGAGGATCGCGTCGTAGACGAGCTTGCCCATGCCGGGCCAGGCGAACACGGTCTCGACGACCAGGGCCCCCGAGACCAAGGCCCCGAGATGCAGCGCCAGCAGGGTGAGGATGGGCGGTGCCGCGAAGCGCAGCGCGTGATCGACGAGGAGGCGTACCTCGCCGCAGCCCTTGGCCCGCGCGGTGCGGATGAAGTCCTCGGCCAGCGCCTCGCCGACCGCGCCGCGGACATAGCGGACCAGCGCGCCGGCGGTCAGGATGGTCAGGGTCGCCACCGGCAGCAGGAGGAAGCGGATCCGCTCGACCGCGCTCGTCACGGTGGCGCCACCGTCGCCCCCGGCCGGCAGCCAGCCGAGCTGCACCGCGAACAGCACGATCAGCAGCAGCGCCAGCCAGAAGGAGGGCAGGGACACGGCGGTGAAGGCGAGCAGATCGGCCGCGCGGTCGGCGACGCCGCCGGGGCGGCGCGCCGCAAGCACACCGAGCGGCACGGCGATCAGGGTGCCGAGCAGGAGGCTCGGCAGCATCAGGGCGAGCGTGGCGAGCAGCCGCGGCCCGAGCAGGGCGAGGACGGGCTGACCGTAGAGCCGTGAGTAGCCCAGATCCCCCTGCAGAGCCGCGGTGAGCCACGCCCACCAGCGGGCCAGGAGCGGCCGGTCGAGGCCGTAGAGCGCCTTCAGGCGCAGCGCATCGGCGGGCGAGAGGTTGGGATCGGAGGCGATCATGAGGTCGATCGGATCGCCCGGCATCAGCCCGATGAGGCCGTAGACGGCAATCGACATGGCGAGCAGCACGAGGACAAGGGCGCCGAAGCGACGGAGAAGGAACGCCGTCACAGGCGGGGGGCTGCGCGCGGTGAGGGCCGTCGTGCGCCGGTCACGTCAGCCGGTCGCCCGCCAGGTCTCGACCCGGTAGGTCGGCGGCGCCATCTGCCCGGTCGGAACCAGTCCCTCGAGCCAGCGCGGCAGGATATAGGGGCTGGCCCGGAAGTAGAGCGGCAGGGCCGGCAGATCCTGGGCGTAGAGCTCCTGCAGCTCGGCCCACAATGCGCGGCGCTTCTCGCGGTCGAGCTCGACCGTGATCGCGTCGATCAGTTCGTCCATGCGGGGGTTGGCGTAGCCGGTGTAGTTCTGTCCGGACCAGCCGTTGGCCTCGCTCGGGATGGCGTCGGAGTGCAGCGTCGTGCGTGGCAAGTTCTCGGGGCTGCTGATCCAGGCGAACAGAACCAGGCCGTCGAAGCGCCGGCGGCTCAGCGTCTCGCCGAACAGCACCCGCGGCGGCTCGTTCTGGATGACCGCCTCGATGCCGAGCTGACGCCACTGGCTCTGGATGATCTGCTGGACCAGCTCGCGCGTGCGGTTGCCGGCCGTGGTCATCAGCACGACGCGCAGTGGCGCTCCCGCCGCGTCGCGGCGCAGGCCCCCCGCGCCCGGACGCCAGCCCGCCTCGTCGAGCAGCGCGGCGGCCCTCGCCGGATCGTACGGCCAGCGGGTCGTGCCCGGGGCGTGCACCCAGTCGAGCGGATGGACGCTGCTGTCCGCGACGGGCTGGCGCCCGTCGAACAGGCGCTGGTTGATCGCCTCACGATCGAGCCCGAGCAGCAGCGCGCGGCGTACCCTGACATCGGCGAGGACCGGGTTGTCCAGGCGCACGTCCATGTGCTCGTAAGTCAGGCCGGGCTTGTAGAGGACGGTGAAGCGGTCGCCGTGCCGGCGCTCGAAGGCCAGCGCCTGATCGACCGCGAGGCCGAGCTCACCGTCGATCATGTCGATCTCGCCGGACAAGAGGTTGGCCTCGAGCGCCGCGGTGTTCTCGATCGCGCGGACGACGATCCGCTCGAACCAGGGCGGCTCACCGAAGAACTTCGGGTTGCGCTCGACCACGATCTCGCTGCCCGGACGCACCGCGACGATCCGGTACGGCCCGAAGGCCAGCCCCGGATTGGTCGGGTCGGTGTCGAACAAGGTGCGGTTGCGGTAGGTGGCCGGATCCTGCTCGAACACGGGGCGCTCGAGATGCTCCGGGATCAGGCGGAAGTCGTTGATGGCGTTGTAATTGTAGTCGAGCTTCTCGTCGTGGAGGACGAAGGTCCGCTGGTCGAGTGCCTCGACCTTCCACAGCCGACGGTACAGCTCGGCGTTGCTCACCCCGCTCTGCGGATGACGACCGACCTCCCAGGTGAACAGCACGTCGCGCGTCGTCACCGGCACGCCGTCGCCCCAGGTGGCACCGGCGCGGATGGTGTAGGTCGTGGCGACCCCGTGCTTGCCGTCGGGGGTGGTCTCGCGCACCGCCTTGCCGTTCTCCAGCGTCGGCAGCTCCTCGCACAGATGGCAGACCAGCTCCCAGCGCTCGTCGTAGGCGGTGAACGGCCGCATCGTCATGCCGTTGACGAAGCTCTTGGCGGCCATGCTGTCGATGTTGGGGTGGAGGTTCGACGGGTATTGGCTCGTGCCGATGACGAGGGTGCGGCGGCCGTCCTGCGCCTCCGCGGCGAGCGGCAGGACCACCACCAGCATCAGCGCCCAGCTTCGCATTCCGCCCGCCCCTGCCGCCACCATCGCCGCGATCGAACCTAGCAACGCGCACGCCGCGACGCACGGTTGTGCGCGCCCGAGCGAGGGATCATGCTTCCCGCTGCCGTCGGCAGGGAATGCCTCGCGCGGCTGCGCGGCGACGGCCCGGACCGACGGGACAGCTTCGGGGAGGAAGCGATGTTTCGTGTCCAGCTTCACGAGTTCCAGGATCTCGCCAAGAAGCCGACGCCACGACCGACCGCGCCGGGCTTCGACCGCCGCGGTTTCCTCGCCGCGGCCGCCGGGATCGCCGCGACCACGGGCATGTCGGCCGAGGCGTTCGCACGCAACTTCGGCGAGGGCGAGGTCGTGCGCTACCCGGATCCCGACATCGTCGTGCTCGACCCGCGCTTCCGCTACAAGCTCGGCAACACGCCGATCCAGCGGCTCTACACCGGCACCTATTGGGCCGAGGGCTGCGCTTGGTGCGGCGGCTCGCGCTATCTCGTCTGGTCGGACATCCCGCGCGCGGAGAACCTGCGCTACCTCGAGGAGGACGATCACGTGGCGCGGCGGTTCCGCGCCTTCTCGCGGCACAGCAACGGCAACACATTCGACTTCCAGGGCCGGCAGATCAGCTTCTGCCACGAGCCGGCGAGCGTGATCCGCTACGAGCACGACGGCACGGTCACCGAGCTGGCCACCGAGTTCGAGGGCGGACGCTTCAACGCGCCCAACGACGGGATGGTCCATCCCGACGACGGCTCGATCTGGTTCACCGATCCCGGCTACGGCGCGCTGATGAATTACGAGGGAAAGCGCTACAACCAGGATCCGCGGCCATTCCGCAAGGAGGCGATCTACCGCATCGACGCCCGGACCGGGGCCATCACCAAGGTCGCCGACGAGCCATTCAAGCCCAACGGCATGTGCTTCAGCGCCGACTACAAGAAGGTGTACGTCGCCGACACCGGCGCCTCGCACTATGGCGGCCAGGGCGCGACCCATCAGATCTGGGAGTACGACGTCGACGGCGACAGGCTGCGCAACGCCAAGGTGCTGGCCACCTCGGAAATGGACGGCAAGGTCGGCGCCTATGACGGCCTGCGCTGCGACGAGGACGGCAACATCTGGGCCGCCGCCGGCTGGGTCGGCGACGGCTATGACGGGGTGCATGTGTTCGCCCCCGACGGCACGCGGATCGGGCTGATCCGCCTGCCCGAGATCTGCGGCAACATCGCCTTCGGCGGGACCAAGCGGAACCGCCTCTTCATGGCGGCGAGCCAGTCACTGTACGCGGTCTTCGTCGAGACGCGCGGCGCGCACATCACCTGAGACGCGATGACCGGCGACGCCCCCCGGCGCCTCGCTCAGAGGTCGGCGAGGGCGTCGCGCAGGCGCACGGCCGCGTGGCCGATCTCGCGCTCGGCGATCCCGGCATAGCCCAGCAGCAGGCCCTGCCGCGGCGGGAGGTTCGTGTAGTAGGTCGAGAGCGCTGGGGCCTCGACGCCATGACGGCGGGCCGCAGCCGACGCGATCCGATCGTCGAGACCCGCGCGCAGACCGGCGACAAGGTGCATCCCGGCATCGTCCGGCGCCACCTTGAGCCACGGCGCCAGGTGCGTGCGGCAGGCCGCCAGCAGCGCCCGCTGCCGGGCGGCATAGAGCGCCCGCATCCGGCGGATGTGCCCGGACAGATGCCCGGCATCGATGAACTCGGCCAGCGCCGGCTGGATGCTCATCGGCGGATGGGTGTCGGCGAGCCGGCGAACCGCGCGGAAAGCGCCGACCAGATGTCTGGGCACGACCATGTAGCCCAGGCGCAGGCCCGGGAACATCACCTTGCTCATGGTCCCGACGTAGATCACGCGGCCGTCGGCATCGAGGCCCTGCAGTGCCGCCAGCGGCTTGCCGGCGTAGCGGTATTCGCTGTCGTAGTCGTCCTCGAGCACGAAGGCGTCGACCTCGCTGGCCCAGTCGAGCAGGGCGAGACGGCGGCCGAGGCTCATGGTGGCACCGAGCGGATACTGGTGCGAAGGCGAGACGCAGGCCATCCGCGCGCGGGCGGCCATCGCCCGACCGGCCTCGACGTCGAGCCCCTCGGCATCGACCGGCACCGGCACCAGCTCCGCCCCGCCGGCGAGCAGCACCCCGCGCAGCCCCGGATAGCCGGGCTCCTCGACCCACACGCGGTCGCCCGCGTCGATCAGGACCCGCACGGTGAGGTCGAGCGCCTGCTGGGCGCCCGAGACGATGAACACCTGCTCGGCCGTGCAGGCGACGGCGCGCGCGGCACCGAGATAGGCGGCGATCGCCTCGCGCAGCGGCGGATGGCCTGCCGGGTCGCCACCAATCAAGAAGCTCCGCGGCGGGGCACGCCAGTGTTTGGCCATGAGCCGCGCCCAGTCCTCGAATGGGAAGGCCGCAAGCTCGGGCAGGCCCGGCGAGAACGCGCGCGGCCGACTGGTATCGTCGCCGAGCGCGGCGAGCGCGGCGCCGCGCCGCGACAGCCCGGGGGCCGTTCCCCCGCCCCGGCGACGCGCCGCCAACGCCGCGCGCGCATGCAGCGTCTCCTCCGGCAGCTCGCGGCTGACGAACGAGCCGGCGCCGATCCGTCCCTCGATGTAACCCTCGGCGAGGAGCTGCTCGAAGGCGGCCATCACGGTGTTGCGCGAGACAGCGAGGTCGCGGGCGAGGGAACGGCTCGACGGCAGGCGTGCACCCGGTTTCAGCCGCGCCTCGAGGATCGCGTCGCGGACGGCGAAATAGAGCTGGCGGCTGAGTGGCTGCGACGCCGCGGGGTCGAGCGCGATGCTGGCAAGGTGCGCTGGCCCCTTCCGCCGCCGGCCGCCGCCGGTCGCAGGTAACATCGGCTCCCCACCGAGGTGGCGGGTCGGGTGTAGTGGACGCCACGACCACCCGCCAGCACGGCCACGCGCTGACACTGTCACGGGGTTCCTCTAAGCACGGAGGCGAGCACGCGCCGCAACGGGGGATCGCGCCATGCGCCGGCACCGCAGCGCCAAGATCGTCGCCACCCTGGGCCCGGCCAGCTCGACGAAGGAGCGGATCCGCGAGCTGGCCGACGCCGGGGCGGACGTCTTCCGCTTCAACTTCAGCCACGGCAGCCACGCCGACCACGCGGCGCGGTTCCAGATCGTCCGCGAGGTCGAGGCCGAGCGCGGCCGGCCGATCGGCGTCATCCTCGACCTGCAGGGGCCCAAGCTGCGCGTCGCCCGGTTCGCCGACGGCAAGGTCATACTCAAGCGTGGCGACCCCTTCCGTCTCGACCTCGACCCGGCGCCGGGCGATGCGAGCCGCGTCAACCTCCCGCACCCGGAGATTTTTCGCGTCCTGCGCCCCGAGCAGGAGCTGCTGCTCGACGACGGCAAGATCCGGCTGCGCGTGCTGCGCTGCGGCGCCGACTTCGCCGAGACCGAGGTGCAGGCCGGCGGCACGCTGTCCGACCGCAAGGGGGTCAACGTGCCGAACGCGGTCCTGCCGATCTCGGCGCTGACCGACAAGGACCGGGCGGACCTGAGCTTCGGCCTCGAGCTCGGCGTCGACTGGGTGGCCCTGTCGTTCGTGCAGCGGCCCGACGACCTGGCCGAGGCGCGCCGGCTGATCGCCGGCCGGGCCGCCGTGATGGCCAAGCTGGAGAAGCCATCGGCGATCGACCGGCTCGAGGAAATCATCGAGCTGAGCGACGGGATCATGGTCGCCCGCGGCGATCTCGGGGTGGAGATGCCGCCCGAGGTCGTGCCGGGCCTCCAGAAGCGCATCATCCGCGCCGCGCGGAGCAGCGGGAAGCCGGTGATCGTGGCGACGCAGATGCTGGAGAGCATGATCGCCGCACCAGCACCGACGCGCGCCGAGGCATCGGACGTCGCCACCGCCATCTACGACGGCGCCGACGCCGTCATGCTCTCGGCTGAGAGCGCGTCCGGCGCGTACCCGGTCGAGGCGGTGACGATCATGGACAGGATCATCACCCAGGTGGAGCGCGACGAACTCTACCGGTCCTATCTCGACGCGTTCCACGCCCAGGCCGAGCACACTCAGGCCGACGCGATCACGCTCGCCGCCGGCCTCGTCGCCCACACCATGAGCTGCGCCGCCATCGTCACCTACACGACCTCCGGCGCCACGGCGCTGCGCGCGTCGCGCGAGCGCCCGGACACGCCGATCCTCGGTCTGATCACCCGGATGGTCACGGCGCGCAAGCTGACCCTTGCCTGGGGCGTCCACCCGGTCTTCACCGAGGACGCCAAGGACCTCGACGAGATGGTCGGCAAGGCGCGCTCGATCGCCAAGGCCGAGGGCTTCGCCCAGCCGGGCTCGAGCATCGTGATCACGGCGGGTCTGCCGTTCGGCACGCCCGGGGCCACGAACCTCCTGCGCCTCGCCTGGGTCACCTGACGGCGTCGCGACCGCCCTACAGCGGCAGGCCGCGCATCAGCCGCGGCAGGTCGCCGACCAGGCCCATGGCGTGGCGCATGAAGAAGCGCTTCGCCACGGGCAGACGTTCGACCGCGGCGAGGCCTAGGTTGCGCGCCATCTGCACCGGCAGCAGGTCGTTGGCGAAGAGGCGGTTGATGCCGTCCGTGACGGCAACGAGGACGAGGCTGTCGAAGCGTCGCCAAGCGGCGTAGCGCTCGAGCGCGGCAGCGTCGCCCGGATCGAGGCCGAGGCGGACCCGGTCGACGACCAGTTCGGCGATGGCGGCGACGTCCCGCAGCGCGAGGTTCCAGCCCTGCCCGGCGATCGGATGGATGCCGCGGGCGGTGTCGCCCACGAGGACGAGCCGTCGGTCGACGTAGCGATCGGCCCAGACGAGCACGAGCGGATAGGCCCAGCGCGGCCCCTCGAGGGCGAGGTCGCCCAGCTCGTCGCCGAGGCGGTCGGCCACCTCCCCGAGAAAGCCGCGGTCGTCGAGGGCTGTGACGAGGGCGGCGCGGTCGCGGCGCAGCGCCCAGACGATCGAGGAGCGATCGCCGCGCAGCGGCAGGCGGGCGAACGGGCCGTCGGGAAAGAAGCGCTCGAGCGCGAGACCGCGATGGGGCCGCGGATGGCGCAGCGTGCAGACGATCCCGGTCTGCTCGTAGTCCCAGCGGCGCACCCCGATGCCGGCAGCGGCGCGGGTCGCGGACTCCTTGCCCTCGGCGGCGGCGACCAGCGCCGCGTGGAACGTCCGGCCATCGGCCAGTCCGAGCCGCACCTGCGGCCCGTCGCGGTCGATCTCGGCGATGGTCGCCGGCGCAGCAAGCCGCACCGACGGCAGGGTCGACAGCCGCGCCAGCAGCGCTTCGCGGATGTGGCGGTTCTCGGCGATCCAGCCGAGCGGCTCGCCACCGACCTCGCGGTGGTCGTAGTGGACGGTCGCCGGCGAGCCACCCTCACCGACGACGATGTCCAGGATCGGCTGGGCCTGCGGCGCGAGATGCGGCCAGACGCCGACCGCCTCGAGAAGCAGCTTCGAGCCGCGGGCGATGGCGGTGACCCGCCCGTCATAGGTCGTCGCGACGAGGCGCGGGATCGACTGCCGCTCGACGACCACGACGTCGATGTCCGCCGAGCCGAGCGCGGCGCCGAGGGCGAGGCCGGTGAGCCCGCCCCCGACAACGACGACGTCGACCCGGTCGGCGGCCTCGCTCGGCATGATGGCGACATAGGACACTGCCCACGACTTCGCCAGCTGCCCAGACCATGGGCGGGCGGCGGTGTCTTGTGACGCCGCCGTGGCGTCGTCCGGCCTTGGCACGGCCCTTGCTTATCGCAAACGGGTGTCGCCGCCGGCGCGGCCTTCGCTGTCGTGGGTGCCTCCCCGCCGCGACACGGAGGTCGCGCGACGCCGGCGCGACACGCGTTTGGCCCGAGCGTCGCGGCTCGATGCAGATCGGACCGTGACGGACTTGGCCCGGAGGATGGCGTCCTCCGGGCCATTTTTTTCCTGTCAGCTGTACGGATCGGCCGCGTCGCGCAGCCCGTCGCCGAGGAAGTTGAAGGCGAGCACGACGATCACCACCGGGACCACCGGCAGCATCAGCCACGGATAGAGCGCCACGACGTTCACGTTCTGGGCATCGTTGAGGAGCACGCCCCAGCTCGTGATCGGTGCGCGCACACCCAGGCCGAGGAAGGACAATGCCGTCTCGCCGAGGATCATGCCGGGGATCGACAGGGTCGCCGAGGCGATCAGGTGGCTCATGAAGCTCGGCACCAGATGGCGACCGATGATGCGCGACGGGCGTGCGCCCATGAGCCGTGCCGCCTGCGCGAAGTCCTCCTCGCGCAGCGCCAGGATCTTGGAGCGGACCGCGCGCGCGAGCCCGGTCCAGTCGACCAGCCCGAGGATCAGCGTGATCCCGAAGAAGACCCAGAGCGGATCCCAGGTCACCGGCATCGCCGCCGAGAGCGACATCCACAGCGGGATCATCGGGAAGCTGCGGATCACCTCGATCAGGCGCTGGATGACGTTGTCGATCCAGCCGCCATAATAGCCCGAGATGCCGCCGAGGATGATCCCGAGCACGAAGCTCACCGAGATGCCGATCAGGCCGACGGTCAGCGAGACCCGCGCGCCGTGGAGGATGCGCGAGAACAGATCGCGGCCGAGGCGGTCGGTCCCGGCGAGGAACAGCGTCCCGCCCTCGGCCGGGCAGACGAGGTGCAGGTCGGCGGGGAAACGACCCCAGAAGCGGTACGGATCGCCCCGGCAGAAGAACCGCAGCCGCTGGATCTTGTTGGGGTCGACGGTGTACTCGCGCTTGAGCGTGGCCATGTCGAGCCGGTAGGCGAAACCGTAGACGAACGGCCCGACGAACTGGCCCTCGTGGAACAGGTGCACCCGCTGCGGCGGCGTATGGATGAATTGCGCGTTGCGCGTATGCAGGTCGTAGGGGGCGATGAACTCCGTGATCAGGGTCGAGAGATAGAAGATCAGCAGGATGATGCCGGAGGCGACGGCGAGCTTGTGGCGCTTGAAGCGCCACCACATGAGCTGCCATTGCGAGGCGGTGTAGAAGCGTTCCTGCTCCGGGGTCAGGACCTCCCGGTCGTAGGGATCGAAGGGAGCCTTGTCGACGAAGCGCGGGCTCATCGGGTGGTCGCACCCCCGAAGCGGATCCGTGGGTCGAGCCAGGCGAGGAGCAGGTCGGATATCAGCACGCCGATCACGACGAGGAACGATTCCAGCATCAGGAACGAGCCGGCGAGATACATGTCCTGGGTCTGCAGCGCGCGGACGAGGATCGGCCCGGTGGTCGGCAGCGACAACACCACCGCCACCAGCGCCGAGCCGGAGATGAACTCGGGCAGCAGGTTGCCGATATCGGCGATGAACGGGTTGAGGGCCATGCGCAGCGGGTACTTGACCAGCGCCCGTCCGGGCGGGAGGCCCTTGGCGCGGGCTGTCACCACATAGGGCTTCTGCAGCTCGTCGAGCAGATTGGCGCGCAGCCGGCGGATCATGCCGGCCGTGCCCGAGGTGCCGATCACCACCACCGGCACCCAGAGATGCTCGAGCACCGAGAGGAACTTGCCCCACGACATCGGCTGGTCGAGATACTCCGGATCGACGAGCCCGCCGATCGAGGTCCCGAACCACACGTTCGACAGGTAGAGGAGGACCAGCGCCAAGAGGAAGTTGGGCGTGGCGAGGCCGAGGAAACCGAGGAAGGTCAGACCATGATCGCCCCAGCTATATTTGTGTGTAGCTGAGTAAACACCGATCGGGAATGCAATGATCCAAGTGAACAGGATCGTCGCAAAGGATATGATGAACGTCAGAAAGATACGATCACCGATGACCTCGGTGACAGGTCGGTCGTACTCGAACGAGTATCCGAGGTCGCCGTGCAACAGGCCCCATGCCCAATAGAGATATTGCTGCCACATCGGGCGATCGAGACCGTACAGTTCTCGAAGATACTGGATCTTGTCGCTTTGCAGACCCTCGCCTTGAGCGCGCAGCTCGTCGAGCTGCGCGCTCAAAAAGTCCCCGGGCGGCAATTGGATGATGACGAAGGTGATGATGCTGATCGCGACCAGGGTCGGGATCATGACAAGAATGCGACGAACGATATAGCGCAGCACGCCCCCGCCTCCGCAGGCGAGGGCATCTTAGCGGCGGATCGGGCCGGGGCTACCCCTCGCGGACCCGGCTGGAACCCGGGGTTGGGAACTCGGCGAGCCGGACGAGCTCCCGGCGGCAGAGCAGGGCCGCAGGCAGGCGACGACGCGTGGCAGCCTCGGCGGCGTGCAGACGCTCGATGGCAATGGTGATCGCGTCGGCCGACCAGCGCGCCAAGGCGCGCGCGAGCGCCGGCTCGCGCCGGAAGTGGATCGGCGGCCGAGCGGCCCTGATCGCGGCGCGCGGGTCCGTCCCAGCGTCCACGGCGACGCGCAGCCGCAGCAGCAGGACCAGCGTCGCCGCCGTGGCGCGCAGTACCATCTCGGGGCGCTGCCCCTCGGCGAGGAGCCGTAGCAGGCGAGGCTCCAGCATCGGGTCACCGGTCAGCGCCGCATCGATCACGTCGTGCAGTGCCAGGGCCGTGCTGTCGTCGAGCACGGCGTCGATGTCGGCGTGGCTGACGCGGCCACCGGGACGCTCGCCAATGTAGAGCGCGAGCTTGCGCAGCTCCTGCCGGGTCAGCGCGCGGTCGGCGCCGAGCAGCTCGGCGAGCCGGCCGAGCACCTCGGGGTCGGCGCGCAAGCCCTCAGCGGCGAGGCCGTCGCGGATCACCTCGCGCAGCGTCTCGCCCTCGTCGCGATAGCAGGGCAGGGCCATCGCTCGGTCCGCGGCCTCGACGACCTTGCGCAGGGCCGAAGCGCCGCCGAGGTCCCCGGCCTCGAGCAGCACGAAGGCGGCGATGTCGCGCGTGGCGAGGAGCTGGCGCACGGCCGGCGTCATCGGATCGGCGGCGTCGCGCACCCGCACGAGCCGACGGACCCCAGTCAGGGTCAGCGCCTGTGCCGCCTCGACGAGGAGACGCGGCTCGTCCCTTAACCGGTCGCCGTCGAGCTCGGTGACGACGAACGGATCAGCCGGGTCGGTGACGAGCTGCGCGGCGAGCCGCGCCGCGCGCTCGGCGGCGAGGCCGCGGTCGGGGCCGTAAAGCAGTGTGACCGCGACCGCCGGATCCGGCCGGGCGACGAAGCCCTCGACGCGTCCGGCCGGCAGCTTCACGCCTGCGCGCTGTCGAAGTGCAGAGCGAGCTGCGTGCGGATGAACAGGGCGAGCTCACGCGCGGCGCGGTCCTCGGCATTGCGCTGCGAGATCCGGGTCGCGAACGGTGACTGGCGCTGGTTGTAGCTGGCCGCGCGGCGTGCCGCGGAGCGGTAGACGACCCGGCCGTCGGACTTGCGCCGCAGTTCGTAAAACGCGGCCAGGACGAGGTCGAACCGCGTCGTGTCGTCGTTGAGCTGAATGATCAGCGACGAGATCGAGCGCTGGAGGCGGACGACGAGATCGTATTCCCCCGGCACTGCGAGCCCGCGCGGATTGAGCGCGTCGAGCAACTCGCGCCGGACAGAGTAGCCCAATCGGTCGTTCGGCGTGCGCACCTCGATCGCGGCGAGCCTGGTGTCGAGCGCCTCGCCTTCCGGGCCGGCGTGCAGCGGCCGCAGCCCACAGCCCGCGACAGCGGCCAGGGCCGGCAGCAGACCGAGCAGGCGCCGTCGGGCCGGGCTCGGCTCAGACGACCACATTCACGATCCGGTCGGGGACCACGACGACTCGGCGTGGCGCGCGGCCGTCGAGGGCGCGGCGGACGTTCGGCTCGGCCAGCGCCGCGGCCTCGGCCTCCGCAGCGGAGCAGCCCACCGGCAGGAGGATTTCGGCGCGGCGCTTGCCGTTGACGGTCACACCGACGGTGACCTGCGCCGCCGCCAGCCACTCCGGATCCGCCTCGGGCCAGGGCGTCAGCGTGAGCATCCGGTCGTGCCCGAGCCGCTCCCAGAGCTCCTCGGCCAGATGCGGGACCATCGGCTCGAGCAGACGGACCAGCGTGTCGAGGGCCTCGCGCTGCAAGGCGGGCGGCGCGCTCCGCCGCGCCTCCAGCGCGTTGGACAGCTCGCGGATCAGAGCCACCGCCTTGTTGAAGTGGAACCGCTCGAGCGTCTGCGTGACCTCGGCGATGGTCCGGTGCACCTGACGGCGCAGTTCGGCGTCGGCGGGATCGAGCGCGGCACCGTCCACGGGCGTCCCGGGCGGGGGCAGGCCGGCGCGGCGCTCCTCGACCAGCCGCCACAGCCGGTTGACGTAGCGCCAGGCACCGTCGATGCCGGCCTCCGTCCATTCGAGGTCGCGCTCGGGCGGGCTGTCCGAGAGCATGAACAGGCGTGCGGTGTCGGCTCCGTAAGCCTCGATGATCTCCGCCGGGTCGATCGTGTTGTGCTTGGACTTGCTCATCTTCTCGACGCGGCCCGGAATGACCCGGCGACCACCGTCGAGCGTCACCCAGCCGCGCTCGGGATCGCGCGCGACCGCGCGCGGCTCCAGCCAGTTGCCTGCTTCGTCCTTGAAGGTGAGGTGGTTGATCATGCCCTGGGTGAACAGGCCGCGGAACGGCTCGTCGATGCTGAGCAGGCCGATGTCGCGCATCGCGCGGGTGAAGAACCGCGAATAGAGCAGGTGCAGGATCGCGTGCTCGATGCCGCCGACATACTGGTCGACGGGCAGCCAGTAATCGGCCTCGGCGCGGCGGAACGGCCCCTCGGCGTGGTCCGGCGAGCAGAACCGTGCGAAATACCACGAGCTCTCGACGAAGGTGTCGAAGGTGTCGGTCTCGCGCACGGCGCGCCGTCCGTCGGGCAAGACGACATGCTTCCAGGTCGGATGGTGGTCGAGCGGATTGCCCGGCCGGCTCAGATCGACGTCCTCCGGCAGTTCGACCGGCAGCATCGCCTCGGGCACCGGCTCGATCGAGCCGTCCTCGAAATGCAGCATCGGGATCGGGCAGCCCCAGTAGCGTTGCCGGGACACGCCCCAGTCGCGCAGCCGCCAGGTCGTCTCGCCGCGGCCGAGGCCGCGCCGCTCCAGCTCCTCGACGGCACGCCGCTTGCCGGCCTCGACGTCCAGACCGTCGAGGAACTCGGAATTGTAGATCCGCCCATCCTCGACATAGGCCTCGTCGCCGATCGCGAAGCTGGCGGGATCGGCACCGGGCGGCAGCACCACCGGCAGCACCGGGCGGCCGTGCTTGCGGGCGAAGTCGAGGTCGCGCTGGTCGTGCGCGGGACAGCCGAAGATCGCCCCCGTGCCGTACTCCATCAGCACGAAGTTGGCGACGTAGACGGGCAGCTCGAGATCGTCGCGGAACGGGTGGCGACAGCGCAGCCCGGTATCGTAGCCGCGCTTCTCGGCCGTCTCCAGCTCGGCGGCGCTGGTCCCGCCACGCAGGCACTCGGCGACGAACGCGGCCAGCGCCGGGTCGTGCGCAGCCTGTTCGGCGCTCAACGGATGGTCGGGCGCGATCGCCATGAAGCTCGCGCCGAACAGCGTGTCGGGCCGTGTGGTGAAGACCTCGAGCGCGTCGGCCCGGCCGACGAGGGGGAAGCGGACCCGCGCGCCCTGCGACTTCCCGATCCAGTTGCGCTGCATCAGCCGGACCTTGTCCGGCCAGCCGTCGAGCCGGTCGAGCGCCTGCAGCAGATCCTCGGCGTAGGCGGTGATGCGAAAGAACCACTGCGCCAGCTTGCGGCGCTCGACGGGGGCCCCGGAGCGCCAGCCGCGGCCGTCGATGACCTGCTCGTTGGCCAGCACCGTCTGGTCGACCGGATCCCAGTTGACCCAGCTCTCCTTCCGGTAGACCAGCCCCTTGCGCCACAGCTCGATGAACATCCGCTGCTCGTGGCGGTAGTAGGCCGGGTCGCAGGTCGCGATCTCGCGCGACCAGTCGAGCGACAGCCCCATCACCTTGAGCTGCTCGCGCATCTCGGCGATGTTGCGGTAGGTCCAGGTGCGCGGATGCACTCCGCGCTTCTGCGCGGCACCCTCGGCGGGCAGGCCGAACGCGTCCCAACCCATCGGATGCAGCACATTGTAGCCCTGCCCGCGCTTCAGCCGGGCGACCACGTCACCCAGCGTGTAGTTGCGGACATGCCCCATGTGGATGCGCCCCGACGGATAGGGGAACATCTCCAGCACGTAGTACTTCGGCTGGCCGGGGCGGGCTTCGGCACGGAATACCTCGGCGTCGGCCCAGCGCCGTCGCCACTTGGCTTCGGTCGCACGGAACGGATAGCGCGCGGCACCCTCGCTCTGCTCACTCATCGTCATGCCCGGTCGAAGGAACGCTCGCGCCGTACCGGCCGCAAGCCTCGCGCCGCGGGATCAGCCGGACGACTGCACGGCAGCGACACGCAGCTCGCGCGCCCGGGTCAGGATCCGATCTTCGATCGCCTTGGCGGTCTCCGCATCGACCGTCGCGTCGAGCCAGCCGCCATTGCCCGCCGCCACCTGGCGGAACACCGACACCTTGAGCGCGTCGGCGCGAAGCATGCGGTCGCTGATCAACACCTGCAGCTTGAGGCGCTCGTCGGGGCTCTCGGCCGGCTGGTACCAGTCGGTGATGATCAGCCCGCCCCACGGGTCGGCCGAGGCGATCGGCAGGAAGTCGAGGGTCTCCAGCGTGCTCTGCCAGAGGAAGGCGTTGACGCCGATCCCTCCGCCACCACCGCCGTCACCGCCCACGGCGCTCGGCGGCCGCTTCTCCGTCGAGAAGAGGGTGACGCCGTCGGTCCCCTGGAACGTGCCGTGGCGCTCCCGCTCCCGCTGGTCCTTGGGGTCGAACACGGTGAACTCGGGCATCGTCCCTTGGCCGCAAGCGACCAGACCCGGGCCAAGGCCCAGGGCCAGCCCGACAACAGCGACAGAGCGAAGCACCGCGTGCATGACAGGACATCTCGCCGACGGCCGATACCGCCCGGTTATGCGCCATGGGCGCCAGCCCGTCCAGACCCGGGCCCGGCGCGCGGGGCTAGAAGTTCAGGCGGATCCCGAAGCGCCCGACCGCCAGCGTCTCGCGGCTGCGATCATCCGGAGCGCCCATCGCGAGGTCGGTCTCGAGCGTAAGCCACGATGCCGCGGCGAGATCGGTACTCAGCATGAGCACCTCGAGATCGCCGCCAACACCCCTTCCGTCCGCCTGGCCATAGGCGAGCCGCGCCGAGACCGGACCATAGCCCAGCGTCGCGGAAAACAGATCGGCCTCGCCGCCGAACAGCGCGGTCCGTGAGTAGGCGCTGCCGAGCGACCAGTCGGCCCAGCGCAGGGCGCCACCGATCTCCAACGCCCCTTCGCCCGCCATGCCCGGCGAGCCGTCGAGCGCTTCCAACCGCGCCGAGCCCTCCGGGTCGCGGGCGAGCGTCAACCGCAGCTCGGCGGGCTCGTCGGCCAGCGCCGACTGCTCACCGAAGAGGAACGCGATAGCACTGCGGGGCGTGAACTCCAGGGCCAAGCCACCGACGTCACGACGCGATTCGAACCGCGCCGGCAGATCGCCTTCCCGGGAGCCCGGGAAGTCGATGGCGAGCTGATCCGTGAGAGGTCCTCCAAGACGAAGGGTCTCCGCGCCCGCTGCGAAAGGCAGCAGCGCGACAGCCACGCCGGCCAATGCCAGCCTCGCTCCGGTCACCGTCCGCTCCACAGGGGTCTATGCGCCCCACACACATCGCTTACCTAGCATCGCCCTCCGCCCGGTGCGAGTGCGGCGTTGCAACAAACTGCAACATTGCACGGAGGACGCACTACCGTAGGCGGAAACGAAGCGGCGGGCCCGAGGGCCCGCCGCCACGCTCCGAACTCGGCTCGGTCGCGATCAGAAGGCGAGGCGCAGCCGGGTCACGGCCTGAACGCCATCGTCGTCGCCCTTGTTCGGGCCGTTGTCGACGTCGTTGTCGAAGTAGCCGACGTCGCCGGCGAGCACTAGGCCGGGCATCAGCGCGATGTCGGCCGAGACCACGAGGTTCATCGGCTCGTCGACCGCGTTACCGTTCACCACCAGGTCGTCGCTGTCGAGCACCTGACCGTAGGTCACCGACAGGTTCACTGGCCCCAGCGCCGCGCCGACGCCGACGTTGAAGAAGTCCTTCTCCTGGCCGGCGAAGTTCTGCGTGAAGATACCGCCGCCCAAGCGGAACCCGAACAGATTGACGACGGCGCCGCCACCGTAGTTGTAGCAGTCGTCATCAGCCGCATTCTCGATCCGACAGTAGCCGCCGACCACGGACGCGAGAATCCCGACTCCGCCGACCTCGCCGTTGTAGACCAGAGCGCCCTCGAAGAAGTCCTGGGGGTCGACGTTCTTCAGCGCCAGCTGGTCGCCGCCCTGGGCGTTGGGAGTGTAGGACGCGCCCACCGAGAACCCGCCGAAGTTGGGCGTGTAGTAGCGGATCTTGGTGTTGTCGCCGGAGTTGAACGGCTTGACCACACCGGTGGCGATCACGTCGACGATCGAGCCGTCGATACCGCCGGTGCCGGCCGCGACGGTGAAGCCGCCCACGGCGCTGTTGTCGACCGCACCGTCCTCGTCGCCGAAGCGGAACTCACCGAACGTGCCGCGCACGAAGATCCAGGTCTCGTCGGTGTTGTCCGTGCGGTTGGTGTCGGCCTCGAACTCGACCGTCGCACCGTACTCGATGCCCGTCGCGTCGTGCCGGCCGCGCGCCACCACATGCACCTCGGTGTCGTTCGAGAAGTCGAGGCCGTCGGCGATGTTCTTGTTCAGCCGCGCATTCGACAGATCACCGCCATGGGCACGGAAGCCCATGAAGCCGGTCAGCGTCAGGTCGAGCGCCCCGCCGGGCGAGACCGTGGCCGCGCTCACCGGCGAAGGCACCGTGGCGGCCAAGCCGGCGCCGACCAGCGCCGTCGTGCCGAGAAGAACCTTGAGCCTGTTCATCGTTGTCCGTCTCCCCACACCCAGCGGGCGCGATCCTGCGATGTTGGACTTCGAGGCCGCCTTGCCGTCGGCCCTCACCGGGATCGCGCGGCCCCTACCGCCTCTCCCGAACACCTCCGCTTATCCGCAGCGCGGCCCCACACCGCAAGCCGACCACCGAATCGGCGACCGCAAACCGGGTACACTGTGTCGGGTCCGCCACAAGCCTCGGGGACCCTGGCCGCAAATGCGAAGCGGCGGGCCGAAGGGCCCGCCGCCGCGACGCGAAAAGGCGGGTGGCCGCCGCGTCAGAAAGCCAAGCGCAGCCGGGTGACCGCCTGCCAGCCGTCGTCATCGTCCTCGAACGGACCGTTCTTCACATCGTTGTCGAAGTAGCCGACGTCGCCGGCGAGCACCAGCCCGGGCATCAGCGCGATGTCGGCCGAGAGCACGAGGTTCTTCGGCTCGTCGACCTCGTTGCCGTTCACCACCAGGTCGTCGCTGTCGAGCACCCAGCCATAGGTGAGCGACACATTCAGCGGGCCGAAACCGTAGGCCACGCCGAGATTCAGCGCGTCCTTCTCCTGGCCGGCGAAGTTCTCCTTGAAGTAGCCGGCGCCGATCTGGAAGCCGAAGAGGTTCACGACGCCACCAGCACCCCAGTTCCAGCAGTCGTCGTCGGCGACCTGCTCGAGCCGGCAGTACCCGCCGACGGCCGAGGCGAGCAGGCCGACACCGGCCACCTCGCCCTCGTAGACCAAAGCGCCCTCGAAGAAGTCCTGCGGGTCGACATTCTTCAACGCCAGCTGATCGCCGCCCTGGGCGTTCGGGGTGTAGGAGGCCCCCACCGAGAACCCGCCGAAACTGGGCGTGTAGTAGCGGATCTTGGTGTCGTCGCCGGAGTTGAACGGCGCCACGGCGCTGACGGCGACGGCGTCGACGATCGAGCCGTCGATACCACCGGTGCCGGCCGCGACCGTCCGACCGCCGACATAGCTGTTGTCGACCGGCCCATCCTCGTCGCCGAAGCGGAACTCACCGAAGCCGCCGCGGATGAAGATCCAGGTCTCGTCGGTGTTGTTGGTGCTGTTGGTGTCGGCCTCGAACTCGACCGTGGCGCCGTATTCGATGCCGCTGGCGTCGTGCCGGCCGCGCGCCACCACGTGCACCTCGGTGTCGTTCGAGAAGTCGAGGCCGTTCGCCACGTCGGCATCGAGCCGCGCATTGTCGAGATCGCCGCCATGGGCACGGAAGCCCATGAAGCCGGTCAGCGTCAGGTCGAGCGCGCCGCCGGGCGACACCGTCGCGGCACGCGCCACGTCGGTCACCGCCAGGGCCCCGATCAGGGCGGTGGACGCGAGCAGGATCTTGCGTGATGTCATGGTCGAACTCTCCTCCGCATCATTCCTACGGACGACGGCGGAACCCTGCCCGCTACTCCGGCCCCCCTCGTCCGGTCCGGCCCGGGTGCCGGCACCAACACGCAGGACGAGCCGCGTCCGACTTGCCGCCGGTCATATCGGGCCACGCTCCCGGCCAGGGCAACCGACAAGTGTCGCGACGCCACAGGCATCGCGGCGTCTGTGACCTCATCGCAACAAGTACCTAAGCGGGGGCGATCAGGGCCATGCGCTCGAGGTCGCGGAGCAGCCGGTCGACCTTGGCTCGCGGTACCTCGGCGAACGCCTGCGCCACCTCATGGCGCGTGAAGCCCGGCCGCGCCAGCACCCAGGCGATCTCGGTCTTGACCTCAGCCGGCACCTCGACCGCCTCGCGGCTGCCCTCGCGGACCAGCCCGTAGCGGCCGCCGGCCTCGACCAGTCGCACCCCCTTGGCCCGCACCACCCAGCGCTCCTCGGCCCGCTCGATCAGCTCGGGCAGGGCGTACTCGGCGCGCGGATAGCGGAACCCGGCGATGAACGCGGCCAGATCCTTGGCGGTCTGCGCGTCGCCGAGGACGGCGGTGATGCGCTCGGCGAGCTCGTTCAGGCGTCGCGCCAGGGCCGCTGCGTCGCCCTGCGGCAGGTTGTGGCGGGCGACCGGCTCGGCCACCATGCGCTCGAACAGGTAGCTCACCACGTCGAGGCCGATCGGGTAGGTGACGCCGAAAGCGATGTGCGCGCACGGCCCGTCCTCGGCCAGCGCGTAGTGGTATTGGCCGCGCGGCAGGTAGAGCAGATCACCGGCCTTAAGGCGGATCTCCTTCCACAGAGCGCCCTTGGCCCGGTCGTGGTGGTCCTGCGGCTGGCTCTTGAACATAAGATGGGCGATCGGCGCCTCGGCGCGGCCCTCGAACACGAACCAGCGCTTCTCACCCATGACGTGGACGGCGAACACGTCATGCGTGTCGTAGTGCACGCGAAAACCCTGCTTCCGCTTCGAGGAGAGATAAAGGTTGGCCTGCACCTTGCCGCCGAGCGCCTGCTCCATGGCACCGGCGAAGGCACGCAAGGCCGGCGTGAGCTGGTCGATGTCGTTCGCCACGAGCGTCGCGCCGCGGCGCAGGTAGTCCTGAACCTTCGTGGGGTCGGGCCGGAGCACCTGGCCGCCGTCGCGACCCACCGCCGGGGCGGCATAGGCCGTGACCGGCACCGGGTCCTTGTCGAGCACGAGGGGCAACGAGGCGGCCGACCAGATCGAGCTCATGCCGAGCAGCTCGTTCAGGACGGGCCAGCTCATCAGCTCGGCCCATTTGTCGGACGGGCCTTCGAGGTGCAGGGGCCGCCGGCCGAGCACCTCGGCCTTGAACTCGGCCGCACCGATCGGGGCGACGATGGCGTCGAAGCTGTCCAGCATCCTCGTGTTCCGCGCTGGCTTGACAGGCGGCGGGGGGCGCGCAGGGTCGAGATGACATGGGCGAAGCAGAGGAACAAGTCGACGTCGCGGCGAACCTCGCCGAGGTGCGGCGGCGGATCGGCGCCGCGGCGGGTGTGGCTGGCCGCGCAGCGGAGGATGTCGTCCTGGTCGCCGTGGCCAAGGGGCAGCCGAGCGAGCGGCTCGAAGCGGCGCTCGCCGCCGGGCAGCGCGCGTTCGGCGAGAACTACGTCCAGGAGGCGGCGGCGCGCTGGCCTGGGCTGCGCGCGCGCTGGCCGGACGTCGTACTGCACCTGGTCGGCGCACTGCAGTCCAACAAGGCGCGCGAGGCGGTGGCGCTGTTCGACGTGATCGAGAGCGTCGACCGGCCGCGACTGGCCGAGGCGCTGGCGCGAGAGGCGGCGCGCGCCGGGCGCTGCCCACGCCTGCTGCTGCAGGTCAACACCGGCCGCGAGCCGCAGAAGGCCGGGGTTGCGCCAGAAGGCGTCGCCGAACTGCTGGCGCTGTGCCGCGACCGGTTGCGCCTGCCGGTCATGGGGCTGATGGCGATCCCGCCGGAGGACCAGGACGTCGGCCCGCACACCCGCCTCCTCGCGGAGCTTGCGGAGCGGCACGGGCTCGCGGTGGTGAGCTGCGGGATGAGCGCCGACTTCGAGCAGGCGATCCGCCACGGTGCGACCGAGGTGCGGGTCGGCAGTGCGATCTTCGGCGCGCGCCGTCCGCGTGTCACTTGAGGCTCAAGCGTCGGTCAGGATCTCGGCGTAGAGCGCGCGGGCCTCGCTCGCCGGGCCGCGGCGCTGCCCGAGCGCCACGATGCGCACCACCCGGACGACGTCGGGCTGCCGCAGGGTCACGACGTCACCCGGCCGCACCAAGTGGTGTGTCTTCTCGATCACATGATCGTTGACCCGCACGCGGCGCTCACCGATCAGCTCGATCGCCAGCGCCCGGCTACGGATGAACCGCGCGAAGAACAGCCACTTGTCGATACGCAAGCCGCGCAGCTCGCTCAACGGTCGGACCGCAGGACCGCGAGGGCGGCGAAGGGCGAAGCCGAGCCGCCGCGCGCCGGATCGCGCGGCACCGGCCGCGCGGTGCGGGGCCGGGGGGCGGGGCGCTGGAACCGCAGCACCGTCTCGTCCGTCCGGCTCGCTTCGTAGCCGAGCGACCCGACCACGGCCGCGAGCTCCGTGCGGGTCAGGCCCGCTTGCGCTGCGAGTTCGACGGGCAGGACGAAAACGCTGTCGGCCCGGGCGCGGGCGCGCAGCGCGGCGGCGAGGCGCTCGAGCACGTCGATCCGCAGCAGAACGCCGCCGAGCAGCGCGTACCCCGCCGCGCGCGCCGCCGGCTCGGGGAGTACCGTCGGCGGCCGAAGCACTGTCCGGCCGGGTGGCGGGAGGCGCAAGGGATCGCCCGTCCAGAGCCGCCACAGCCGCAGCCGCGCCTCGACCGCGCCGGCCTTGAGCAGGTCGGCCAGGTAGAGATACTGGCGGCCAAAACGCAGGCCGAGGCGGGTCAACGCGGCGCGGTCGGGGTCGGCGAGATCGCGCAGCAGGTCGGCCAAGGGCTCGCGCACGGCCGAGCCCAGCCCCTCGACCACCGAGAAGGCGATGCCCCGGCCGGGGCCGCCGAGGCGCGGCCCCTCGGCAGCCAAACCGTCCAGCGCGGCCAGCCGCCGGCCGAGCCAGGCATCGAGCCAGTGTTGCAGCCGCGCCCGCACCGCGACGCGGTGGCGTTCGGGCAACTCCTCACCGGCGAGGGTCTCGAGCGCCGGCCGGCGCAGGCCCGGGCCGCGCACCAGGCGGGCGACCGGCGCCCCGTCCCAGACGATCCGATCCGCGTCGTCGAGCGCGAACGCAGCATCGGCCGCGGCGAGCAGGCGAGCCACCCGCCGGGCCAGCTCGGGTCCGACAACGCGGCGGGCAGCGGCCGCCATGACCCTCCGTCCGGTGTCGTCGCCGGCCGTGGCCGGGCGGAAGCGCAGCCCTTGCAGCTCACCGACAAGGTGGCCGTCGACCTCGACCGCGCCGGTCGGGTCGACGACACCCATCGGCCGACCGTGCTCGCGCAGCGAGCGCATCAGCGCGGTGGTCCGGCGATCGACGAAGCGCTGCGCCAGCCGCTCGTGAAGCGCGTCGGACAGACGGTCCTCGACCTCGCGCGCGCGCCCCTGCCAATGCTCGGCGTCGGCCAGCCAGCTCGTGCGATGCGAGAGGTAGGTCCAGGTACGGACATGCGCGATCCGCCCGACCAGCGCGTCGACGTCGCCATCGACCCGGTCGAGCCGGGCGAGCATCGTGGCCACCCAGTCAGCCGGGAGCAGTCCGGAGCCGGTCGTCAGATGGCCGTAGACGGTGGCCAGCAGGTGCAGATGCGCGTCGGTCAGCGTCTTGCGGAAGTCCGGGATCTGGCAGACCTGCCAGAGGAGCCGGACGCGGTCGACGCCCTCGGCGCGGGCGCGGATCTCCGGGCGAGCGCCGAGCAGCGCGAGGCTGCGGTCGTCGAGCGCGTCACGAACCTTGATCAGGCAGGGCGCCGGCGGCCGCTCGTCGAGGCTCGCGGCGAGATGCTCGAGCGAGCGGAAGTCGAGCGCGCTGTTGCGCCAGCGCAGCGCCTTGAGGACCGGGAAGCTGTGCGTCTCGATCGCCTCCGCGGTGGGCTCGTCGAGCGCCGGCGCGCCGTTGGTCGTGCCGAAACTGCCGTCGGCCATGTGCCGGCCGGCCCGGCCGGCGATCTGCGCCAGCTCGGCCGCGCTGAGTCGGCGATCGTGCCGGCCGTCGAACTTGCGCAGGCTGGCGAACGCGACGTGGGCCAGGTCCATGTTCAGGCCCATGCCGATCGCGTCGGTCGCCACGAGATGCTCGACCTCGCCGGCCTGGTACATGGCCACCTGGGCGTTGCGCGTCCGCGGGCTCAGAGCGCCGAGCACGATCGCGACCCCGCCGCGCTGCCGGCGCATCAGCTCGCCCAACGCGTAGACCTCGGCCGCGCTGAACGCGACGATAGCGCTGCGCCGCGGCAGCCGGGTCAGCTTGCAGGGGCCGGCGTGGCGCAGTGTCGAGAAACGTGGCCGACCGATCACCTCGGCCTCCGGCACGAGCTGGCGCAGGATCGGCCGGATCGTGTCCGAACCGAGAAACATCGTCTCATCGAGACCACGCGCGTGCAGCAGCCGGTCGGTGAAGATGTGCCCGCGCTCATAGTCGGCGCAGAGCTGGATCTCGTCGACGGCGAGGAACGCCACCGGCCGGTCGACCGGCATCGCCTCCACCGTGGCGACGATATAAGGCGCCTTGTCGCTGCCGAGCTTCTCCTCGCCGGTGATGAGCGCGACGGCCTCCGCCCCGCGCAACGCCACGATCCGGTCGTAGATCTCCCGCGCGAGCAGGCGCAGGGGAAATCCGATCATGCCACTGCGATGGGCGAGCAGGCGCTCGACGGCGAAATGGGTCTTGCCCGTGTTGGTGGGCCCGAGCACCGCGAGGACGCGGCCGTTGCGCGGAGGCGACGACCCCATGCCATGGACAATCGGCGGCACAGCGCCGTTTTGCAAGGGGCTGTGCCTCGGCTGACAGACCACCACAGGATGCAGGGTCGGCCGTCACCATTCCGTCGCCGTTCCGTCACGTCGGGGTGACCCGCGAGTGGCACCAGCCGCGCGGGTGAAGCGGCGTGAGGAGCAAGCGACGATGCGCATCGCGGTCCTCGGCGGGGACGGATTCGTCGGCTGGCCCACCGCGCTCCACCTCTCGGCGCGTGGTCACGAAGTGACGATCGTCGACAATCTCAGCCGGCGGGACATCGATGCCGAGCTGGGTGTCGCGTCGCTCACGCCGATCGAGCCGCTCGCGGTTCGGCTGCGAGCGTGGCAGGAGGTCAGCGGCCGGACGATTGATTTCAGGCTGCTCGATATCGCCGAGGACTACGGAGCGTTGCGGTCGTGGCTGGCGCAGGCGCGGCCCGACGCGCTGGTCCACCTCGCCGAGCAGCGCGCTGCTCCCTACTCGATGAAGAGCGCGCGCCACAAACGCTACACCGTCGGCAACAACGTCAACGCCACGCACAATTTGCTGTGCGCCCTGGCCGAGCTCGAGCTCGACGCGCACCTCGTCCATCTCGGGACGATGGGTGTCTACGGCTACGGCACCGTGGGTGCGGCCATCCCGGAGGGCTACCTGCCGGTCTCCGTCGAGGTGGCACCTGGTCGCTCGGTGACGCAGGAGATCCTCTACCCGGCCAATCCCGGCAGCGTCTACCACCTGACGAAATGCCTCGACCAGCTCCTCCTCGCCTACTACGCTAAGAACGACAAGCTGCGGATCACCGACCTCCATCAGGGCATCGTGTGGGGAACGGCCACCCCCGAGACCGAGCTCGATCCGCGTCTCGTCAACCGGTTCGACTATGACGGCGATTATGGGACGGTGCTGAACCGGTTCCTCGTCCAGGGCGCGATCGGCTATCCGCTGACCGTCCATGGCCCTGGTGGGCAGACGCGCGCCTTCATTCACATCCGGGACTCGGTGCGCTGCATCGAGCTCGCGCTGGCGAGCCCGCCGACCCGCGGCGCGCGCGTACGGATCCTCAACCAGCTCACCGAGACGCATCGGCTGATCGACCTCGCGCGGCTGGTCAGCCGGCTGACGGGCGTGCCGGTCGCCCACGTCACCAACCCGCGGCAGGAGGCGGCCGAGAACGAGCTCGTGGCAGTGAACGACACGCTGCTGCATCTCGGCCTCGAGCCGACCACGCTGGCAGTCGGGCTGCTCGAGGAGGTCGTCGAGGTCGCGCGACGCTGGCGCGACCGCGTGGATCGCAGCCGCATCCCGTGCCTGTCCGCCTGGACACCGGAGATCGCAGAGCGCCTGCGCGCGGCGGATCCGGTGGCCGTGGCCGCCGAGTGAACGCCTACGTCACGCTGGTAAGCAACGAGGACTACGCGATCGGCGCCGTGGCGCTGGCGCGATCGTTGCGAATGACGAGCGCGGCGGCGCCGCTGCTGGTCCTTGTTCCGCGCCCGATCGACGGTCTCGACGCCGTGGAGCGCGCCGGGGCACGGCTGGTCCCGATCGAGACCCTGCCGTTCCCCGACGACTTCCGTGCCCGCCATGCCCGCGAGCCGCTCCATGCCCGGGCACCCTTCACCAAGGGCGACAAGCCCGCCTTCCACGACCCGCTGGACAATTTCCTCAAGCTCCGGCTGTGGCAGCTCGAGGGCGTGACGCGCGCGGTGTTCCTCGACGCCGACGTCCTCGTCGTGCGCAACATCGATCGGCTGTTCGACTATCCCGAGCTCTGCGCGGCACCCAATCTCTATGCCGCGATGACCGACATGCAGCGGATGAACTCGGGCGTGTTCACGGCCCGTCCGGATCCGCGGACGTTCGAACGGATGTGGGCATCACTCACGCAGCCCGAGGCGTTCTGGCCGCGTACCGACCAGACCTTCCTCGAGCGCTTCTGGCCCGACTGGCACGGTCTCCCATACACCTACAACACGCTGCAGTACCTGTTCCTCAATCTGCCCGAGCTCTGGCATTGGCCGAGCATCCGCGTCGTCCACTATCAGTACGAGAAGCCGTGGCAGGGCGAGCACGCGAAACGGGCACAGCTCCGGCCATTGATCGAGCTGTGGTGGCGCGTCCATGACGGGAAGCCGCCGCCGGCGGACCTTCCAGCGCGCGCATGATCGTCGCCATCACCGGCGCCACCGGCTATGTCGGGCGGTTCATCGCGACTGCGCTGCAGGCCCGCGGCGACCGGGTCCGCGCCCTGATGCGACCCGACCGCGAGCCGATCGGGCTGCCCGACGGGATCGAGTTCGTCACCGGTGATCTCGCCGACCCGCCGGCGGATCTCTGCGCCGGCGCGGACGCCTTGGTCCATGCTGCGCTCGATCACCTGCCCGGCCGCTACCGTGGCGGCGAGGGCAACGATCCGAAGCGTTATCTCGAGGTCAATCTGATGGGCAGCCTGCGCCTGCTACAGCAGGCGCGCGGCGTCGGCGTGCGCCGCTGCGTGCTGCTCTCGAGCCGTGCGGTATACGGGCGGCGGATCGCCGGCATCCCCCTCGACGAGACCCATCCGGCGTGGCCGGACACGCTCTACGGTGCGACCAAGGCGGCGCTCGAGGCGTTCGCCGC
>CALKJU010000035.1 GCA_937995535.1 uncultured Alphaproteobacteria bacterium
CTCTCGTCGCTGGCGAGATAGAGCGCGAGGTAGGCGATCTCCTCAGGCGTGCCCAACCGTCCCATCGGCTGCCGCGCGATGAAGGCCGCGCGGGCCTTCTCGACGTCGCCTTGAGCGGCGATCCGCTCGCCCAGCGACGGCGTCTCGACTGTGCCCGGGCAGATCGCGTTGCAGCGGATCCCCTTGGTGACGAAGTCGATGGCGATCGACTTGGTGAGGCCGATGACGGCGGCCTTGCTGGCGCCGTAAACGAAGCGGTTGGGCACACCCTTCACGCTGCCGGCGACGCTCGCCATGTTGACGATGTTCCCATGGCCCTGCGCGAGCATCGCCGGCAGGAACGCCTTGGTCAGGCGGAACATCGAGCGGACGTTGAGATCGAACGAGAAGTCCCAGTCCTTCTCGGTCGTCTCCAGGATCGTGCCGTGATGCACGTAGCCGGCGCAGTTGAACAGCACGTCGATGGCGCCGTGGCGTGCGGCGAACGCCTCGATCGCGCCCGCGTCCGTCACATCCAGCCGCTCGGTCCGGCAGCCCACGAGACCACCAAGCTTCTTCTCGTCGATATCGGTGGCGATGACCTCGGCGCCCTCGGCCGCGAACAGCTCCGCCGAGGCGCGGCCAATGCCCTGCGCTGCCGCCGTGATGACACACCGCTTGCCGTTCAGCCTGCCCGCCATGTCGCCCCCCGAGCGCGATCGCGCGCCGAGTAAGGGTGCGCCGCCGGGGGCGCGTCAAGCCGCGCTCAGCGCTTCTCCACCACGATCACGAACACGCCGGCATCCTCACGCGTTTCCAGCAGGCCGTGACCGGTGGCGAGCGAGAAGTCCTCGAAGTCGCGCGGCGCCGCGGGGTCGGTGGCGAGCACGCAGACGGTGCTGCCTGTGTCCAGCACCATGAGCGCCTGGCGGGCCTTGACCAGCGGCAACGGGCAGGTGAGGCCGCGGGCGTCGATCAGCGCATCGTAACGGCGCTCGGCCAAGAATGGCTCCATGGGGAGTGAGCGAGCGGCGCTAGGCTGCCACGCGGTGACGCGGCATCGCAAGCCGAGGCCGAAGGGAGGATCGGTGATGGTAAAGCTGCGCGTCGGCGAGCCGTTCATGCCGGCCGGGGCCTATGGCCGCGGGCTGCGCGGCATGGGCGTGAACCTCCTGGTCCGCGACGTGCCCCGCGCGGTGGCCTTCCAGACCGCCGTGCTGGGCGCCTCCTGTGTCTACGCCGATCGGGACTTCGCCGTGCTGCGGCTGGGCGCCGGCGAATGGATGCTGCACGCCGACCATAGCTTCGCGGACCACCCGCTGCTCGCGCTCACCGGCGACGGCGCGCCACGTGGCGTCGGTGTCGAGCTGCGTCTCTACGACGCCGATCCGGACGCCTGCGAGGCCCGGGCGCGTGCAGCCGGGGCCGAGATCCTCGCCGCCTGCCGTGACAAGCCGCACGGCCTGCGCGAATGCGTGATCCTCGACCCCGACGGCTACGCCTGGGTCCCGAGCCGGCCGATCTGAGGCCAGCCAGCCGCCGCACGACGCTCGATGGGGTTGACCGGGCCGTCGCGCTGGCCAGCAATAACCGAGCCGGGCGCGCTGCCGTCACCGTGCCTGTGCGAGCCGGCACGCCTGTCGCGTTCAATTGGGAGCATGACGTCATGAGCGACGACCCGACCGTGCCGGACTGCGGCCCGATGGCCGACCGGCGGGCGTTCATCGGTCGCGTCGCGTCGGCGCTGGGCGTGGCACCTCTCGCGGCGGGCTTGGCGCTCCCGGGCGAGGCCGCGGCCGAGCCGGCGGACCCGGCTGCGGGACCGGCGCTCCCGGTCGATCCGGCCACCGGGCGCATCGACCCGCTGCCGTCCATACGGCCGAGCGGCCTCGCCGTGGCGATCACCGATTTCGTCACGCCACCGGCGACCGCTGCGCAACGGCCCCGGGCGAACCTCAATTACCTGTTCCATGCCGGCGATGGTCGGCCGTTCGTCTATGCCTGTGATTCCAGGGGCAAGATCTGGCGCATCAACGTCACCACGCGCGCGATCACGCTTTTCCTGGACCTCGCGGCGGTGCGGGGGGCGGCGCTGGTGACGCGCGGGCAGCAGGTCGGCCTGCGCAGCTTCGCCTTCCATCCGGACTACGCGCAGTCGGGCCGGCCCGGCTATCGCTGCCTCTACACGGTCTCGACCGAGACCGTGGCCAGCCGCCGGGCGGGTGTGCCGGTCTACAGCGGTGTCCACCCGGTCGTGCATGACGACGTGATCGCCGAGTGGAAGGTCGACGGCGCCGGCTTCGCCCGCGTCCTGCCGGGCAGCCGGCGCGAATTGCTGCGCATCGGCCAATGGAAGGCGGACCACAACACCGACCAGCTCCTGTTCGATCTCCAGGCGCCGCGTACCGGCTCCGACCACGGGAAGCTGTATTTCGCCGTCGGTGACGGCGGGCGTGGCAGCGGCCGCACCGACCCCTACGACACCGCCCAGGACGGGCGCCTGCTGCTCGGCAAGATCGGCCGCATCGACCCGCTGCCGCGCGGCGGGGCGCCGTTCTCGGTGCCCGCCGACAACCCGTTCGTCGGCCGCGCGGGCTTCCTGCCGCACATCTGGGCGCTCGGCCTGCGCCATCCGCAGAATCTGTGTTTCGCCGACCGGCGCCTGATCTTCACCGACATCGGCGAGGACCAGATCGAGGAGATCAACATCGGCGCGGCCGGCGCGAACTACGGCTGGCCCCTGCGCGAGGGACCGTTCGTGCCCGACCGCAGCAACGGCGCCGTCCTCTACCGCCTGCCGACCAACGACGCCGCGCGCGGCTTCACCTACCCGGCCGCGATGTACGACCACGACGACGGACGGGCGATCACCGGCGGGTTCGTCTATCGCGGCAGCCGGATTCCCGCGCTGCGCGGTCACTATCTGTGCGGCGACATCGTCAACGGGCGGATCTTCCACGTTCGGGCTGCCGACCTGCGCCCCGGCGGCGGCGTCGTGCTGCGCGAGCTGACCCTGCGCCGCGCTGGCCGCACCGTCACCCTACGCCAGCTCGTCGGCACCCACGGTCGGGTCGATCTTCGCTTCGGCCAGGACGGAGCCGGCGAGATCTATGTCATGACCAAGCAGGACGGGGTCATCCGGCGGCTCGATTCGGTGAGCTGAGCCACCACGGTCCACAGCCCGCCCCGCCCTTGTATCGTCGCTGGCTGCGGTCCATCTTCCGCGCAGCTGGGGTCGTCGGGCCCGGGGGCGCACCTGTGCGTCGTCACCGGCCGCAACGTCGAAGGTCTTGAGCACATGGCGCTACTGGGCGGCGCGTCGGCGCCGAGGGCGGGGGTCGCGGCGGCCGATCCGATCAAGGACGGCGACATCACCACCTTCGCCGAGGACGTGATCCGGGCGTCGATGCAGGTCCCGGTGCTGGTGGACTTCTGGGCCCCCTGGTGCGGGCCGTGCAAGCAGCTCACCCCGGTCCTCGAGAAGGTCGTCCGCGCCGCGAAGGGCAAGGTTCGGCTGGTCAAGATCAACGTCGACGAGAACCCGGAACTGGCGCAGCAGCTGCGCATCCAGTCGGTGCCGACCGTGTTCGCTTTCGTCGGCGGGCAGCCGGTGACCGCGTTCGCCGGGGCGCAGCCGGAAAGCCAGGTGAAGATGCTGGTCGACCGGCTGGCGGCGATGCGCGGCGACGGCGCCACGGAGGCCGAGGGCGGCGGGATCGAGCTGGCCAAGCAGCTCGTCGAGCGTGGCGAGTGGAACGCCGCGGCGTCGCTCTTCCGTGAGATCCTCGCCGACAGCCCGGGTGATGCCGAAGCGCTCGGCGGGCTCGCCCGCTGCCTGCTCAACCAGGGCCAGCGCGCCGAGGCGCGCAAGCTGCTCGACGGCGCGCCCAAGGAGGTCGCCGGGCACCCGGCGGTGAGCGGCGCGCGGGCGGCGTTGAGCCTTGCCGAGGAGGCGGGCGAACTGGGCGACGCGACCGATCTGCTCGCCCGGGTCGAGGTCGATCCGAACGATCACGAGGCCCGCTACCGGCTGGGCACGCTGCTGTTCCTGCGCGGCCAGCTCGACACGGCGATCGACCACCTGCTCGCCATCGTCCGTCGCGAGCGCGACTGGCAGGACGGGCAGGCGCGCAAGCAGCTGTTGCGGTTCTTCGAGGCGTTGGGACCCAAGCATCCAGCCACGCTGAAGGGACGGCGGATGCTGTCGAGCGTGTTGTTCAGCTGATGGCCGGCCCCGGCGACAGCCTGCCACCGCGCTTCCCGATCTTCCCGCTGCACGGCTGCCTGCTCCTGCCGGGCGGAAACCTCCCGTTGAACATTTTCGAGCCGCGCTATCTGGCAATGGTCCGCGACGCGATGCAGACCGATCGGGTGATCGGCATGGTCCAGCCGCGCGAGGGCGGCAGCCGCGAGGCCGCGCCGGCCGTGTTCCGCACCGGCTGCGCCGGCCGGATCAGCAACTTCGCCGAGACGGATGACGGCCGCTACCTGATCACGCTGACCGGGCTGTGCCGGTTCGACATCGCCGAGGAGCTGCCGACGACGACACCGTACCGGCAGGTCCGCGCCGACTTCGACCCGTGGCGCGCGGATCTCCAGCCGGTCCCGCCACCGGCCGAGCTGAAGGGCGAGCTGCTCGGCGTGCTGCGCGGCTATTTCCGCAAGCACGGAATCGAGGCCGAGTGGCGGACGCTCGAGGGCGCGCCACTGGCGGCGCTGATCACCTCGCTGGCGATGATCTGTCCCTTCGGTGCCGCCGAGAAGCAGGCCCTGCTCGAGGCGCGGGACATGGCGCAGCAGGGCCGCCTGCTCGTGGCCCTGATGCGGATGGAGGCGGTGCCCGTGACGACCGTCGAGTCCGCGAGCAAGCACTGAGCGCACCATGACCGAGCCGCCGCGTCCCGCCGCCATCGATCCACGCCTGCTGGAGATCCTGGTCTGCCCGCTGACCAAGGGACCGCTGCGCTACGACCGCGACGCGCAGGAGCTGATCTCGGAACAGGCGGGACTTGCTTTCCCGATCCGTGACGGCATTCCGATCATGCTGGTCGACGAGGCGCGGCCGCTGGACGAGGCCGACCGGATTCCGGACGAGGTCCGCCGGTGAGCGAGCCGCCGGCCTGGCCGGTGGAGATCCGCGTCGATCGGGGCGAGCGCCGGCTGGAGGTGACGTTCGACGACGGCGCCCGGTTCGTTCTGCCGGCGGAGCTGCTGCGCGTCGAGAGCCCGTCGGCCGAGGTGCAGGGGCACGCGCCGTCGCAGAAGAT
This sequence comes from uncultured Alphaproteobacteria bacterium, assembly GCA_937995535.1. Lineage (GTDB taxonomy): Bacteria > Pseudomonadota > Alphaproteobacteria > Geminicoccales > Geminicoccaceae > CALKJU01. Next base: position 5,247 of record CALKJU010000035.1, read on the forward strand.
CACCGTCCCGGGCAAGCGCAGGGTGGGCATCAGCATGGTCGAGCCCGTGGGCAACTACGCCGTGCGAATCGTCTTCGACGACGGCCATGACACCGGCATCTTCACCTGGTCTTATCTGTACGCTCTGGGTCGCGACCAGGCGCGGCTCTGGCAGGCCTATCTCGACGCGCTGGCGGCCAAGCGGCTCAGCCGCGACTGAGCCTTGCCCGGTGCCGCGGCGCCGCGGCAAACAGGCTGGGCGATGACCGTCCGCCTGCTGCACACCGCCGACTGGCAGCTCGGCAAGCCGTTCGCCAACATCCCGGGAGATGCGGGCGCGCTGTTGCGCGAGGCGCGGTTCGCGACCATCCGGCGGATCGCGGCGCTGGCCGTCGAACGGCGCGTCGACGCCGTCCTCGTCGCCGGGGACGTGTTCGACGGCAACGAGGTGTCCGACGCGACGCTGCACAAGGCGCTGCAGGCGATGGGTGGCTTCACCCGGCCCTGGGTACTGCTGCCGGGCAACCACGACGCGCATCTGGCCGAGTGCGTGTGGACGCGGCTGGCGCGCCTGGGGCCGCCGGGCAACGTCGTCGTCGCGGCGACCGCGGCGCCGATCCCGCTCGCTGACGGTCGCCTGGTCGTTCTCCCCGCACCCCTCACCGCGCGGCGCACGCACGACGATCCGACGGTCTGGATGGACGGCGCGGCGACGCCGGCGGCGGCGCTTCGGGTCGGCCTTGCCCACGGGGCGGTCCAGGGGCGCCTGCCGGCCGCGGCGGACAGCAGCAATCCGATCGACCCGGCGCGCGCCGATCGCGCCCGGCTCGACTATCTGGCGCTCGGCGACTGGCACGGCACCCTCGAGGTGGCACCGCGAACCTGGTATTCCGGGACGCCGGAACCGGATCGCTTCCCGCAGAACGAGCCGGGCAACGTGCTGATCGTCGAGCTGCCGGGGCCGGGTCTGGCGCCGCAGGTCGAGGCGGTGCCCGTGGCGACCTATCATTGGTCGACGCTGACGCTGCGGATCGCCCCCGATGACGATCCGGCGCAGCGCGTCGATCGCGTGCTGCTAGGGATCGCGGAGCCGTCGCGCGCGCTGGTGCGGCTGGTCCTCGAGGGTGAGATCGGTCTCGCCGGCCATGCCGCGCTCGAGGCGGCGCTGGCGCGTTGGGCGGCGTTGCTGTGCCACCTGCAGAGCGACACGGCTGGCCTGACCGCGGCACCCCTCCCGGGCGATCTCGCGCAGATCGACGACGGCGGGATCGTCGGGATGGTGGCCCGCCGGCTGATCGCGCGGGCCGCCGAGGACGACGCGGCGCAGCGCGCCGACGCCGCGCTGGCCCTGCGGCTGCTCTGGTCCGCACTCGCGCGGGTGCCGGTGGCATGAGGCTGCGCCGGATCGAGATCCGCAATTTCCGCAAGCTCGTGGGTCCCGTGGTCGTCGACGGCCTTGACAACGGGCTCACGGTGATCGCCGGCGACAACGAGGAGGGAAAGTCGACTCTCCTCGCCGCGCTGAAGGCGGCGCTCTTCGAGCACCACGCGGTGGGCGGCGCCATTCGCGAGTCGATGGCGCCGCTCGGGCGAACCGACACGCCGGAGATCGCGCTCGAGCTCGAGCTCGGGGGCGCGCGCTATCGCCTGCGGAAGGTCTTCCGCAGGGGCGGTGGGACGCGGCTTCTGACGCCCACCGGCGAGCTGCGCGACGACGCGGCCGAGCAACGGCTGCAGGAGCTGCTGCGCTTCGAGCGGCGCCAGGGGCGCGCCGAACCGCGCCCGGAGCATCTCGGCCTGCAGGCGCTGTTCTGGGTCGAGCAGGGAACCACGTTCGCCGGCTTCGAGACCTTGAAGGGCGGCCGCGAGCGGCTCGCGCGTGCGATCGAAGCGGAGATCGGCGGGGTGGCGGTGGGCGCGCGCGGCCAAGCCGTGCTCGGCTTGGTCGAGGAGGAGCTGGCGCGACTGGTGACGCCGAGGACCGGGCGGGACACCGGCGAACTGGCCGAGGCGACCCGCCGCGCGCGTGAGCTCGCGGAGGAGCTGGAACGGCTCGAGGCGCAGCACCGGCGCTACCAAGCCGCCGTCGACGCGCTTGGAAGGCTTCGCGAGGAGCGCCGGCGCGTCGTCGAGGCGGACGAGCTCGGTCGCGCCCGGGAGAGCCTCGCGCGGGTCCGCGCCGAGCTGCAAACCATCGGCCAATTGGAGGCGCGACGCGACAGGGCGAGCGCCGTAGCGGCCGAGCACGCCGCGCTGTGGGCGAGGCTCGACGCCCATGCGGCACGGCGCCGAGAGCTGAGGGCGCAGGTCACGGCGCTCGCCGACCGTGCCGCCGCCGCCGAAGCCGAGGCCGATGCGGTCCGCGTCACCCGCGGCGCCGCCGAGCGGGCGCTTGCCGCTGCCGATGCAGCGGAGAAGCGCTTGGTCGACCGGCAGGCCGCCGCGGAACAGCAGCGGCTGGCACTGGACCTCGAGGTCCAGCGCCTCATGCTGGACCTCGAGACCGTGCGGCTGGAACGGGCCTGCACGGAAGCCGCCGCGGCCGAGGACAGTGTCCGCGACCTGAAGGCGAGGATCGAGGCCAATCCGGCGACGGTTGCTCGGCTCGACGAGGCGCGGGAAGCCGAGCGCCAGCGGGCGCTCAGCGAGGTTGGGCTGCGGGCGGTCGCGACGCGCGTCGAGTTCCATCCCGAGCCCGGTGCGGTCGCGCGTCGCGACGGGGCGCCGCTCGACCCGAGCCGGCCGCTCCATGTCACGGAGCGAACCGAGCTCGAGCTGGCGCCGTTCGGCCGGATCGTGCTCTCGCCGGGGGCGGGCGAGCTGGATGCCCGCCGCGCGGCTCTCAAGCAAGCCGAGGAGCAGGTCGCCAGGGCGCTGGGCGCGCTCGGCGCGCCGTCCCTCGCCGCCGCGGAGGCGCTGCACGGGGAGCGCCGCCGGCTCGAAACGGAGTTGAGCGTCGCGCAGGCCAAGCTGCAGGCAGTCCTCGCCGCGGAGGACGTCGAGCATCCAGCCGAGCTCCGCGACAGGTTGGCAGAACGGCGGACCCGCCGCGAGCGCCTCGGCACGGGCGGTGTCGGTGCGCGCGACGGCGGCATGGAGCGTCTGCGCGAACAGCTCGCCGCCGTCGATGCCGACCGTCAGCGGCTGGCACGAGAGCGCGACGCGGCGCGGGCGGAGACCGAGCGTTGCGCCAAAGCTCTGAACGCCCAGCGCGAGGCGCTGGCGCGGCAGGAGAGCGCCGTCGAGGAGATCTCCCGGCAGCGGCAGACGGTGATGGCCCAGCTGGCCGCCGAGCGTGTCGATCTGTCCGACGACACGCTGGCCCAGCAGCTCCAAGACGCGGAACGCGCGAAACAGGAGGCGGAGGCCGACCTCGCCACCCTGCAGCGCCAGCTCCTCGCCGCCGACGCCGACCTCACCCGTGAGAGAGCGGTGCAGGCGGAGCGGCGGGTGCGCCAGCTCGAGGAGGAGCTGGCGCGGCTCGGCGACGCGATTCGCGAGCAGGAGGCCGAGCTGCGCGGGCTCGGCGCCGACGCGGTCGGCGAGCGTCTGGAGGAGTGCCGACAGCGTCTCGTGCTGGCCGAGGACGAGGTCGACCGCCTGCGGCGGCAGGCGCGCGCCTGGCGGCTGCTGCGCGACGAGCTGCAAGCTGCGGCGAGCGCGGCTCGTGATGCGCTGCTCGCGCCGGTGCGCGAACGCCTGACGCCCTATCTGCGGCGTCTGTTCGCGACCGCCGACGTGGTGCTCGATCCGGAGACGCTGGCGGTGACGCATCTTCGTCGGAGCGGACCGGACGAACGCTTCGAGCAGCTCAGCCTTGGCACGCGCGAGCAGATCGCGGTGCTGGTCCGGCTGGCCCTGGCACGCCTGCTGCGCGAGGTCGAGGGCGAGGCGCCGTGCCTCGTGCTGGACGACGCGCTGGTCTACGCCGACGAGACCCGATTCGACATCATGAAGGCGATCCTGCAGCAGGCCGCGCGCGAGTTGCAGATCCTGATCCTGACCTGCCGGCCACGCGACTATCTCGGGCTGGACGCGCGCCAGATCCGACTTGCCGAGCAGGTGTCGCCTCCCGGCGCTTGATGGGCTGGCGGCCATTCCCTACTGTCGCGCATGGTCGCTCCGCGGACCGACGCAGACATGACGCTCGATCAGATCGCCCCGGACGTGACGGAACGACCCCCCGTCGGCGCCGAGTGCGGGTCGGCGCCGGCACCGGTCGCTCCGGTCACCCTGGTCCAGTTCCCGCTGATCTGGGGGCGCAACGTCAGCCCGTTCACGCTCAAGCTCGAGACGTGGCTGAAGCTCGCCGAGATCCCGTACAGCATCCGGGCGACGACCAATCTCGCCAAGGCGCCGAAGGGCAAGCTGCCTTACATCGAGGACGGGCTCCGGGCGATCGGCGATTCGACGCTGATCATCGAGCACCTCAAGGCGACCCGCGGGATCGATCCGGACGCCGGGTTGACGCCGCGCCAGCGGGCCGAGGCGTTGGCCCTGCAGCGCCTCTTCGAGGATCATTTCTATCTGGTTCTGACCTACAGCCGCTGGATCGACCCGGAGGGCTGGGAGGCCGTCGCCGATGGCTTCTTCGCTGCCCTCCCGCTGCCAATGCGGCTGGCCGGGCGCCGCGTGATGCGCCGGCGGATCGCCCGCCGGCTCGCTGCGTCCGGGCTCACCCGCCACAGCCGCGACGAGATCTACGCCATGGGCCGCGCCGACCTCGCCGCGGCGAGCGACCTGCTCGGCGAGCGGTCCTTCTTCCTGGGCGACGCGCTGACCACGATCGACGCCGTGGCGTTCGGCTTTCTCGCCAATGTCCTGCTCGTTCCGGTCGAGACCGAGCTGAAGCGCAGCCTGATGGACTTCCCCAACCTCGTCGCCTGGGTCGAGGCGATGGACGTCGGCCTCAGCGTCGAGAGCTGAGCGGGCTCGCGACCCCCTCGATCGGCTCGTCGGTCGAGCCCAGGATGGCCAGCGTCGCGGACCGGTACTCGCGGCGCCAGACGACCATCACCACCCACAGGGTCAGCGCCATGAACAGCCATGCGCTGACGAACCAGCTCAACGCGGCGAGCCCGAAGTAATAGGCCCGCAGGGCCTTGTTCGAGTGATCGGCGGCGCGGCTGGCGACCTGCGCGGTCCGCTCGACGAAGCGGGCGAGCGCCGGATCGTCGTCGCCCGCCGGCGCCGGGGCCGCACCGATCATGATCGCCACATAATTGAACTGGCGCACGGCCCAGGTGAACTTGAAGAAGGCGTAGACGAAGGTCACCAGCAGCAGCAGCACCTTCGCCTCGAACAGCAGGGTGGTGGTGGTCGTCAGCCAGGGAATGTCGGTGAGCACGCCGAGCACCTGGTCGCGCGCGCCGAGCACGGCGACGAGACCGCCGATGATCAGGATCGTGTTGGAGGCGAAGAAGGAGATGTTCTGCGACAACAGACTGGCGATCTGCGTATCGACGATGCGGTTGTCGCGCTGCACCATGCGGCGGATCCACACCGCGCGGTATTGGTGCATCCGGTACATCAACGTGCTACGCCCCCGCGCCGGATCGTCGGCGACGGCGGCGTACCCGGCCCACAGCGCCAGATAGACGAGCGGCGCGAGCAGGTCGGGCCAGCTGATCCCGGCGAGCATGGGCATGAGCGCATCTCCGGTCGCAGCCAACCACGGATCGTGGCCGGCCGGAAGGGATAGGGCGGACGATGAGGCAAGCGGTCCGGCCGGTGATCGGCGTGACGCTCGACAGCGAGCGCCCGGGCGGCTACGCCCGTCTGCCCTGGTACGCGCTGCGGCAGAACTATTTCGAGGCCCTGGTGCGAGCCGGCGGCACACCGGTCGCGCTGCCCCACGAGCCCGACCTCGTGCCGGAGTTCCTCGAGCTGATCGATGGCCTCCTGATCAGCGGCGGCGCGTTCGATATCGACCCGACCCTCTACGGCGCGGGTGAGCGGCACGCCACGGTGACGACCAAGGATCGCCGGACGCGCTTCGAATGGGACATAACCCGGGCAGCGCTCGACGCGGATCGGCCGGTGCTGGGCATCTGCGGCGGCCAGCAGCTTCTCAACGTCGTGCTCGGCGGCACGCTGCTCCAGCACATCCCCGACGCCGTCGCCGACGCACTGCCGCACGAGCAGCCGAACCCGCGCACCGAGCCGGGTCACGAGGTGACCGTCCTGCCCGGCACGCTGCTGCACCGCGTCACCGGGACCGAGCGCCTCGCGGTCAACAGCGCGCATCATCAGGCGGCTGACTCGGTCGGCCCCGGCGTCGTGGTCTGCGCCACGGCGCCTGACGGTGTGATCGAGGCGATCGAACTGCCCGGGCGACGGTTCTGTCTCGGCGTCCAATGGCATCCGGAATACGCGATCAGCCCGGGTGACGACGCCATCCTGCGCGCGTTCGTCGACGCCTGCCGCGCCGGGCGATGAGCGCTCCGGCCGGCGAGCGGATCGCCAAGCTCATCGCGCGCGCGGGCCTGTGCTCGCGGCGCGAGGCGGAGGCGTGGATCACTGCGGGGCGGGTCGCGGTGGATGGCGAGGTTCTGCGCTCGCCGGCGGTCAACGTCCGCCCCGGCCAGCAGGTGACGGTCGACGGCAAGCCGTTGCCGCAGCAGGAGCCGGCGCGGCTGTTTCGCTTCCACAAGCCTGCCGGTGTGCTGACCACCGCGCACGATCCGGAAGGGCGGCGGACGATCTACGACCTGCTGCCCGAGGGATTGCCACGGCTGATGCCGATCGGCCGCCTCGACTACACGTCCGAGGGGCTGCTCCTGCTGACCAACGACGGTGCCCTGAAGCGCCGCCTGGAACTGCCGAGCACCGGCTGGGCACGCCGCTACCGCGTGCGGGTGCATGGTCTGCCGAGCGAGCCGGCGCTGCGCGGTTTGGCCAAAGGCGTCACCGTCGACGGTGTCCGCTACGGGCCGATCCAGGCGCGCGTCGACCGCGTCCAGGGCAGCAACGCCTGGCTGACCTTGTCCCTGCGCGAGGGCAAGAACCGGGAGGTGCGCAACGTCATGCGCCATCTCGGTCACGAGGTGACCCGGCTGATCCGCACCGCTTACGGACCCTTCCAGCTTGGCGTGCTGCCGCCGCGGGCGGTCGACGAGGTGCCGCCCAAGGTGCTGCGCGAGCAACTCGGCCAGGCGATCACGCCGCCGCCGGCACGGCCGCGCCGGCGGCCCACGGCCTGAGCGATGCGGATCATCGCCGGGCGGCATCGTGGCCGTCGCCTGCACGCGCCGCCGGGGCTCGCCACGCGCCCGACGCACGACCGCGCCCGCGAGGCGCTGTTCAGCATCCTCGCCCATGGCGAGCCGCCTCTCGCCGGCGCGCGTTTCCTCGACCTGTTCGCCGGCAGCGGGGCGGTCGGCCTGGAGGCGGCCTCGCGCGGTGCAGCGGCGGTGATGCTGGTCGAGCTCGATCCCGACGCGCTCGCCGCGGCGACCGCCAACCGCGACGCGCTGGGCGAGCAGCGCGCCGTGGTGGTCATGCGCGGCGACGCATGCCGGCTCGGCCGTGCCGCGCAGCCGTTCGACATCGTGTTCCTCGATCCGCCCTACGGTCAGGACCTGCATGCGCCGGCGCTGGAGGGGCTGCTCGCCGGCGGCTGGCTTGCGCCCGCGGCGCGGGTCGTCTGCGAGATCGGCCCCGGCGAGACGCTGACGCCGCCACCGGGCTTGGTCGTCGAGGACGAGCGCCGCTACGGAAAGTCGCGATTTGTGCTTCTACGGCGCAGCCGCTAGTCAGCGCGCCGACGGGCGCGCGACGGGCGCGTCCGCAGCGCAGTCGGGACAGGAACGCCGCGCATGCTGGTTCTCTTCGCCAAGCGGGACCGCGCCGGTTGCAAGGTCGAGCCCGCGGCGCTCGCCGGCGCGCTCGACGCGGCGATCTGGATCGACATGCTCCAGCCGACGCCCGAGGAGATCCGCGCCGTCGAAGCGGCGCTCGGCATCGAGATGCCGACCCGCGAGGAGATGCGCGAGATCGAGGCGTCCTCGCGCGTCTACGAGGAGAGCGAGGCGGTCTTCTTGACGGCGAGCCTGCCGGTCAACGCCGAGACCGACGCCCCCGAGCTGACCGAGGTCTCGTTCATCCTCCAGGGCGAGCGGCTGGTGACCTTGCGCTATGCCGAACCGCAGCCGTTCAAGACCCTGGGCCAGCGTCTCGAGAGGCAGGGTGGCTTCGAGCACGGCGAGGGCGCGTTCTTCTGGCTCGTCGACGCGATCGTGGCCCGGCTCGCCGACCTGCTCGAGCGCGCCTCGAGCGACGTCGACAATCTGTCGACGGAGGTTTTCGGCGCCGCCGACGGCCAGCGGCCGGACCTGGTGGCCGCCATCGCCCGGATTGGCCGCGCCGGCCAGCTCTCCGGCCGGGTCCGCGAGAGCCTGCTCACGCTCAATCGGATCCTGCTGTTCGTCGGGCAGGCCGAGTCCCTGCCGATCGCGATGCGCAAGGATGCCCGGTCGAAGGCGAAAGGATTGAACCGCGACGTCTATTCGCTCTCCGCGCATGCCGACTTCGTCAGCAATAAGGTGACCTTCGCGCTCGACGCCACCCTCGGTCTGATCAACATCGAACAGACGAAGATCATCAAGATCTTCTCGGTTCTCGCGATGGTTTTCCTGCCGCCGACCCTGATCGCCAGCATCTACGGCATGAACTTCGAGGTGATGCCCGAGCTGCAATGGCCGCTCGGCTACCCGTTCGCGCTGCTGCTCATGGTCATCTCGGCGGTGGTTCCTTACGTCTTCTTCAAGCGGCAAGGCTGGCTGTAGCGAGGCCGTACCGGTCTCGCTTGCAGCGGGTGGCGAACCGCGATAGCGTGTCACGAATGCGTTGAGGCGCCGGTGAAGCGCCCAGCGCTGCCGGGGGACGTCTCATCGCGCGAATGGTGGCAGGCCGCGCACGGCCCTGCTGGCACCTCCTCCTGGTGGTGCTGGCGGTGTGCACATCGGCATTCTTGGCTGGTCGCGCCGTAGCGGCCGAGCCATGTGCCGATGTCGTCGGCGAGGTCGCCTCGATCGAAGGCAACCTCGAGGTGCAGCGCGAGGCGGATCCCGCCTGGACCGCGCTCGCGGTCGGCGACCCGCTGTGCCGCGCCGACACGGTCCGCACGGGCGCGCTGAGCCGGGCGGCGCTGAGCCTGCGCAACGAGGCGGTGCTGCGCCTCGACGCCGAGACGACCCTGACCCTCGCCGACGTGGCGGCCGAGCCGACCGGGCGCTCGCTGCTCGGCCTCGCGCTGGGTGCCCTGCAGTCGTTCAGCCGCAAGCCACGCGAGGTCGACATCCAGGCCCCGCACATGGTGCTCGCGGTACGCGGCACCGAGTTCACGGTGGGCGCGGACGCCGAGCGGAGCGTCGTCGCGGTCCAGGAGGGCACGGTCGTCGCGAGCAACGACCAGGGCGAGCTCGCCGTCCAGTCCGGTCAGTCGGCGCTCGCCCGCGCGGGCGCGGCGCCACAGCCCTACCTGCTGATCACGCCGAGCGACGCCGTGCAGTGGGCGCTGCACTATCCGGCGGTGCTGACGCTCGACCCGGACCTGGTGGCGATGGGCCCGGCCGAGGCGATCGCGACCATCGACGCGCGGCCCGGTGCCGCCGACGATCCCGCCCTGCAGGCGCAGCGCGCAGCCCTGCTGCTCGGTGTCGGGCAGATCGACGAGGCGCGCTCGTCGCTCGACCGCGCCCTCGCGCTCGATCCACAGTCGGGATCAGCCTATGCGCTGCGCGCCGTCATCGATGTGGCGCAGAACCGCGTGCCCGAGGCGCGTGCCAACGCCGCCCGCGCGGTCGAGCTGGCGCCGGACCGGGCCGCGTCCTACCTCGCGGCGTCCTATGCCGCGCAGGCGGCGTTCGACATTCCGGCCGCGCGCGAGGCGCTGGTCACCGCCGCCGAGCGCGAGCCGGGCAACGCGCTGGTCCTGGCACGCCTAGCCGAGGTCGAGCTGATGCTCGGCGATGCGCGTGGCGCGCGCCAGACGGCCGAACGGGCGCGCGAGCTCGATCCGCGCCTCGCCCGGACCGAGAGCGTGGTGGGCTTCACCGACCTCACCGCGTTCCGCTTCGGCAGCGCGCAGGAGGCGTTCCGGCGCGCACTCGAGCTCGATCCGAGCGATCCGCTGGCGCGCTTCGGGCTCGGGCTGAGCGAGATCCGCCGCGGCGACTTGGCCGGCGGGCGGGCCAACATCGAGACGGCGGTCGGCCTCGATCCGAGCAACGCGCTGCTGCGGACCTATCTCGGCAAGGCCTATTTCGAGGAGAAGCGCGACGATCTGGCCGGCGAGCAGTTCGACATGGCGCGAACGCTCGACCCGCTCGATCCGACGCCGTGGCTCTACGACGCGATCCGCAAGCAGACCCTCAACCGCCCGGTCGAGGCCCTGCGCGACCTGGAGCGCTCGATCGAGCTCAACGACAACCGCGCAGTCTACCGCAGCCGGCAGCTTCTCGACCAGGACCGCGCCGCGCGCGGCACGAGCCTCGCCCGGGTCTACAACGATCTGGGTTTCCAGCAGCAGGGGATCGTCCAGGCCGGCCGCTCGCTGGCGCTTGATCCCGGCAACAGCGGGGCGCACCGCTTCCTGTCCGACGTCTACCGCGACACCCGCCGTACCGAGCTGGCGCGGGTCAGCGAGCTGCTGCAGTCGCAGCTCCTTCAGGACATCAACATCAACCCGGTGCAGCCGAGCCTGAGCGTGAGCGCGCTCAACGTCGTCACCCAGGGTGGCCCGGCCGACACCGGGTTCAACGAATTCACCCCCTTGTTCGAGCGCAACCGGGTCCAGGTGATCGGCTCGGGCGTCGTCGGCACCGAGGACACGCTGGGCGGCGAGGCGGTGGCGTCGGCGGTCTACGACCGGTTCTCGCTGAGCGCCGGCGCGTTCGGCTACGAGAGCGACGGCTGGCGCGACAACAACGACGTCGACCACACGATCTACAACGTCTTCTTCCAGGCCGCGCTGACGGAGCAGCTCAACGCCCAGTTCGAGTATCGCCGCCGCGAGACCGATTTCGGCGATCTCGCGTTCAACTTCGACCCCGATTTCTTCTCCGACACGTTCGAGCAGAAGCTCGACCAGGACATAGCGCGGGTCGGCCTGCGATACTCGCCCGCGACCCATTCGGACGTCGTCCTGTCCTACATCTACAGTGATCTCGAGGTCCGACGGACGGACATCGCCGATTTCGGCGCCGGGCCGGGGGACGTCCTCGACCGCGGCCGGGACGACGGTCATCAGCTCGACGGTCAGTACATCTTCCGGCAGGACCGGTTCAACATCATCGCCGGGGCCGGCCTGATCAGCACCGACGGCGACCAGCTCCTGGAGCTGCCGGCCAGCCTCGTCTTCGACGACGCCGGCAACGTCGTCACGGATGATCAAGGCAATCCGCTGATCGCGCCGCCCTTCTCCCAGGAGGAGAACGACGAGACCCGGCATCGGCGGGGCTATCTGTATGCCAACGTCAACGTCCCCGATCCCGTCACCTGGACGTTCGGCGTCAGCTACGATGATTTCGAGTACGAGCTGGGGCAGGACAAGCTGACCCAGGACGAGGTCAACCCGAAGGCCGGCGTGCAGTGGCGCGTGCTCGACAACCTCACGCTGCGGGCCGCCGGGTTCCGCGTGATGAAGCCGCCGCTGACCAGCAACCAGACGCTCGAGCCGACCCAGATCGCCGGCTTCAACCAGTTCTACGACGACGCCAACGGCGACGTGTCGACGCGCTACGGGATCGGCGTCGATTGGCGCGTCACGCGAGAGGTCCAGGCGGGAGCCGAGGCGACGTGGCGTGACATCGACGCGATCGCGTTCGGCGACCGGCTCGACTCCGGCGCCGGCACCGTCACGCACGACGCGGACGAGGCGACCCATCGCATCTACGTCAACTGGACACCGCTCGACGAGCTCGCGCTCAGCGCCGAGCTGGTCTACGACCGCTGGAAGGCGACACGCTCGCCGCTGACGGCAACCGGCGACGTGCCGGAGGATCTGACGACCGTCAGCCTGCCGCTGCGGGCGCGCTACTTCCACCCGTCGGGGTTCTTCGGCCAGCTCGGCGTCAGCCTGGTCCATCAGGACGTCGACCGGCAGCCGGGGAACTTCCTTGCGATCGAGGAGGGTTCGGACACCTTCGTCGTCGCCGACGCGGCGATAGGCTACCGTTTTCCGCGACGCCTGGGCGCCGTGTCGCTGCAGATCAACAACATCTTCGACAGCGGCTTCAAGTTCCAGGACGACAGCTTCCGCGAGTTCCAGAATGCGCCGTCGGTCGGGCCCTACATCCCGGAGCGCCAGGCGATGCTTCGGCTGACGCTGACATGGTGAACGAGCTTGAAGGTACGGGACGACGCCGCCCGCAGGAGGAGGCACAGGTGAGCAACGCAGTGGGGCGACGAAATCGCCGGGCGATCGGGGTGCTCCTCGGGCTCGGCTGTCTGCTCGCGGCCGGCGACGCCTGGGCGATCAGTGGCGAGCTGGCGGACTCGGTGGGCATCTTTCGCGTCTCGGGTGCCTCCTGCGATCCCATCCGCACGCGGACCGGTGTCCAGGGCGACGTGTTCTTCTCTTGCGATCCGAACGGCGAGGCGTGCGACATCGACCTGCCCGACACCGACCGTGAGACGCGCAGCGGGATCGCGGCGACGGCGTTCTGCGCCGATACCTTCCCCGCGGAAGCCGCGTCGACCGGCTCGCCGGGCATCATCAAGCCGAGCGTCACCATCGTCGGCTCGACTTTCAGCGGTATCACCGGCGTGAAGCCGCCCGGCGATCCGCTCAACGAGGCCACCAGCATCGTCTGCTCGACCTTCTCGCTGCCGTCGTCGTTCGACGGCGGGGGCGGCGTCCAGTCCGGACCGGGGGTACGCGTCTGCCGCAAGGTCTCGCCGGGGGCGTGCACGGGCAGCTTCTGCCCGCCGACCTGTGCTGGCGAGCAGGCCAACTATTTCGTCACGCAGAGCGACAGCTGCGCCGACATCGCGAGCCTCATCAACGGTGCCGTCGGGCAGTCGCCGACGCTCGCCTGGGCGCTGTTCACGGACATCAATCCGGCCGCGCCAGGCTCGGTGGGCGAGCCCGGCCGGCAGGCGCTGCTGGTCTGCCCGGGCTATCGCTGGGAATGCGTGAACGAGACCAATCGCCAGGAGCTCGGCTCGGTGATCGACTACCGCGTGCCGCTCGGCGCCGTCCAGGAGCGCCCGGACTGCTACGTGACGACCAAGGGCTACCGCTACCCGAGGCCGCCATGCTGAGGGGCCGGGCCGCACGCACAACGAAGAACCGCGAGAGGGAAGAGACGACCATGTCGGCAGCTACGGCCCGTGGGCTCAGGGGACCGGCCGCGACGGCGGCGGCGGTCGCGGTGGCGGTGACGCTCGCCTGGCCGCTGGCCGGTCAGGCCACGGTGCCCAATCCGGAGGCCGTCGACGGCCCGCTTGCGAACCGCGTCTGGGCCGGGTGCAAGCTGAACTCGACGACCGTCAACAACATCCGCGGTCGGATGAACCTCGGCGCCGGGATCGACAGCTCCCAGACCGACGTCAGCTTCATCGTCGTCTACACCTTCAAGAACCCGAACAACGGGCAGAAGCTGACGGCCGGCGGGGAGACCGGACCGGTGGTGTGCATCGCGCCCAACGTGCGCATCGAGAAGACCCGCGAGGCGGAGGACATCCCGACCGCGGAGGATCAGGGGGCCAGCGTCCTCAACGTCGACCTGCTCGACCTCTCGGAGGCTTTGCTGATCCGCTACGGCTACACCCTCGGGATCAAGAACATCAAAGAGAACCGCTTCTGCCACACGGTGGCGAATCCGGCGACCGGCACGCCGGGCAACCCGCCGCCCGAGACCAACACCGACTGCTTCCGGGTCTATCCGAAGCCATGACGGCAAGCCGGCGATTCCGGTTGCCCGCGGAGGGCGGCAGCGCAGCGCTCAGAGGGGGATCGGCCATGACGGCGCGTCAGTGCCTCGGTTGGATCGTGTTCGGCGCCACTACCGTCCTGCTGAGCGCCGCGGACGGCATCGCTCATCCGGCGAAGACCTTCACCGGATGGGAGTGCGTCATCGACGTCAAGGAGGCGCTGGGCAGCGAGTTCCAGGCGCCGCTGCCGGAGGTCGTCCGCACCACCCGGACCGACAAGCTCTGCACCGGCGGGCCGAGCGGCAACATCATGATCACCTGCAAGGCCCAGATACCCGGATGGGCTGGGGGGAACCGGACGTTCACCAGCGTGCCCTGCCAGATCTCGCGCACGCAGTGCGGACAGTCCGGCTTCGTGCTGGCCAACAACACCTCATTGAAGATCAAGTCGAGCGGCGAGGCGACGTTGGACTGCAAGCGCGTCGGCGCCGGCTGACCACGACCGCGCGTCGCGCGCTCACGTCGCAGGCAACAACAGGGCCTCGTCGGCCGCGCGCACATCGACACCCGTGACGGCGAACAGGCCCGCCACCCCGAGCGCGTGCGCCAGCTCCGTGCAGTGCGGGTCGCCGGCCGCGCCGCGAACGCCACCGGCCGCCGCATAAGCCGCCTCCAGCTCCGCCCAGCGTGGATCGCCGGCAACCTCGGGGCCGCCGAGCAGCGCGAATACGCCGGACTCCTGCTGGCGGCCGCGGAGCTGGACCGTGTCGAGGCGGAGGAAGGCCCAGTCGGCGCAGGCGCTGCGCACGGCTTCGCCGACGATGATCGGGAAGCCGTAGACCTTGGAGCTGGTCTCGAGCCGCGCCGCGACGTTCACCGAATCGCCGATCACCGAGTAGTTGAAGCGCTGCGCCGAGCCGAGATTGCCGACGAAGCTCTCGCCCATCTCGAGCCCGATGCCGATCCGCAGCGGGACGAAGGTCTGGCCTCGCGCGGCAAACTCGGTTGTCAGCGCGGTGTTCAGCTCATCGAGACGGCGCATCATCGCCAGCGCCGCGGCGCTGGCGTTGCGCGGGTGGTCGGGATCGTCGAGCGGTGCGTTCCAGAACGCCATGATCGCGTCGCCGATGTACTTGTCGATGGTGCCACGGTGGTCGAGGATCACTTCGGTCATTGCGGTGAAGTAGCGGTTGAGCAGCGCCGTCATGCCCTCGGGATCGGCGGCGTAGCGCTCGGTCAGCCCGGTGAAGCCGCGGATGTCGCTGAACAGCACTGTCAGCACCTTGCGCTCGCCCGACAGCGTCAGGGCCGACGGATTGCCGACGAGGCGGTCGACCATGACCGGGGCGAGGTAGTGCCCGAACGCGTCGCGCAGGCTGCGGCGCCGTGACTCCTCGCGGATATACTTGGCCATCGCCAGCCAGAACAGGAGCAGACCGAAGGCGAATCCGGGGTAGACGGCGTCGATCAGCAGGTCGAGACGGACGAAGCCGAGGAGCGTTGTGGCCGCCGCGAGCGCGGCGACGATCGCCACGAGTGACGGAAACACGCCGGCCGGCAGCCGCATGCCGAACCAGGCGAGCAACAGGCCGCCGACCAGAACCACGAGCTGCTCGGCGTTGAGCAATGCCGCCGGCCGTTGCAGCAGGGTACCGTCGAGGAAGGACTCGACGAGCTGCGCCTGGACCTCGACGCCCGGTGTGTTGCCGGCCACCGGCGTGACCCGAATGTCGCCGAGGCTGACCGCCGAGGAGCCGACCAGGACGATGCGGCCGGCGAGCCGATCGGCGGCCACGCGCCCGGTCAGCACGTCGTGGAAGGAGACGTAGAGCTCGCTGCGCCGCGGGGTGAAATGCAGCCAGACGCGGCCGTCGCGATCGGTCGGCACCCGGAGCGAGCCGACCTGGACGGCGACGATCCCGTACTCGTCGCCGTGGACCACGACGGTCTCGGTGCCCGCGACGAGGCGTACGGTCTCGAAGGCGAGCGACGGCAGTGTCCGCCCACCGATCGTGGCGAGGGTCGGCGCGCGGCGCACGACGCCGTCGACTTCGGGTGTGATCGAGACCACGCCGAGCCCGGCAGCGGCCCCGGCGAGGATCGGCAGGGCGCTGATCCCATGGGGATAGGTCGGCAGAAGTGGGCGCGTGTCGCCACCCAGCCAGGCGACCTTGGCCGGTGGGGCCACGCCGCTCTGGAGCCGGCCGTGCGCGGTGACCGTCCCGGCCTCGCCGAGCACGGCGGGCAGGCGCCGGAGCGCCTCGGCAAAGGCCTGCTCGTTGCTGGGCAAGGTGCGCAGGACCGCCGCGGTGCGCGGGCTGGTCCGCTCGATCAGCGGGGCCAGCAGCGGTGGTGAGAGCCGGTCGGCCTCGGCGAACAGCACGTCGAACACCACCGCCGCCGCCCCCCGCTCGCGGAGGCGGTCGATGAGGTCGACGAAAACCGTGCGCGGCCACGGCCACTGGCCGATCTCGGCGAGGCTGGCGTCGTCGATATCGACGATCGCGACCGGTGTGCCTTGCGGCACCGGCTTGGGGGACCAGCGCTGGAGCTGATCGAAGATGCGCAGCCGGGCGGCTTCGACCAGTGGCGGATCCCAGACCTGGACGCTCGAGAGGACGAGCACGAGGAGGATGCCGGCGATCCGCGTCGGCCAGTCGGCCTGCGCGCCGTCGCCACGCGCGCCACGCGACCGGGCCGTGCCGCGGAACAGGCGCATCGCTCGGACTCCCCGCGGGGACGGGCCGCGCCGCATCCCCTTACCAGTGTGGCCCGTTCGCGGCGCCCTGTGGAGTCCGCAGCGATCACGGTGGTTGTGGCGGCCGGCTGGCGCACTAGTATCTCCGCCGCTTGGCAATGGGAGGAGCGTCATGACGAAGTTCGGCGTCGGGCAGCCGGTCCGACGGGTCGAAGACCAGCGGCTGATCACCGGTCAGGGCCGCTACACCGACGACATCAACCTGCCCGGCCAGGCGCACCTCGTCGTCGTCCGCTCGCCGCATGCCCATGCCCGGATCCGCGGTATCGACGTGAGCGCCGCCAAGGCGGCGCCCGGTGTGCTCGCGGTGGTCACCGGCACCGACATGGCGGCGATGGGCGACAACACGATTCCCTGCTTCATCCCGATCGAGAACCGCGACGGCTCGGCGGCGCCGATGCCCAAGCACCCGATCCTCGTCACCGACAAGGTCCGTTATGCCGGTGACAAGGTCGCGTTCGTCGTGGCCGAGACCAAGGCGCAGGCGCGCGACGCCGCGGAGCTGGTCGAGGTCGATTACGAGACGCTGCCGGCGGTCACCGACACGGCCACGGCGCTGCTCCCGGGAAAGCCGATCGTCCATGACGCCTGCCCGAGCAATATCGCCTTCGACTGGCTGCACGGTGACGAGGCTGCGGTCGACGCGGCGTTCGCCAAGGCGGCGCACGTCACCAAGCTGGAGCTGATCAACAACCGGCTCGTCTGCAATCCGATGGAGCCGCGCGCGGCGGTGGCCGAGTGGGACGCCGCGGCCGGCGGCGTCACGGTCCATACCTGCACCCAGGGGCCGTGGGCGTTCCGCGACACGATCGCGGCCAATCTCGGCCTGCCGGCGGACAAGGTGCGCGTGATCACCCCCGACGTCGGCGGCGGGTTCGGCATGAAGGCGATGTTCTACCCCGAGTACACGATGGCCGCGGCGGCGGCCAGGATGCTCGGCCGGCCGGTCAAGTGGACCAGCGAGCGCAGCGAGGGCTTCCTCAGCGACAGCCAGGGCCGCGACCACGTCACCACGGCCGAGTTGGCGCTCGACAGGAACCACCGCATCCTCGGGCTGCGCGTGCGCACCGTCGCCAATATGGGCGCCTACTACTTCTTCTATGCGCCGTTCATCCCGACCGGTGCCGCGCTGAAGGTCCTGCCCGGCGTCTACGACATCCCGCTGCTCTCCTACAGCGTCAAGGCGGTGTGGACGAACACGGTGCCGGTCGACGCCTATCGCGGTGCGGGACGGCCGGAATCGATCTACTGCATGGAGCGGCTGATCGAGCAGGCGGCGCGGGAGGTCGGCATCGACGTGCTGGAGATGCGACGGATCAACTTCATCCGTCCCGAGCAGATGCCGTACCAGACCTCGGCCGGCGAGGTGTACGATTCCGGCGAGTTCGCCAAGGTCATGGACGCCTGCGTCGCCAAGGCGGACTGGCACGGCGCGGCCAAGCGCAAGACCGAGGCCAAGGCGCGCGGCAAGCTGCGCGGCATCGGCATGTGCTACTACATCGAGTCGACCATGGGCGACCCGACGGAGCATGCCGGGGTCCGCTTCGAGGACGACGGGACGGTTTCGCTGCTGGTCGGCACCCAGTCGAACGGGCAGGGGCACGAGACCGCCTATGCCCAGGTGCTGCACAGCCGGCTCGGCGTGCCGTTCGACAAGATCCGCATCGTCCAGGGCGACACGGCGCGGGTGAAGTCCGGCGGTGGCACCGGCGGCTCACGCTCGTTGACCGCCGAGTGGACGGCGATGAACGCCGCGTCCGACAAGGTGGTCGACAAGGGCAAGGCTTACGCGGCCCAGATCTTCGAGGCGGCGCCGGCCGACATCACCTTCGAGGCTGGCACCTTCGCCGTCGCCGGCACCGACCGCACGATCGGGATCATGGAGCTGGCGAAGAAGGCCAGAACCATGACCGTGCCGGGGGTCGAGGGCGGGCTCGACGCGGACGCCACGGCCAAGGTCGACGCCTGGACCTTCCCGAACGGCTGCCACATCGCCGAGGTCGAGATCGACCCCGACACCGGCGATGTCGCCGTCGACCGCTACCATATCGTCGACGACTTCGGCGTGGTGCTCAACCCGATGCTGGTCGAGGGCCAGGTCCATGGCGGGATCGTCCAGGGTATCGGCCAGGCGCTGTTGGAGAACACCGTGTACGACGAGGGCGGTCAGCTCCTGTCCGGCTCGTTCATGGACTACTGCATGCCGCGCGCCGACGACCTGCCGATGTTCGACTTCTCGACCATGGAGGTGCCCTGCAGGAACAACCCCATGGGGGTGAAAGGCTGCGGCGAGGCTGGCTCGGTCGGCTCGCCGGCGGCCGTGATCAACGCCGTGATCGACGCGCTGCAGCCTTATGGCGTGACAAGCATCGACATGCCGGCCACGCCGCAGCGCGTCTGGGCGGCGATCCACGGCGGCACGCGCAAGGCCGCCTGAAGCCGAACGGAGCGGGTGGGCGGCACGACGCCATCCACCCGCGACGCATCAGCGCCGGGCGAGAATCTTCTGCGTCGCCAGCTGGCGGGGGGGCTCAACCGCCGTCGAGGCGGCGGGCATTGGCGGTGGTGGCACGGTGAAAGGGGTCGAGACCGGCCCGCACGACTGCGGCACCCACGCCGGCCACCGCCTGCGCGAAGACCGCGCTCGATTCGACCGAGCGCTGGGTGAGGGTCAGCCACAGCCCGAGCGAGCGTGGTGTCAGAGTGAAGCGCGACGCCTCGGTCCACGCGGCGAACGCGATCTCGCTCTGCGTGCGCAGCCAACGGTCGATCGCCGCCACGGGCACCTGGGCCCGCGCCAGGCTGGCCAGTCCGGCCTCGGTCGTGGCCACAATCTTCTCCGTGATCATCCGGCTGAACTCGGGATCGGCGAGACGCCAGGGATCGCTCGCCGCTTCGGCCATCAGGTCGTGACGCCGGGCGATCGTCCGGCTCGCGGCGATCGCCGTCTCGCCGGCGCGCTTGGCGTTCTCCTGCAAAGCTTCGGCGAGCGCCAGAAGGCGCCGCGTCTGCGCTACGCCCAATGCAGTCTGCCGCGTCCCTCCCGATGCCGACCTGCGCCTGCTCATCGTTCGTCCCTGCCTGACCGGAACGAGCAAGTGTCGGCGCCTGCCGGTAAAGCAAGGGTGAATCTGTGCGGCCTGCACTCCGGTGCGGTCACGTGCGCGCACCTGTTGCCCGGGATCGACAGGATGACGCGCCGCGGCCCGGGCTGTATGATCCGGTGGCACAGCGGCAGGGAGGCCGGTCCAAGCCGTGGCGATCGAGCTGCTCTACGGACGCTCCCGGATCGCGGTCGAGCCGCCGCCGGGCTGTCACCCGACGGTGATCGAGAAGCACGCGATGCCGATCCTGCCGGACCCGCTGGCGGCCGTCACGGCAGCGCTGGCGCGCCCCGTCGGCGTCGCCCCGCTCGGCGAGCTAGCCATCGGCAAGCGGTCGGCCTGCATCCTGATCTGCGACATCACCCGGCCGGTACCGAACGGCCTGTTCCTGCAGCCGTTGATCAGGACACTGCTCGGCGCTGGCGTCCCGGCCCACGGCATCACGGTGCTGGTGGCGACGGGCCTGCACCGGCCGAACGAGGGCGCCGAACTGGCCGAGCTCGTCGGCGATCCCTGGGTGCAGGCGACCGTGCGCGTCGAGAACCACATCGCCACCGACGACGCCGCACACGTCTTCGTCGGTCGCACGCCGACGCGCGGCACGGTCGTGCGCCTCGACCGCCGGCTCGTCGAGGCCGAGCTGAAGATCGCCACCGGCCTCGTCGAGCCGCATTTCATGGCTGGGTGGTCCGGTGGCCGGAAAGTCATCGCCCCCGGCGTCGCCCACGCCGAGACGATCACGACCTTCCACAACGCGACCTTCATGGCGCATCCGCGCGCGGCGAACTGCGTCCTCGACGGCAATCCCTTGCACGAGGAGCAGTTGGCGATCGTCGCCATGCTCGGCGGCGCCCTGGCGCTCAACACGGTGATCGACGACCGACGCCGTCTCGCCTTCGTCAACTTCGGGGAGATCGTGGCGAGCCATCTGGAGGCGGTGGCGTTCGTGCGGCAGTACGCCGAGGTCCGGGTGCCGCGGCGGTTCGCCACCGTGGTCACCAGCGCAGCCGGCTACCCGCTCGACAAGACCTACTATCAGACGGTCAAGGGCATGGTCGGTCCGCTCGACATCCTCGAGCCCGGCGGGGATCTGATCGTCGCCTCGGCCTGCTCGGAAGGCATGGGCTCGCGCCATTATGTCGAGGCGCAGAAGCGGCTCGTCGCGCTCGGCGCGGAGGGCTTCTGGCGCAGCATCGAGGGCAAGAGCCACGCCGACATCGACGAGTGGCAGACGCAGATGCAGCTCAAGCCGATGCGTGCCGGGCGGGTCCGCCTGTTCACCGATGGGCTCGGCGAGGACGCGCCGACTGGGGTCGAGCGGGTCCGCTCGCTCGCCGACGCCATCGCCGAGAGCATAGCGCGGCATGGCGACCCGCACGTCGCTTTCGTCCCGGAGGGGCCCTACGTCGTTCCCGTCCATGACGGGTGAGGTGGTCGGCTGGATCCACCTCGATCCGCTGGGCGGCATCGCCGGCGACATGCTCGTGGCAGCACTGCTCGACGCGCGGCCGGAGCTCGAGCGGGAGCTGACCACGGCGATCGCGGGCGCGGGCCTTCCCGAGGGCGTGCGGATCGCACGGACGGCCTGTGGCGAGCACGCCCTGACGGGCTCGCGGATCGAGGTCGTCGTACCCGCCGATGCCCCGCCCAGCGGCGCCTTCTCGGCCATCGTGGGCCGGATCGAGCGGGCGCCGCTTGCCTGCGCCGTGAAGGGCCGCGCGCTCGACATCTACCGCCGGCTGGCCGAGGCGGAGGCGCAGGTGCACGCGGTGCCCGTGGCCGAGGTCCGCTTCCACGAGCTCGCCGACTGGGACAGCTACGCCGACATCGTCGCCGCCGCCTGGCTGATCGAGCGACTGGCGCCGAAGGGCTGGAGCTGCGGGGTGCTGCCGCTGGGGGGCGGCCGGATCGCCACCTCGCACGGCACGCTGCCGGTCCCGGCCCCGGCCACGGCGCTGCTCCTGCGCGGCCTCGATGTCATCGACGACGGCATCGAGGGGGAGCGGGTGACGCCGACGGGGGCGGCGATCCTCGCCCACCTCGCACCGGCGCGGCGCTGCGGCCGCGGGCGCCTCTCCGCGGTCGGCAACGGCTTCGGGAGTCGCCGGCTGATGGGCGTGCCGAACCTGCTGCGCGCGCTGCTCCTCGCGGACGGAGGCGATCCCGGTGTCGACCGGGTCGGCGTGATCCGCTTCGAGGTCGACGACCAGTCGCCCGAAGACCTGGCGATCGGGCTCGACCGGATCCGCGCGGTCGTAGGCGTGCGCGATGTCTGCCAGTGGTCGGCGCTCGGCAAGAAGGGGCGGATGGCTGCGGCGGTTCAGGTACTGTGCGAACCGGCGCTCATCGAGCGGGTGGCGGACGCCTGCCTGAGCGAGACGGCGACGCTCGGGCTGCGGCTGGGCGTCGAGGAGCGCCGCCTGCTGGCCCGCGAGGAGCTGACGCGGGACGGGCTGTCGATCAAGCGCACGCGGCGCCCGGATGGTGCGATGACGGCCAAGCTCGCGAGCGACGCGCTGGCCGATGCCGGCGCCTACGCCGCCCGCGCGCGCCTGTGGCGTCGCGCCGAGGAGGACGGCGCGCCATGACCCAGACCCTGACGGCTCGCCTCGAGGCGGTGCTCGACGCGTTCGAGCGGCTGGCGGTGGCTGTCAGCGGTGGTGTCGACAGCCTGACGCTCGCCGCCGTCGCCGGTCGCCGGCTCGGCCATCGCATGGAGGCCTTCCATGCCGCCTCGGCCGCTGTGCCGCCCGAGGCGACGGCGCGGGTCCGTGCCCTTGCCGCCGCGCGCGGATGGCGCCTGCACGTGATCGACGCCGGCGAGTTCGCCGATCCGCGCTACCTCGCCAATCCGGTCGACCGTTGCTGGTTCTGCAAGATGGACCTCTATGGTGCGATCCGCCGCCACACCGATGGGCCGCTGGCGTCGGGCGCGAATCTCGACGATCTCGCCGACTGGCGGCCGGGTCTGCGCGCGGCGGAGCGGCATGGCGTGCGCCATCCGCTGATCGAGTCCGGCCTCGGCAAGGCGGCGGTACGGCGGTTGGCCGCCGCCGAGGGATTGCGGGAGGTGGCCGAGCTGCCCGCCTCGCCATGCCTGTCGAGCCGCATCGAGACCGGCATCGCGGTCACCCGTGAGCGCCTGGCCCTGGTGCTGGCGGCCGAGCGCCAGCTGCAGCAACTGCTGCCCGGTGTCACGCTGCGCTGCCGGGTCCGCCGCGACGGCCTCGTCGTCGAGGTCGAGGAGGCAAAGCTGGCCGAGAGCCTCGGACTGGGGGTGGTGGCGGTCGTCACCGCGCTCGCCCGGCGCCATGGCGTCGACGCCGCGGTCGGCATCGAGCCCTACCGGCGCGGCAGCGCCTTCCGTCATGACCTCCGACAGCCTTCTCGATCTTGAGCGCGAGGCGCGGATCGGCTTGCCCGAAGCGATCCTTTGTGCCGGCAAGAGCGCCGACCAGCTCGCTCGGATCCTCGAGCAGGCGCCGCCGCGCGTGCTCCTGACGCGCCTCGCCCCCGAGCAGTACCAAGCCCTGCCCGAGGTAGCGCGGCTCGACTACGATGCGCTATCGCGCACGGCGATCCGCGGCGGCTGCCCGACACCGCCGGCCCCGGCGCGGGTGGCGGTCGTCACCGCCGGCACCTCCGACCTGCCGGTCGCGGCGGAGGCGGAGCGGACGCTCGCCTTTCATGGTGAGGCATGCGAGCGCCTCGCCGACCTAGGGGTTGCCGGACTATGGCGACTGCTGGCCCAACGCGAGCGCCTCGCGCGCTTCCCGGTGGTCATCGCGGTCGCCGGCATGGAGGGAGCGCTGTTCAGCGTGCTCGGCGGCCTGGTCGGTGGCTTGGTGATCGCCGTCCCGACCGGCACCGGCTACGGCGTCGCCGCCGGCGGCCGGACGGCGCTCGGCGCGGCGCTCGCCTCCTGCGCGCCGGGCATCGTCGCCGTCAATGTCGACAACGGCTACGGCGCCGCCTGCGCGGCCCTGCGTTGTCTGAGAGCG
>CALKJU010000036.1 GCA_937995535.1 uncultured Alphaproteobacteria bacterium
GCGCTGCTGCGCCATGCACTGGGGCACGATCCGCCTGACCGACGAGCCGCCCTTCGAGCCGCCGGTCCGCTTCCGCGAGGCCGCGGCCACCGCGGGCTACACGGATGGCACCGCTTGGGTCCTCGCCATCGGCGAGACGCGGTCGCTCCCCGCGCGGGTCAATTGAGCGGGCCGCGCGGGCCTGGGGCGTCGAGCGAGAAGGCGGGGATGCGGACGTCGAAGCTTCGCCCCTGGTCATCCACCATCTGATAGGTGCCGTGCATGATGCCGGTCGGCGTCTCGAGCGGCGTGCCGCTGGTGTAGGTGAAGCTCTGCCCCGGCTCGAGGCGCGGCTGCTCACCGACCACTCCAGGCCCGCGCACCTCGACCAGCCGGCCCCTGGCGTCGGTGATCCGCCAGTGCCGGCTGAGGAGCTGCACGGCGTGTGCGCCCTCGTTCGTGATCGTCACGCGGTAGCCGAACACCCAGCGCCCCGCGGCCGGGTCCGACTGGCCCTCGATGAAGAACGGCTCGACCGCCACCCGGATCGAGTCGGTGACCTCGGCATACATCCCCGGTTCCCGATCGCCGCGAAGAGCTTACCCGGCCGTTCAGCGCTCGTTAACCATGGCCGTGCTGTCTAGCCGCCAGGCAACGGACGGTGGACGGGCAATATGGGCCGGCGCGCGCTGATCACTGGCATCACCGGTCAGGACGGCGCCTATCTCGCCGCCTTCCTGCTCGCCCGGGGCTACGAGGTGCACGGCGTCAAGCGGCGCGCCTCCTCGCTGAACACGCAACGGATCGACGAGCTCTACGTCGATCCCCATCTGCCCGCGGTGCGGCTCCACCTGCACTACGGCGACCTCACCGACGCCACCAACCTGATTCGGATCGTGCAGGAGGTCCAGCCCGACGAGATCTACAATCTCGCCGCGCAGAGCCATGTCATGGTGAGCTTCGAGACGCCCGAGTACACGGCCAACGCCGACGCGCTTGGGACGCTGCGCCTGCTCGAGGCGATCCGGATCCTCAAGCTGCAGGATCGGACCCGGTTCTACCAGGCCAGCACCTCGGAGCTGTTCGGCGACGCGCCGCCGCCGCAGCACGAGGACACCCCCTTCCGCCCGCGCTCGCCCTACGCCGCCGCCAAGCTGTACGCCTACTGGATGACACGGAGCTACCGCGAGGCCTACGGTCTGCACGCGAGCAACGGGATTCTCTTCAACCACGAGAGCCCGCTGCGCGGCGAGACCTTCGTCAGCCGCAAGGTCACCCGGGCGGTGGCCGCCATCGAGCTCGGGCGCGCCGACCGGCTGTGGGTCGGCAACCTCGAAGCGCGGCGCGACTGGGGCCATGCGCGCGACTATGTCGAGGGCATGTGGCTGATGCTGCAGCAGGACCGGCCGGACGACTACGTGCTTGCCACCGGCGAGGCGCACAGCGTGCGCGAGTTCGTCGAGCGCGCCTTCCTCGAGGTGGGTCGGCCGATCCTCTGGCAGGGCCACGGCACCGCGGAGCGCGGCATCGACGCGCGCAGCGGCCGGGTCGTCGTCGAGGTCGACCCGCGCTACTTCCGCCCGCTCGAGGTGCCGCACCTCGTGGGCGACGCGCGCAAGGCCCGCGAGCGCCTCGGCTGGCGCCACCGGATCGGCTTCGCCGAGCTGGTCGCCGAGATGGTCGCCGCCGATCTCATGGCGCTCCGTGGTGAGCATGGCGCTGCGCCCGTCACCCGTGCGGCCGTGGCCTGAGCCCGGCGCGACCTTGCCGAGCCGCCCGCCGTGGCGCCGGCGCACCCCGGGGCCGCGCATCCCTAGCGATGCCGGTCGCTTCAGGCCGTCGTGGCAGTCGCCTGCATCGAGGGACGCGCGGCGAAAGCCTCGAACCAGCGTGCGAGGCCCGGATGGCTCGCGCGCCAAGGTTCGTGCGCGAAGCGCAGATCGAGATAACCGAGGGCACAGGCGATCGCGATGTGCCCGATGTCGGGCGGCCCGTCGAGCTCGGCCGGACGCGCCTCCAGCCAGGAAAGCGCGCGCTCGATCCGCCCGACCAAGCGCGCGTCGTGCGCGGCGGACCGCTCGGCCTCCGGCCGCTGGCTCTCCATCCGCCGCAGCACCGCCGCGTCGCAGATCGCGTCACCGATGGCCTGCCGGCGCAGGGCCGCGACGAGTGCGGTCGGCGTTGCCGGGTACAGTGGTGGGTCCGGAGCGATCAACTCCAGATAGTGACAGATCACCGTCGAATCGAACAGCACCTCGCCCTCGTCGATGATCAGCGTCGGGATCTGCGCCAGAGGGTTCAGCGCGCGCAATCCAGCGTCCGTCGACGGGCTGGTCGGGACCACGGTGATCCGTCCGGCGATCGACTTCTCGTGGGCGCAGACGAGGACCTTGCGGCCGAACGGCGAGGCCGGCGTGTGATGAAGGCGCATCGCGACAGCTCCCTATGGGCCGATCAGGTCGCCACCCGCAGCTCGACGCGGCCGAGCGGACCGAAGTCGCCGACGACGTGCGCGGCAGGGTGCAGTGGCGTGATGCCGGTGATCGAGCCGGTGCTGATCCAGTCGCCGGCGCGCAGCGCCACACCCTGCCGGGTGAGCCAGGCGAGCGCCAGCAACGGACTGCCGAGCACGAGATCCGCGGTGCCTCGCGCCGCCTCGGCGCCGTCGAGCAGGCAGCGCGCGGCGATGCTGGCGAGATCGAGTTCACGCCAGCCGGCGATCGCCGCACCGTGCACGAAGGCGACGTTCAGCCCGAAGTCGGCGATGGCGTGGAGGCCGTCGAGGGCGGCCCGCTGCTCGCGGGTGCCGACGATCTCGAGGGCCGGATGCAGCGAGGCGATGGCCGGGACGATGTCGTCCGGCGGGTAGCCCTGCTGCCGCGCCGGCAGGTCGCGCGCCATGCGGAAGGCCAGCTCGACCTCGACCCCGCGCGTGCCGGGCAGAAGCTCGAGCTTTGCCCCGGACGGGTGGCACGCGCTGGCGACCAGCGGGGCGGAGAACGGCGCCTGGAGCCGCAGGAGCGTCTGCACCGCCCCGGTCGTCGCGCCGAGCTTCCAGCCCGCGACCGGCCGCGCCAGCGCCGCGACGGCCGCCCGCTGGACCCGGTAGGCGCCGGGGACATCGGCCAGCACGGTGTCGGGCAGCGGCTCGATCAGGCGGTGTTGCGCCCGCGCCCGTGCCAGTCGCTCACCCGCGGCCTCGACGGCTGCGTTCACCTCGGCCTCCCTCGGCGCCCGCCGGGTCCGCGTCGCCCGGCGTTGACTTCGTGCGAGCGCGCAGCGGACAATGCGCGGTGGGTCCGAGGAGCACAAGATGCTGACGCGAGAGCTGGCGAGCGCGCCGAACAATCTCGAAGCCTTCTGGATGCCGTTCACCCCGAACCGGCACTTCAAGGCGCATCCGCGGCTGATCGCCAGCGCCAAGGGAATGCACTACACCGCGACCGACGGACGGTCGATCCTCGACGCCACGGCCGGCCTGTGGTGCGTGAATGCCGGTCACGCGCATCCGCGCATCGTCGCGGCGATCCAGCACCAGGCCGCCGAGCTCGACTTCGCGCCCGCCTTCCAGTTCGCCCATCCGAAGGCCTTCGAGCTGGCGGCACGGCTCGCCACGCTCTTTCCCGGCGATCTCGACCACGCCTTCTTCACCAACTCCGGCTCGGAATCGGTCGACACGGCGCTGAAGATCGCATTGGCCTACCAGCGCGCCATCGGCCAGGGCACGCGGACCCGGCTGATCGGCCGCGAGCGCGGCTACCATGGCGTCGGGTTCGGCGGCATCTCGGTCGGCGGCATGGTCAAGAACCGGATGTGGTTCGGCTCGCTGCTGACCGGCGTGGACCATCTGCCACACACGCTCGACCTGGAACACAACGCCTTCAGCCGCGGCCAGCCGGCGTGGGGTGCGCACCTCGCCGACGAGCTGGAGCGGATCGTGGCGCTGCACGACGCCTCGAACATCGCCGCGGTGATCGTCGAGCCGGTGGCCGGATCGATCGGCGTCTACCCGCCGCCCAAGGGCTATCTGGAGCGGCTGCGCGCGATCACCCGCAAGCACGGGATCCTGCTGATCTTCGACGAGGTCATCACCGCCTATGGCCGGCTCGGCGCGGCCAGCGCCGCGGAGTATTTCGACGTCCAGCCGGACATCGTCGCGACCGCCAAGGGCCTGACCTCGGGCACCGTGCCCATGGGGGCGGTGATGGTCAGCAAGACCATCTACGACGCCATGATGGACGCCGGCGGCAGCGAGAAGACCATCGAGCTGTTCCACGGCTACACCTACTCGGCGCATCCGCTCGCCTGTGCCGCGGCGCTGGCCACGCTCGAGGTCTACAAGGAGGACGGCCTGTTCGAGCGCGCCGCCGCGCTGGCCCCCTACTGGGAGGAGGCGCTGCACGGCCTCGCCGGCGAACCGAACGTCATCGACATCCGCAACATCGGCCTGATGGGCGCGGTCGAGCTGGCACCGCGTCCGGGGCGGCCGGGCGAACGTGCCTACGACGCGATGGTGCTCGCGTTCGAGAAGGGCCTGATGCTGCGCATCACCGGCGATACGATCGCGCTGTCGCCACCGCTGATCGTCGAGCGCGAGCACATCGACCAGATCGTGGAGCTCCTGGCGGGCGTGCTGCGCGAGGTCGGGTGATGCCGATCCTCGTCCTCGTCCGCCACGGCGAGAGCGACTGGAACCGGCAGAACCGGTTCACCGGCTGGGTCGATGTCGATCTGAGCGAGACCGGCGTCGGTGAAGCGCGCCGCGCCGGCCAGCTCATCAAGGGCGAAGGCATCATCTTCGAGCGCGCCTTCACCTCGGTGCTCCGGCGCGCGATCCGCACCCTCTGGCTGGTGATGGACGAGGCCGACCAGATGTGGCTGCCGGTGAGCACCGACTGGCGACTCAACGAACGGCACTACGGCGCCCTGCAGGGGCTCGACAAGGCGGAGACCGCGGCGCGCCACGGCAAGGAGCAAGTGCAGATCTGGCGGCGCAGCTTCGACGTCCCACCGCCGCCTCTGGACGTTGCCGAGATCGAACGCCTCGCCGCCGATCCGCGCTACCGCAAGGTCCCGCGCGATCGCCTGCCGGTCGGCGAGTCGCTGAAGATCACCCTCGACCGGGTCATGCCGGCGTGGAACGACAGCCTCGCCCCGGCGCTGCGCGAGGGATACGACCTGCTCGTCGCCGCACACGGCAACAGCCTGCGTGCGCTGGTCAAGCATCTCCTGGCGATCGGCGACGACGCGATCCCGACCCTGGAGATCCCGACCGGCAACCCGCTGCTGTTCGACCTCGACGCCGACCTCGCGGTGCGGAGCTGCCGCTACCTCGACGAGGACCGAGCGGGCCCGCTGCCGGCGGCAGGATAGTCGCCCGCCGCCTGCCGCTCAGACGGTCTCCCCGGCCTTGGCCTTGCCCTTGTCCTGCTCGGCGCGGGCGCGCATCAACACCTCGTCGAGTTCGGTCTGGCTGCACAGGCCCAGAAGAACGGGGTCGCGCGGGCGGATCTCCTGGCTCTTCCAATGGGTCCGGTCGCGCACCGCCTGGATCGTCGCCTTGGTGGTGCCGAGCAGCTTGCAGATCTGCGCCTCGCTGACCTCGGGATGGTTGCGCAGCAGCCAAGCGATCGCATCCGGCCGGTCCTGGCGCTTGCTCAGCGGCGTGTAGCGCGGCTCCTTGCGCCGCGACGGCTTGAGGTCCGTCACGATCGAGCGTGCCATGCGCAGCCGCGCATTGGGGTCGGCCTCGCAGCGTGCGACCTCCTCGCGGGTCAGCATCCCGGCGACGATCGGATCCTGGCCGCGATAACCCGTGGCGACCTCGTCGTCCGCGATGCCCTTCACCTCGAGTGGATGCAGGCCGCAGAACTCGGCGATCTGGTCGAAGGTCAAGGATGTGTTCTCGATCAGCCACACGGCGGTCGCCTTGGGCATCAGGGGGCGATCCATCGACCTCTCCGGACGAGCGTAGGGAACGACGATAATGTGAAGGCCGCCTGTCTACCGATGCCGCCCCGCCCGGGCAAGGGCTGCGGGCAGGATGCTCAGCGCGCGCCGGGCTCGTCCGGCATCCACTGGACGGCGTCGAGCCGATCCGCGCCGACCGCGAGCATGGCCAGCCGGTCGAGGCCCAGCGCCACGCCGGATGCCTGCGGCATCAGCGCGAGTGCGGCAAGGAACTCCTCGTCGATCGGGTAGCGCTCCCCGTAGAGCCGCTCCTTCTCGGCCATGGCGGCCTCGGCACGGCGGCGCTGCTCGTCCGCGTCGGTCAGCTCGTCGAAGCCGTTCGCCAGCTCCACGCCGCAGGCGTAGAGCTCGAAGCGCAGCGCGAGGCGTGGATCGTCCGGCTTGCGCCGCGCCAGCGCCGCCTCCGGCGCCGGGTACTCGTGGAGGATGGTCGCGCGCCCGCGACCCAGCCGTGGCTCGACGAGTTCCACGAGCGCGCGACTGAACAGGTCACTCCAGGAATCGTCGGCGGCAACGCGCAGTCCCCGGCCGCGCAGGGCGGCGGCGAGCGCCTCGCGCTCGCCCTGACCGGCCTCGTCGAGCGTCGCGAGCAGATCGATGCCGGCGTACCGAGCGAACGCCTCGGTCAGCGTGAGGCGCTCGGGCGGCAAGGCCGGATCGACGGTGATGCCGCGATGCGCCAGTCGGTCGGTGCCGACGGCGTCCGCGGCAAGGCGCAGGAGTTCGGCGCAGTCCTCCATCAGCACCGTGTAGGGCGCATCGGCGCGGTACCACTCGAGCAGCAGGAACTCGGCGGCGTGCAACGGCCCGACCTCGCGGTCGCGATAGGCGTGGGCGAAGGCGACCAGCCGCGTCTCGCCGGCGGCGAGGAGCTTCTTGCAGGCGAGCTCCGGCGAGGTGTGCAGATAGAGACGGTCGATGAGGCCACCGTCCGTGCCGTGCCGCTCGGTGCGGAAGGCGTGCAGATGGGTCTCGAGGCTGGGCGTGCGCTGCAGCGCCGGCAGGTCGACCTCGACGAAGCCCTGCTCGGCGAACCAGCGGCGTAGCCGGTCACGGACCCGGTTGCGGGCGAGCAGCGCCGCGCGCCGGTCGGCGTGGCGCGCCGGGTGCCACCA
Organism: uncultured Alphaproteobacteria bacterium; assembly: GCA_937995535.1. Taxonomy (GTDB): domain Bacteria; phylum Pseudomonadota; class Alphaproteobacteria; order Geminicoccales; family Geminicoccaceae; genus CALKJU01. Next base: position 7,065 of record CALKJU010000036.1, read on the forward strand.
GGGTCGCCCAGCGATCACCCGTGAGCACCAAGCTGGACCACGCCCGCCCGACGGGCTAACTGGCGCGCGGTCACGTCCTCACCCAGATTCGAAGAGATCATGCCGAAAGTCCTCGCCAGCTCGCTGCGCAAGGGCAACGTCGTCGACCTCGACGGCAAGCTCTACGTCGTGCTCACCGCACAGAGCATCCATCCCGGCAAAGGCACGCCGGTCACCCAGCTCGACCTGCGCCGCATCGCCGACGGCGTGAAGGTCTCCGAGCGCTACAAGACCACCGACCAGGTCGAGCGGGCCTTCGTCGACCAGCGCGAGTACCAGTTCCTCTACGGCGACGGCGAGGGCTACCACTTCATGAACCCCGAGAGCTACGAGCAGCTCGTGGTCCCGGCCGACGTGATCGGGGATCAGGCCGTCTACCTCCAGGAGGGCATGACGGTGCAGTTGAGCACGCACAACGGCGTGCCGATCGCCATCGAGCTGCCGCAGCGGGTCGTCCTCGAGGTGGTCGAGACCGAGCCGACGGTGAAGGGCCAGACCGCCGCCTCGTCCTACAAGCCGGCGGTGCTCTCGAACGGCGTGCGGACCTCTGTGCCGGCCCATATCGGACCCGGCACGCGGATCGTCGTGATGACCGCCGACGGGTCCTACGTCGAGCGCGCCAAGGATTGAGGCACCACCGCCGCGGCGCCCTGCTCCTCGCTGGCGCCGCCCTCTGGCCCGGGGGTGCGGGCGCCGCATGGCGCGAGGTGCGCTTCCCGCGCCGCGCCGCAAACCGTTTCTCGGTCGATGGCGACCTCGTCCGCGTGACGAGCGACAGCTCGGTCTCGGTGCTGTGGCGCGACGTCGCGGTCGATCTCGCGGCGACGCCCATTCTCGCGTGGCGCTGGCGCGTCGAGGTCGCACCACCGCCGACCGATCTCGCCCGCCGCGGCGGCGACGATCGCGCCCTCGCCCTCTACGCCACCTTCGCCGCCGACCCGGCCACGGAGACCCTCGGCACGCGCCTGCGCCGGGCGATGCTCGAGCCGTTCGTCGAGGGTGTCATGCCGGGCCGGGTGCTCACCTTCGTCTGGGGCGGCGACGGCCGGACAGCCGGCTGGTTCGTCAATCCGTACCTCGCCGGGTCCGGGCGGATGCGGGTGCTGCGTGGCCCGGAGGCGCCGCTCGGCGTCTGGCTCGACGAGGCGGTCGATCTTCGTGCCGAGCACGCGGCCGCGTTCGGGGACCCGGCGGGCACGCTGATGCAGCTCGGGGTCAGCGCCGACAGCGACGACACCACGAGCCGCGCCGAGGCGTCCCTCGAGCTGCTGGGCTTCCAGGCCGCCTGAGGTGCCCCGCCTTCCGGCTCACCCGGGCCGATGCTAGAAGCTGCCGCCCCGCCCGACCTGCCGGAGTGCCCGCCCTTGGCCAGCTACCAGTACATCTATGTCATGAGGAACCTCTCGAAGATCTTCCCCGGCGGGAAGAAGATCCTCGAGAACGTCACGCTGGCCTTCCTGCCGGGCGCGAAGATCGGCGTGCTCGGCGTCAACGGCGCCGGCAAATCGACCGTGCTACGCATCATGGCCGGGCTCGACCACGACATCGGCGGCGAGGCGTGGGCGGCCGAGGGCGTGCGGATCGGCTATCTGGAACAGGAACCGCAGCTCGACCCGGCCAAGGACGTGCTCGGCAACGTCATGGACGGGGTCAAGGAGACCAAGGCCCTGCTCGACCGCTTCGACGAGGTCTCGGCGCGCTTCGCCGAGCCCCTCGATGACGACGAGATGAATGCGGTGATGGCCGAGCAGGCCGAACTGCAGGAGCGGATCGACGCGGTCGACGGCTGGGAGCTGCAGCGCACGGTCGAGATCGCGATGGACGCGCTCCGCTGCCCGCCCGGCGATGCCGACGTCACCAGGATCTCGGGTGGCGAGCGGCGTCGTGTCGCCCTGTGCCGACTGCTCCTGTCGCAGCCCGACATGCTGCTACTCGACGAGCCGACCAACCATCTCGACGCCGAATCGGTCGCCTGGCTCGAGCGCTTCCTCAAGGACTACAAGGGCACCGTGGTGGCGGTCACGCACGACCGCTACTTCCTCGACAATGTCGCGGGCTGGATCCTCGAGCTCGACCGTGGCCGCGGGATCCCGTTCCAGGGCAATTACAGCGCCTGGCTCGAGCAGAAGCGCAAGCGGCTCGAGCAGGAAGAGCGCGAGGAGCAGGCGCGCCAGCGCACGCTCGCCCGCGAGGCCGAGTGGATCGGCCAGTCGCCGCAGGCGCGCCGGGCCAAGAGCAAGGCGCGCATCACCGCCTATCAGGAGCTCCTGGCGCAGGCACAGGACCGCGCACCAGGCGCGGCGCAGATCGTCATCCCGCCGGGCCCGCGCCTCGGCGACCTCGTCGTCGAGGCCGAGCATCTGCGCAAGGGCTATGGCGACCGGCTGCTGATCGAGGACCTGTCCTTCAAGCTGCCGCCGGGCGGGATCGTCGGTGTGATCGGCCCCAACGGTGCCGGCAAGACGACGCTCGTGCGGATGATCGTCGGCCAGGAGCGGCCCGACGCCGGGACGATCCGGATCGGCGACACCGTCAAGCTCGGCTATGTCGACCAGAGCCGCGACGCGCTCGGCGCCGACCGCACCGTGTTCGAGGAGATCGCCGACGGCAAGGAGACCATCGAGCTCGGCAAGCGCTCGATCAACGCCCGGGCCTATGTCGCGGCGTTCAACTTCAAGGGCGGCGACCAGCAGAAGAAGGTCGGGCAGCTCAGCGGCGGCGAGCGCAACCGGGTGCACATGGCGAAGCTGCTCAAGTCCGGGGCGAATCTGATCCTGCTCGACGAGCCGACCAACGATCTCGACGTCGACACGCTCAGGGCACTCGAGGACGCGCTCCTCGACTTTGCCGGCTGCGCCATCGTCATCAGCCACGACCGCTGGTTCCTCGATCGCATCTGCACCCACATCCTGGCCTTCGAGGGCGACAGTCAGGTGGTCTGGTTCGAGGGCAACTTTCAGGACTACGAGGCCGACCGGCACCGCCGCCTCGGCACCGCCGCCGACCAGCCGCACCGCATCCGCTACAAGCCGCTCAAGGCGGCGTGATCGGAGCGACTGTGCTACCTTGCAGGCGGAGGTGAGCGATGGCCGAGGCCGCCACCAGCCGACGCATGACGACCGCGGAGTTCCTCCGCTGGGAAGACGGCAGCGACACGCGCTACGAGCTCGTCCAGGGCTGTCCGGTGGCGATGGCGCCGCCAGCCGACCGCCATGGCACGATCGCGGCGAACGCCGCGGTGGAGATCGACCGACGGCTCGAGTCCCGACCGCCCTGCCGACCGGTGCTCGAGGCGGGCATCTGGATCGACGACGAAAACTACTATGTGGCGGATGGTGCAGCGACCTGCGCGGCGCCCTGCGAGGCCGTTCATCTGAGCGACCCCTTCCTCATCGTCGAGGTCCTCTCGCAAGCCAACGAGAAGGAAGAGTTCGCCACCAAGGTGCAGGCCTACATCAAGCTGCCGCATGTCCAGGAGATCTGGCTCGTCGACAGCCGCAAGCGCTGGGTCCAGCCATGGCGACGCGCCGGCGCGGACAGCTGGATCGTGGCCCTGCCGCTGGGCGGGGACGCGCTCTTCGAGAGCCCGAGCCTCGGCGACCGGATCGCGCTCGATCGCCTCTATCGCAACACCGGCCTCTGAGCGGCGCCATCGTCACGCCTCGGCGCGCTGGGCCGCGTGGCGCCGGGTTGGGGCACCCTCGGTGAGCATCGTTCCCGTGATCAGCTCGACCGCGCGGTCGGCGGCGTCGAGGAACGGATGCAGCACCACGTCGGCACCGGCGGCGACCAACGCCTCCTCGTCGCTGCGGTCCGCGGCGGCGACCACGATCCGGCCGTCGAAGCCGGCCTGGCGGAGCGCGTGAACAGCCGCGGCGCGGGTGTTGGCGTGGCCGGGCGAGGTGGACACCGGCGGCACGGCGAGGACCGCCCAGCGGGCGGTGTGCAACGGCAGGCTCTGCAGGAACTCGGGATCGGCAGCGTCACCGTAGAGGCCGGCGAAGCCCGCCCGGGACCAGCGCCTCAACGCCTCCGGATCGAAGTCGATGCCGAGCACCGACCAGCCATGGCGGCGCAGGCCCTCGGCGATGCCGAGCCCGTAACGGCCGACGCCGAACAGCAGCACGTCGAAGACCTCGCGCCGCACCTGCGTGTCGGCCGCGTTCTCGCGGTGCGGCACCTTGCGCTCGAACGGGGCCAGCCACCGCTCGACCCACGGATAGAGCGCCTGCGAGTAGAGGATCATATACGTGGAGAGGGTGATGGTGACGAGGCCGACGAGGGTGACGAGGCCCAGCGCGTCGGTGCCGATATGCCCGAGCGACACGCCCATGGCGGCGAAGATCAGCGAGAACTCGCTGATCTGGGCGACCGTCAGGCCGGCGAGGAACGAGGTCCGCCGCCGGTAGCCCATATAGCCCATGATCAGCACCACGATCAGCGGGTTGCCGAGGAGCACGAACAGCGACAGGAGCAGGGCGGGCGAGACCTGCGCGCCGAGCAGCGACAGGTCGAGCCGCGCCCCGAGGGCGAGGAAGAAGAACACCAGCAGGAAGTCGCGCACACCGGCGAGCCGGCCGGCGATCGCGTCACGCAAGGGCGAGGAGGCCAGTGACACGCCGGCGAGCAGGCCGCCCAGCTCCTTGCCGAAGCCGAGCCCGTCGGCGACCGCGGCCAGCAGCACGGCCCAGCCGATCGCGAAGGTGACGAGCAGCTCGGGCGATCCCGCCATTGCGGTGAGCAGGCGATCGGCGACGTAGCGGACGAACAGCGCGGTCCCGCCGAGCAGCAGCACGCCGCCGGCGACGACCTTGCCGAGCGCCACGAGGCCGGCGTCCTCGCCGGTGCCGATGCCGATCGCCGACAGCGCCACCATCGCCACCACGACGACGATGTCCTGGACGATCAGAAAGCCCAGCGCGATCCGGCCGTGCAGCGCGTCGATCTCGCGCTTGTCCGAGAGCAGCTTGACGATGATGATGGTGCTCGAGAAGGTGAGCGCGACCGAGACGTAGAGGCTCGTCACGACGTCGAGCCCGAGCCCGAGGCAGATCACGAAGCCCACGATCGAGGTGAACGCCACCTGCCCGAGGCCGGTCGCCAGGGCCACCGGCCCGAGCGTGCGGACGAGCTGCAGGTCGAGCCGTAGGCCGACCAGGAACAGGAGCAGCGCCACGCCGAGCTCGGCCAGCAGCTCGACATGCTCGACCGCGCCGACCACACCGAGCCCGGCCGGCCCGGCGAGGATCCCGGCGGCGATGAAGCTCACCAGCAGCGGCTGGCGCAGCAGCACACCGACCAGCCCGACCAGCGAGGCCAGCGCCAGCAGCGCCGCGATCTCGGCGAAGATCGACAGCGGCCAGAAGCTCACGGATCGGCTGCCACATGGGGACGACGCGCGGTCATGCTCGCACCGTAGCGGGCAGCGCCGCCGCTGACCACC
>CALKJU010000037.1 GCA_937995535.1 uncultured Alphaproteobacteria bacterium
CGCAGCATCTCCCGCACGCTGTCGCCGAACGCCTCGTCGGCGTAGGTGTCGATCCAGCGCTGGTAAGGGTTGGGCCGGGCCGCGCAGGCCAGCAGGCGCTTGCCGACCTCATAATAGATCTGGAAGCAGGGCAGCAGCGCCGCGACCGCCGCCGCGTAGGGCCGGACATGAGCCGCGGCCATCAGGAAATCGCCGTAGGCGCGGCAGGTGGGCGACGGTGGCGTGCCGCGGAACACCGCCTCGTCGACGTCGTAGTCGCGGAAGAAGCCCTCGTGCAGCGAGCGCTCGACCACGATCGCGTCGTGCGCGCTCTTGGCGAGCTTGACCTGTCCGTCGGGTGTCGGCGCCTTAGCCGCCGTGGCGGCCAGCGCACGGCTGAACATGCCGAGGTAATGCGCGTCCTGGATCATATAGAAGACGAAGGTCTCGCGAGGCAGCGAGCCGTCCGCGAGCGCCCGGTTGAACGGGTGGTCCAGGATGGCCGCGTAGAGCCCGCTGATCTCGTCCCACATGCGCTCGGTAAAACCCGCCATCGCCAGGACTCAGGTCGGCAGCTTGCGGTCGGTGGCGCGGCCGCGCTTCTTCTCGATCACGTCCCAGATCTCGGCCTCCAGCGCCACGCCGTCGAAGCGGTCGATCTCCTGGATGCCGGTCGGCGAGGTGACGTTGATCTCCGTGAGGTAGTCGCCGATCACGTCGATGCCGACGAAGATCAGGCCGCTGCGCTCGAGCGCCGGGCCGATCGCCTCGCAGATCTCGTGGTCGCGTCGTGTCAGCGTGGACTTCTCGGCCCGACCGCCGACATGCAGGTTGGCGCGCGTCTCGTCGGGCGCCGGCACGCGGTTGACCGCGCCGCGTGGCTTGCCGTCGATCAGGACGATCCGCTTGTCCCCCTGCCGGATCTCCGGCAAGTAGCGTTGCACCATCAGCGGCTCGTTAAGGAAGGTGCGGAACAGCTCGAGCAGGCTGGCGAGGTTGGTGTCGTCCTTGCGGATGTGGAACACGCCAGCGCCGCCGTTGCCGTAGATCGGCTTCACGATGACGTCGCCGTGCTCGGCACGAAACGCCTTGATCTCGTCGGGGTCGTAGCTGATCAGCGTGGGCGGCATCAGCTCGGCGAACTGGGTCACGAACAGCTTTTCCGGCGCATTGCGCACCGAGTGCGGGTCGTTGACGACAAGCGTCTCGGGATGCACCCGGTCGAGCAGGTGCGTCGTCGAGATGTAGGCCAGGTTGAAGGGCGGGTCCTGCCGCATCAGGACCACGTCGACCCCGGCGAGGTCGATCAGCTCGGGCTCGCCGAAGCGGACATGGTCGCCGCGCACGCGGCGCACCTGGAAGGGTCGGGCGCGCGCGACCACTCGGCCCTGTCGCCAGGTCAGGTCCCGCGGGAGATAGTGGTAGAGGCCGTGGCCGCGACGCTGCGCCTCCAGCGCCAGGGCGAAGGTGCTGTCGGCGTCGATGTTCACACTCTCGAGCGGATCCATCTGAATGGCGACGGCGAGCGACATGACGGCTCCGACGGGCGCTTGCGGCCGAGGTTCTGGCAGAGCGCCCGGGCCTTGACAACCGAGCCGCCGACGGCCGCGATGGGCGCGAGCGTCGCGTCCCGGAGATCGCGCCGATGGCCTACGATCCGAATAATGTCTTCGCGAGGATCCTGCGTGGCGAGATCCCGTGCAAGAAGGTCTACGAGGACGAGCACAGCCTCGCGTTCCACGACATCAATCCGCAGGCCCCGGTGCACATCCTGGTCATCCCCAAGGGTCCTTACGTGTCGATGGCGGACTTCGGGGCGAGCGCGAGCGAGGCGGAGATCGCAGGATTCTTCCGCGCGGTGGCCAAGGTCGCCGCGGACGCCGGTCTCGTGGAGACCGGCTACCGGATCCTCGCCAACACCGGGCGGCACGGCAACCAGGAGGTGCCGCACTTCCACGTGCACATCTTCGGTGGCGCGCCCTTGGGGCGGATGATCGGCAAGGTCGGCTGAGGCGAACGTCAGCCGGCCGCGGCCGCCTCTCCCGGCGGGGGCGACGACCGGTCGGGCAGGCCGATTGCGCACGCGCCGAGGATCACGCAGGCAAGCAGGACCAGGACCGGGCGCATTGCCGACCTCCGTTCAGTTGAGCCGGACGATCCGGCCGACCGGAGCGGGGGCCACTTCGCCCGCCGCGTCGATATAGTCCATGACCTGGGAGGCCATGAACTGCGCGGCATTGGCGTCGATCAGGACCTCGCCCTCGGCGAGCATCGTGTAGCCGTCGCCGCCCCGGGCCATGAAGTCGTTGGTGGCGAGGGTGTAGGTTTTGGCGTCGTCAAGTGGTACCCCGCCGATCTCGACCGACACCACCCGAGCGCCCGCCGGCCGCGCCATGTCGTAGGTGACGGTCATGCCGGAGACCTGAGGGAACCGCCCGGCGCCCTCCTCGACCATGCTGAAGCCGTTCTCGAGCGTCTTGCGGATCACCGCGCCCGTGACCTTGAGCTTGACCGTCCTGTTGCCGAACGGCAGCTCGGTCTGGATGTCACGGCGGGTCAGTCGCGTGCCGGCCGGATACTCGGTGTTGCCGCGGATGCCGCCGCCATTGGTGATGGCGACGTCGGCGTCGACCGAGGCGCGGATCGCGTCGGCGATCAGGTTGCCGATCGCCGCCTCCATCCCGCGCACCGTGGCGCGTCGGCTGTCGAGCGGGGTGCTGGTCGTGCCGATCTCGACGTCCAGCTCGGCCGACAGTTTGTCCTCGTAGCCCTTGGTGATCTCCAGCGCGGCCGGATGCGGCGCGACGGTCGCCGTGTCGATGGCGCGGAACGCCGGGCGCCAGACGAGCCGCTCGCGATCCCCGTCCTTGATGCGATCGACGGTGAGCTCAATGGCCGTGACATAATCGGCCTGCGAGCCGCTCTCGACCATTGCCACCTTGCCGTTGTAGGCGACTCGCAGGTCGTGGTCGTGACCGGTCAGGATCACGTCGGCGCCGCTGAACTCGAACAGCTCCCAGTCGTCGCTCCAGCCGGTGTGGACGACCCCGACGACAAGGTCGGCCCCCTCGCTGCGCAGCTTCTCCACCATCGTCCGCGCGCTCGGCAGCACCGGCTCGAACACGGTATCGCCGGGGCTGGAGATCTGCAGCGTGTCGGGCGTGGTGAGGCCGAAGAAGCCCAGCCGGACGCCCTGCACCTCGATCATCTTCGCAGCGACGGTGCCTGGGAACAGCTCGCCCTGCGCGGTGCGGACGTTGCTGTTCAGCACGGTGAACTCGGCTCTGCTGAGCTGCTCGACGGCATTCTCGGGACCGAAGTCGAATTCGTGATTGCCCATGACGAACAGGTCGAGCGGCAGCCGGTTGAGGAGCTCGATCATGTGCGCGCCCTTGTCGAAGCTCGACAGGAGCGAGGGCGAGAGCGCGTCGCCGGCATGGATGAACAGCACCTCGGGCGCGGCCGCGTTCTCCTGCTCGAGCACGGTCATCAGCCTGGAGAAGCCGCCCTTCCGGCCGTCGCCCTCGAAGGCGTCCCAGTCGTTGACCTGCAGGATCCTGATCGTCACCGGCTCGGCCAGCGCCAGTGCAGGGGCGAGGGCCAGGACAGCGCCGGCCGCCAACAGCACTCGCCGCGTGATGTGATGGGTCATCCGGTTTCTCCTCCGTCACCGTCGCATCGGGCCGCTAGCACGCGATCCTGACAGAACGGTCACCGCTCAGGCCATGCCCAGCGCCGCCTTGTAGGTTTCCAGCAGCTCCTCCTGCTCGCTCCGGTCATGCGGCTTCATCTTCCGCAGCCTCAGGACCTGACGGAGGATCTTGATGTCGAAGCCCTCGCCCTTGGCCTCGGCCAGGACGTCCTTGATCTGGTCCATGACGTCGCGCTTCTCCTCCTCGAGCCGCTCCAGTCGCTCGACGAAGCTCTTCAGGCGCTCCGCCGCCACACCGTGCGCATCCGCCGCCATCCGTCCAGGCCCTCTCGCAGGTCGATCCGTGGCCGCGGGTTCTAGGCGGGCCGGGGCTGGCAGGCCAGCGCGTCGCTCAGGGAACCTCGACATGGCCGGCGAGGCGCAGGTCGCGCGATGACGCGCCGATCCACAGCGGGCGCGCGCCCTTCGCCAGCTCCCACCGCCCAGCCGCTTCGGACCAGTAGGACAAGCTGCGCCGATCGGCGCGGAGGGTGACTCCGCGGCGCTCGCCCGGACCGAGCACGACGCGGGTGAAGTCGGCAAGCGCGCGCGGCGGCATCGGCACCGGCGGCGGATCAGGCCGCCCGACATAGAGCTGCGGCACCTCGGCGGCCGCGACCGGGCCGTCATTGCGCAGGGTAAAGCTTACCTGGATCGCATCGCCGATCCGGGCGATTTTGAGATCGTCGTAGCCGAACCGCGCGTAGCTCAGTCCGTGCCCGAACGGGAACAGCGGGGTCTCACCCTGCGCGTCGTACCAGCGGTAGCCGACCAGGAGACCCTCGCCGTAGGTGGCGACGCCGCCACGGCCCGGGTAGCGCTCGGGCGGGCTGGTCGGCGTACGCGACGCGTCCGCCGGGAAAGTCATCGGCAGGCGGCCGGACGGGCTCGCCTCGCCGCACAGCAGGGCCGCGGTCGCCGGGCCGCCATCGACCCCCGGATACCAAGTCTGCAGCACGGCGGCAGTTCGCTCGAGCCAGGGCATGAGTACCGGACCGGCCGTGCTCAGCACCACCACGGTGCGCGGGTTGGCGGCGGCGACCGCCTCGATCAGCCGATCCTGCGCGCCCGGCAGCGACAAGGACGGCCGGTCATGGCCTTCGCTGGCCTCGTCGAAGGCGAATACCACTGCGACGTCGGCGCCATGGGCGGCGGCGGCCGCCGCAGCGATGCGGCGCTCGCGCAGCTCCGGCGTGACCCAGGCGAGGCGCAGGCGCAGCGGCACCGGGAAGTGGGCCTCGGCCGTGACCGTCACCCGGTGCGTCGCCCCGGCGTCGAAATGCAGACGCGCGACGGCGTTGCCGAGCCCGTCCGCGGTCGGCAGCAGGCTGGCGCCGCCACCGAAGACCCCGCCCGCCTCGGCGACGGTGAAGCCGTCGACGCGCAGCCAGGCCCGCCCGCCCTCGACCCAGGGCGAGGCGACGTCCTGCCCAAGCGGGCCGGCCTGTAGCAGCAGCTCGTAGGGCCCCGTCGCCGGAGCCGTGAGCCGACCGGTCCAGCGCCAGCGGGTGCCGGGCGGGACCGTCAGATCGAGCGTGGCCGGCTGCCCGCGAAGGTCACGCAACGCCGTGGCCGGGATGACCTCGCCATCCAGCTCCAGGCCGACGGCATAGGTGATTGCGTCGCCGAGGCGCTCCCGCAGGGCGTCGAGCGCGCTCCGGGTGGCGGCAGCCGGCACGCGGCTGCTGCCGCCACCACCGGTGAGCGGTCTCGCCGCTGACGGGCCGATCACGGCCACGCGCGCACCACGCTGGAGCGGCAGGAGCCCATCCTCGTTGCGCAGGAGCACGGCGCCCGCGAGCGCCACCTCGCGGGCGGTCTGGCGGTGCAGCGCGTGGTCCACCGCGCCGTCCCGCTGGCCGTCGAGCAGGCCGACGCGCGCCATCGCCGCGAGGATGCGGCGAACGGACTGGTCGAGCCGCGCCTCCGTGACAACACCGGCGCGCACCAGCTCGGCCAGCCCGCCGAAATGCTTGCCCGACCACATCTCGAGATCGAGCCCGGCCGCGAGCGACGCCAGCGAGGAGTGGGTGGCACCCCAGTCCGACATGACGAAGCCGCGAAATCCCAGTTCGCCGCGCAGCAGGCCGTCGAGCAGCACGGCGTTCTCGCACGCGGCGACGCCGTTCACCTTGTGGTAGCCGCACATGGCAGCGCTGGCGCCGGCCGCGGCGAAGGCCGGCAGGTAGATCTCGCGCAGCGTCCGCGAGTCGATCCGGGCGTCAGTGGCCTGGCGATGATCCTCCTGGTGGTTGGCGCCGAGGTGCTTGACGGTGGCGATCACACCCTGCGCCTCGATTCCGGCGACCTCGGCCGCGGCGATCCGTCCGGCGAGCAGCGGATCCTCGCTCAGGGTCTCGAAGTTGCGCCCGGCGACCGGCACGCGGGCAATGTCGACCATCGGCCCGAGCACGACGTCCTGGTTGTTGGCGCGCGCCTCGCGGCCCAGCACCGCGCCGAAGCGGCGCGCTAGATCGACGTCGAAGCTCGCGGCGAGCGCCATCGGCGCTGGCATCGCGGTCGCCGGGAGGCCCGTACGAATACCCGCCGGTCCGTCGGTGAGGCGCAAGGGTGGGATGCCAAGGCGCGGGACCCCGGGCAAGTATCCGGCGCCACGCTGCGCGGGGCTGCCGATCGCCGTCAGCGGGTCCTCGGCACCGTGCAGCAGAGCGACCTTCTCGTCGAGGGTCAGCGCGGCAAGCAGGTCGTCGACGCGATCGGCCAAGGCGACGTCGACGGATGTAGCGAGAAGTGCGAGGGCGACGGTTGCGACGCTGCGCCGGCGAGGCGGCGCGTGAGGCTGGATGGACCACCTCCCCGCAGGACGGAGGCGGTCCACCCTGCCTCCCCCTTCTACTCGGCCAGCAGGCGCCGGGCGATGACCTGCGCCTGGATCTCCGCGGCGCCCTCGAACACGTTCAGGATCCGGGCGTCGCAGAGCACCCGACTGATCGGGTACTCGAGAGCGTAGCCGTTGCCGCCGTGGATCTGCAAGGCATCGTCGGCGCATTTCCACGCCACCTGGGCCGCAAGCAGCTTGGCCAGGCCCGCCTCGAGATCGCAGCGCCGGTCGGCGTCCTTCTCGGCGGCGGCGTACAAGGTGAGCTGCCGGGCGACCATGATCTCGACCGCCATCATCACCAGCTTGTCGGCGACGCGCGGGAAGGCGAACAACGGCCGACCGAACTGCTGCCGCTCGCGGGCATAGCGCAGCCCCAGCGCGAGCGCCGCCTGGGCCACGCCGACGGCCCGCGCCGCGGTCTGGATTCGGGCGCTCTCGAAGGTCGCCATGAGCTGCTTGAAGCCCTGGCCCTCGACGCCACCCAGGAGGTTCCCGGCCGGCACGGCGAAGCCGTCGAAGGACAGCGTGTACTCCTTCATTCCGCGGTAGCCGAGGACCGGGATCTCGCCGCCGCTCAGGCCCTCGACCGGGAAAGGTTCGGCATCGGTGCCGCGCGGCTTGGGCGCGAGCAGCATCGACAGACCCTTGTAGCCCTTCTCGCCGGGGTCGGTGCGCACCATCATTGTCATCAGGTCGGCGCGCGCGGCGTGGGTGATCCAGGTCTTCGCCCCGGTGACCCGCCAGACTTCGCCATCGCGGACCGCGCGGGTGGTCAGGGAGGCGAGATCCGAGCCAATGTTGGGCTCGGTGAACACCGCGGTGGGTAACACTTCGCCCGAGGCGATGCGCGGCAGCCATTCCTTCTTCTGCTGGTCCGTGCCGCCGAGGCGGATCAGCTCGGCGGCGATCTCGGAGCGGGTGCCGAGCGAGCCGACACCGATATAGCCACGGCTCAGCTCCTCGGTGACCACGCACATGGCCTGCTTGCCGAGGCCCAGCCCGCCCCACTCCTCCGGAATGGTCAGTCCGAACACGCCGAGCTCACCGAGCTGCGCCACGACCGCGTCGGGGACCAGCTCGTCACGCAGATGCCATTCGTGGCAGTGCGGCACGACCTCCGCCTCGCTGAAACGGCGGAACTGCTCGCGCATCAGCTCTAGCGTCTCGTCGCCGAGGCCCCAGTCGCCGAACTCGCCCTCGCCGATCAGCTCGGCGAGGCGGGCCAAGCGCTCGGCCGTGAGGCCGCGGCTGCGCAGCTCGGCGACGTCGGCGGCCCGCAGCGGGCGCAGCGCCACCTCGCCGAGACCGAGGTCGCGCGGCCGCACGATCTCGGTCTGGCTGAGCGGGATGCCGCTCTCGATGCGGTCGAGGTACTCGGCGAACGCGGCCTCCAGCAGCAGCGTCTCGCGCTCGCCGAGGCGGCCAGCGGCATCGAGGCGTTGCGCCCAGCCCTGCATCTCATGCAGCGCGCGGACATAGACCTGCAGCCAAGCGAGCCCGTGCGCGGCACGCTGCTGCCGGTCGAGCAGGGCGGGATCGAGCCGCCCTGTCGGGGCGACCAGCGCGCGGACGGCGGTGGTGGCGTGGTCGAGGACCTGCTGCGCCGCCGCCGTCGCGGCGGCGGCGAGGCGCAGGGGCGGGCGCGGCTCAGCCGCGAGCTTGAGGGCGGCGCTCATGATCGGCTCAATCCTCCACCGCCTCCTCGAGCGTGCGCATCCCCGGCCGCTTGGCCTGGACGAGCACCGCCATGTTCCCGGGCTTGTGCAGGTTCTTCCACATTTTCACATGGGCCCGCGGGATGTCGGCCCAGCCGAACACCTCGGACATGCAGGGATCGACCTGACGGTTGAGGACGAAGCGGTTGGCGGCGCTGGCCTGCTTGAGGTTGGCGAAATGGCTGCCTTGCATCCGCTTCTGCCGCATCCACAGGTAGCGCGCGTCCAGCGTCAGCTTGTAGCCGGTCGTCCCGGCGCAGATCACCACCATGCCGCCGCGCTTCACGACCAGGGCCGAGACCGGGAACGTCGCCGCGCCGGGGTGCTCGAAGACGATGTCGACGTCGTTGCCCTTGCCGGTGATGTCCCAGATGGCCTTGCCGAACTTGCGCGCCTCGGCGAGCCAGACCGCGTAGGCCTCCTTGTCCATCGGGTCCGGCATTTCGCCCCAGCAGCTGAACTCCTTGCGGTTGATGGCGCCCTTGGCACCCAGCGAGAGGACGAAGTCGCGCTTGTCCTCCTCCGAGATCACCGCGATCGCGTTGCCGCCCGACGCGGCGATGATCTGGATCGCCATCGAGCCGAGGCCGCCCGCACCGCCCCACACCAGCACGTTGTCGCCGGGCTTGAGGGTGTGCGGCGGGTGGCCGAAGAGCATCCGGTAGGCGGTCGCCAGGGTCAGCACGTAGCAGCCCGACTCCTCCCAGGTCAGATGCCGCGGCCGGGCCATGAGCTGGCGCGACTGGACCTTGCAGAACTGGGCGAAACTACCGTCCGAGGTCTCGTAGCCCCAGATGCGCTGGCTGGGCGAGTTCATCGGGTCGCCGCCGTTGCACTCCTCGTCGTCGCCGTCGTCCTGGTTGCAGTGGATGACGACCTCGTCACCGACCTTCCAGCGCTTGACCCGCGAGCCGACTGCCCAGACGATGCCGGAGGCGTCCGAGCCGGCGATGTGATAGGGCTGCTTGTGCACGTCCAGCGGCGAGATCGGCTTGCCGAGTGCCGCCCACACGCCGTTGTAGTTGACCCCGGCGGCCATCACCATGACCAGCACCTCGTCGCTGTCGAGCGCCGGGACCGGCACGACCTCCTGCTGCATCGCCGCGGTTGGCTCGCCGTGGCGCTCCTTGCGGATCGCCCAGGCGTACATGTTGGCCGGCACGTGGCCGAGCGGCGGGATCTCGCCGACCTCATAGAGATCCTTGAGCGCGCTCGGGCGGCCCGCCGGCTTGCCGAGCGGAATGACCTGCGCCGAGGGCGCGCCGCCGAGCGGTGCCGGCGGCTCCTCGCGGCGCGGTGCCGGAACCGCCGCGCCGTGCGTGCCGGTCGCCTCCTCGGCCTCCTCCTCGAGGCCGAAGAAGTCCGACGGCGCCAGCTCGATGCCCTCGCGGCGCGCGATCGCGAGAAGCTCCTCCTGGCGGCGGGCCGGGATCGCCCCGCGCCGGACCCAGCCCGACACCGCCGTCTGCCAGATGCCGAGAAGCTCGGCGACGCGCGCCTGCGAGCCGAACTTGCGAATGATATGCTCGACGCTGTTCCTGGTCATGGTCACCCCCGGATGCTGCGGAGCGCCCTAACGCGTGAGGTGTTGGACGTCAACAGCAAAAATGCTTTGACGTCTCGCGAAACACGTGTTTACTGCGCTGCGGTATGTTGGTGGTGGTCGTAGGAAGGTGTTCAGCATGCAGGCATCGTCTTCCTCGCGCGACGCGCCCTGGCTGTTCCGCACCTATGCCGGGCACAGCTCGGCGCGCGCCAGCAACGCCCTGTTCCGTACCAACTTGGCCCGCGGCCAGACCGGCCTGTCCGTCGCCTTCGACCTGCCGACCCAGACCGGCTACGACGCCGACCATCCGCTCGCCAGGGGCGAGGTCGGCAAGGTCGGGGTGCCGATCGGCCATCTCGGCGACATGGCGGAGCTGCTCGACGGCATCCCGCTCGAGCGCATGAACACCTCGATGACCATCAACGCGACAGCACCCTGGCTGCTGGCGCTGTATGTCGCCGTGGCCGAGCGCCAGGGCGTCGCGCGCCAAGTCCTGCAGGGCACCGTCCAGAACGACATCCTGAAGGAGTTCCTGTCGCGCGGGACCTACGTGTTCCCGCCGCGACCGAGCCTGCGCCTGGTCACCGACGTCATCGCCTACACCGCGGCCGAGATCCCCCGCTGGAACCCGACCAACGTCTGCAGCTACCACCTGCAGGAGGCCGGCGCCACGCCGGTCCAGGAGCTGGCCTTCGCGCTGGCCAACGCCATCGCCGTGCTCGACGCGGTACGCGACAGCGGCCAGATCGCGCCCGCCGACTTCCCCAAGGTGGTCGGACGGATCAGCTTCTTCGTCAACGCCGGGATCCGCTTCGTCACCGAGCTGTGCAAGATGCGCGCCTTCGTGGCGCTCTGGGACGAGATCTGCCGCGAGCGTTACGGCGTCGAGGATCCCAAGCACCGCCTGTTCCGCTACGGCGTCCAGGTCAACAGCCTGGGCCTCACCGAGCAGCAGCCGGAGAACAATGTCTACCGCATCCTGCTCGAGATGCTGGCCGTCACGCTGTCGAAGAGTGCACGCGCCCGCGCGGTCCAGCTCCCGGCCTGGAACGAAGCGCTCGGCCTGCCACGCCCCTGGGACCAGCAATGGTCGCTGCGCATGCAGCAGATCCTCGCCTACGAGACCGACCTTCTGGAGTACGGCGACCTGTTCGACGGCTCGCCCGTAGTCCAGGCCAAGGTCGACGCGCTGTGCGCCGAGGCCCGGGACGAACTCGCGCGGATCGAGGCGCTCGGCGGCGCGCTTGTCGCCGTCGAGACCGGCTACATGAAACAGCGCCTCGTCGAGAGCAGTGCCGCGCGGCTGGCCGCGATCGCCTCCGGCGAGCAGGTCGTGGTCGGCGTCAACCGCTACACCGAGAGCGCGCCGTCGCCACTGACCACCGGCGAGGATGGCGGCTTCATGAGCGCCGACCCGGACGCCGAGCGGGCCCAGATCGAGCGCCTCACGGCCTGGCGGGCGCAGCGCGACGTGGCGGCGGTCGCCGCGGCGCTGGCCGAGCTGCGCGCCGCCGCCGCGGAGGGCCGCAACGTCATGCCGGCCTCGATCGCCTGCGCGCATGCCGGCGTCACCACCGGCGAATGGGGCCAGGCGCTGCGCGAGGTCTTCGGCGAGTACCGGGCGCCGACCGGGGTCGGCGGGGCGCGCGGCGATCTCTACGCCAAGGCGCTCCAGCCGGTGCAGGCGGCGGTTGAGC
>CALKJU010000038.1 GCA_937995535.1 uncultured Alphaproteobacteria bacterium
TGTCGCTGCCGAGGACGATCTGGCGAGCCGCCCCTCGCACCACGACGACGGCGAGGAGCACGGCCATGACGACTTCACGAGCTTCGTTCTGCCGCTGCCGGCGGTAGCCGACCCCGACGCGCTCGAGGCGCGGCTCCGCGATGCCGCCCGGCGCTTCGACATCCTGCGCATCAAGGGCGTGGTCGCGGTCGCCGGCAAGCCGCTGCGCCACGTCGTGCAGTCGGTGGGCGAGCGCGTCGAGCGGTACTACGACCGAGCCTGGCGCGCCGACGAACCGCGCGAGGGGGCCCTCGTCGTCATCGGCCTACGCGGCCTCGACCCAACCGCGGTCGGGGCACTGATCGCCGGGGAGTCGCGCTAGCCTCGCAGGCGAGCCGCGGGAGGGCCGGACCCGGCGCTCGGGTTCGACGAGGTGGTGCGCGCGCTGCAGGGCGATTGCGACGGCTTCCACACCGCCGACGTGGCGCGCCTGCGGCTCGACGGGCGTCGGCGGCGCGTCGCCGAGAGCGACACCCATGCGCCGATCGAGGTCGAGACGCCGAGCGCCCGTCAGGTTTCCGGCGTCTCGACCATCTCCTTGCCCTCGCGGTCCCAGGTCGGGATGTAGTCGCTCTTGAGATTGTGGGTGTGGACATAGGCGCCCGGCGCGATGTCCACACGCGCGCGTCCGATCGGCGCTCCGTACTTCAGCACCACCGCGCCCGCCGCGATCGCCCGGCGGGCCAGCTTGTGCCCGGTCGGAACGTCGCGCTCGAGCACGACCGGGGCACCGTCGATGATGACCCTCTCGCCCGCGGTGAGATCGACGCAGGCGACGGCCACGTTGTCCTGCGGGTCGAGCACCAGGATCCGACGGTCCCCCGCGTCCATCAGAACTTTCCATACTTCAGATAGGCTTCCTGGGGATCCATCCCGGCGAGGATGGCGCGGCGGATCTCGCTCTCGGTGCCCATCGCCGCCTCGGCCGCGGCGAGTACCTCGTCGATCCGCGCCGCCGGCACGACGACGCTGCCGTCCCGGTCGGCGAGCAGCCAGTCGCCGGGTTGGACGCGCACCTCGCCGATGACCACCGGCACGTCGAACCCGTCCGGCAGCCAGAAGGAGACGATGTCCTTGGGCGTGGCGTGGCGGAAGGCCAGCGGGAAGCCGAGCTCGAGGATGAAGCGCAGGTCGCGGGCCGCGCCGTCGACGACGTAGCCGAGCACTCCCCTTCGCTGCAGCGTCTCGGCCGACAGCTCGCCCATCAGCGCCACCGCATGGGTATGGGGCTGACAGACGATCACATGGCCGGGCTTGGCCTTCGACAGCACGCCGGTCCACTCGAGCAGGGTCGTGTGTCGATCCGCTCCCTCGTCGACGTGGCCCGAGACGGTGAACACCGGCCCGGCCAGCGGCCGCTCCGGCTGCAGCAGCCCGATCTCGGGCGGCAGGACGAAGTTGCGCAGCCCCAGCCCGCGCATCACGTCGTTGAGGATGCCGGTGTAGCAGCGCTCCAGGCGGCGGGTGACGAGCGCGGGGTCGGTCATCGCAGCTAGCTCGCTTACACCGCAGTGAGGCCACTGCTGTCCTACGCTACGTGGCACGCTGCGACCAGGGCATGCAAAGTGCGCGGTCCCATGGTTTTTTTCGCGCGTGGCTCTTGGTCGGCGGCGTGACCGGTCGCGAACTGGGCCAAGAACGGTTCCAGGGAGAGCGAACGTGCGCAGATTCGGCCGCCGGATCGCCTTGTCTCTCGCCCTCGCCGGGCTCGTCGGCTCGGCTGCGGCGCAGCAGACGGCCTCGTTGCCCGACGAGCTGTTCACGGCACTCGGGATCGCCCGCGACGCGCCGCCCGACGTGCTGTACCGGGCGCTGGTCGACCGCTATCGCGACCCGGCCCGGGGTGCCGGCAAGGGGGCCTTCGCCGACCTCTGGGAGCCGATCGAGATGTCGCGGTACTTCGACCCCGCGACGTTCTACACGCCGCCCGCCCTGGACCTCGTCGCCGAGCGCGACCAGTGCGTCTCCTGCCACGTCGACGCCACCCCCGGGTGGGTCCACTCCTGGCAGAAGAGCGTCCACGGCAATCTCGACACGATCCGCAGCCTGCCGGACGACGATCCGCGGGCCTACAAGAAGGGCCTGATCGCGGACGTCGAGGACAACCTGCGCGCCCTCGGTCTGCTCGCCCCCGATCGGCCGTTGGCCGAGGTGAGCTGCATCGACTGCCACATCGGGGTCGGTCGCGCCGAAGGCAACCACGCCACCGAACTGGTGATGCCGGACAGCGCGAATTGCGGTCAGTGCCATTTGCAGCAGTTCGCCGAGCGCGAATCCGAGCGCGACACGATCACCTGGCCGCAGGATCAATGGCCGCCCGGCCGGCCGTCGCACGCGCTCTCCTACCGGGCCAATGTCGAGACGGCGATCTGGGCCGGCATGCAGGAGCGCGAGGTCGCCGAGGGCTGCGTCATGTGCCACACGACGCAGAACACCTGCAACCAGTGCCATACCCGGCACGAGTTCGCCGCCGCCGAGGCGCGCCGGCCCGAGGTCTGCGCCAACTGCCACAATGGCGTCGATCACAACGAGTACGAAAACTACCTGCTGTCCCGGCACGGCATCCTGTACCAGGCGAACGCCCATCATTGGGACTGGAACGTGCGTCTCGCCGATGCCTACGACGCCGGTCAGAAGGCGCCGACCTGCCAGAGCTGCCACATGGAGTTCAACGGCACCTTCAGCCACAACATGGTGCAGAAGGTGCGCTGGGGCTTCGCCCCGATGCCCTCGATCGCCGAGAACCTCGACCATCCGTGGTTCACGGAGCGCAAGGAGAGCTGGGTTCAGACCTGCGGCCAGTGCCACTCCGAGCGGTTCGCGCGGTCCTACATCGACATGATGGACAAGGGCGTCACCCAAGGTATCGACCTCGTCGAGCAGGCGAAGACCGTGATGACCGCGCTGTACGACGACAAGCTGCTGGTCGGGCAGACGACCAACCGCCCACCGCCACCGGCGCCGGACAAGGACGCCCCCGGCGGCTTCTTCAGCCTGTTCTGGATCCAGGGCAACAACCCGACCGCCGCCGACGTCGAGTACGCGGAAATGTGGGAGCAGCACATCATGCGCCATTTCAAGGGCCTGGCGCACGTCAACCCCGGCGGCTTCACCTACACCGATGGCTGGAGCAAGCTGGTCCGCAGCCTCGCCCGGATCCGCGACACCGAGACCCGGCTTCGTGAGAACGCGGCCCTCGCCGCACGCGTCGCGGCGCTGGAAGGAGCCGGCGGTCCGCGCCAGGGCAACCTTCTGGAGCTCGACAGCGCCGTGAAGCACGCCTCCGTCGGCGGGCTCGGGCTTGGGCTGCTCGGCGGTGGACTGGCCCTTCTGGCCCTGTCGGGCGGATGGCGGCGCCGCGACCCGCGCTGAGCCGAACGGCCGGCGCATCCGCCGCCGCGCCCGTGCCCCGGCGGTGGCCGAAGCGGCCGATCATCGGCTGGGCGCTGGTCGTTCTCGGTGCCGCGTTGCTCGCGTGGTGGGCCGTCCACCGGCCCTCCCCGGTTAGCGAGGTCCCCTACAGCTATCGGCAGGTCGCGGCGACACCGGTCGAGCCACTCCAGCAGCTGACGGAGCTGGCGCCGGATGCGCGTCTCGAGCTCGAGGAGCTTGTCGCTACCGCGAGCGGGCGACCTGTGGCGACACTCGCCCGTCTGCACCGGCCAGGCCGCGCGCCGGTCGTCGTCGAATGGCGCAGCGCGCTCGCCGAGCCGGTGTTGCGCAACGACATCGACCCGACCGAGGAACTGCGGCTCCTCAAGGCGCTCCGCGACCATCTCCCGCCTGACGCGACCGTCCTTGCGCTGCCGGGCCTGTCGGCAAGGCTGGCGACCATTCTCGATCTCGACGCACCACTGGCCGCCGCGGACGACCGGGCGGCGCTCCGAATCCTGGAACCGTGGCAGCCGGCAGCGGAGGCGATCCGTACCTTCGAGACCGAGCGCGGCGGACGGACGGCCGATGCGACGACCGACGAGGCATGGCGCATGCTGCAGGACGCGTTGCTCGCCGACATGGCCGAGGGCGTGGCGCGCCTCCAGCTCGTCGCCCGACGCCACCCGGCTTACCTCGCGCTGCACGTTCAAGACGTGTTCGCGCTCGGTGTGGCCCGGCCGGATCGCTTCGCCGTCGGTTTGCACGACTTCCCGGGCGGCGGACAGGTGCACGACCAAGCAAGGCTGGTGAAGTCGTGGGTGGCGGACAACGGGTACGCGGCCTATGCCGGGCTTCCGCGCGCCAGCGGCGTGTTGCGCGTGTTCTTCCTCCCCGAGCTGGAAAGCACGGCGACGCTGATCGCCAACCTGCTCCCGTTCAATACCGCCCGTCTTGGCGGCGTCACCGGGCTGACGCTGGTCTTCCAGCATCGTGGGTATTGGGTCTATCGTCTGGAGCCGTTGCCAGCGCCGGCCGAGAATTGATCGGACGAGGTGCCGTCGTCCGTTCGGGGGCCAGGACGATGCAGGTCGCACTGTCGCTCGACGCCACCTACGGCCGCAGCCTGCAGGAGCGGCTGTTCGGCGAGCTCAGGGGGATGATCCTCGACGGCAGGCTGCGCCCCGCCGACATGCTCCCGCCCTCGCGTGAGCTCGCCGCGCAGCTTGGCGTGTCACGCAACACGGTCCTCCTCGCCTACGAACGACTGCGTGCCGAGGGCTACGTCGAGAGCCGCCGCAACGTCGGCATGTTCGTCTGCTCCGGCTTGCCCGAGAACGCGCTTTTCGCCGCCGACGAGGGCAAGGCGCAGCCGGCCGCCGCGGCCACCCCGGTCGCGCCGAGCCTCCCGGTGCCGCCGGTGCAGAACGTGGTCGCCGTCGACCAGGGCACGCTCGAGGTCGATTTCTGGGTCGGACGCCCCGATCCGCGCTCCTTTCCGCGTGCGATCTGGCGCCAGCTTCTCGACGAGAAGCTGAGCTGCGCCACGTCGGCGCTCACCGAATATCAGGACCCGCAGGGCATCTTGTCCCTTCGCCAAGCCATCGTCGAGCATGTCGGACCGACCCGCGGGATCGCCGCGACGCCCGACGATGTGGTCATCGTCAGTGGCTCACAGGACGGGCTCAATCTCCTCACGCGCATGCTCGCGCGGCATCGTCGCGTGCTGGTCCACGAGGATCCATGCTACCAGGGCGCGCTCTACGTATTCGTCAACGAGGGATTGCAGAGCGTCCCGGTCCCGGTCGACGACCAAGGGCTCGACGTGACACGCCTGCCCGACCTGCGCGAGGCCATCGTCTACGTCACGCCATCGCACCAGTACCCGACGGGGGTTACCTTGCCGCTGGAGCGGCGCCAGCAACTCCTCGCCTGGGCCGAGCGCACCGACAGTCTCATCGTCGAGGACGACTATGACGGGGACTTCCGCTACGAGGGCGCACCGCTGCTCGCCTTGCGCGCTCTCGACCGGTCCCACCGCGTCCTGTACTTGGCGACGTTCTCCAAGGCCGTGGGTGCCGGGCTGCGGCTCGGCTACCTGATCGTCCCGCCCGGCCTGCGCGCCCCGGCGCGAGCCTGGAAGACGTTGATGAGCATCGGCACGCCCTGGCTGGAGCAGGCGGTCATGGCGGAGTTCATGCGCTGCGGCGCGTTCGAGCGTCATCTGCGCCGGATCCGCGCCTGCTACGTCCAGCGCCGCGACCGCCTCGTGGGCGCCCTGCAGCGGCATTTCGGCAGCGTCGAGATCCTCGGCCGCGACGCCGGCATGCACCTTTGTTGGCGCCGGCCGCGGGGGCTGCCCGACGCACCCGAGATCGAGCGGCTCGCGCGCCAGGCACGGATCGGCCTGTACACGGTCACCTCAGGCGGCGCATGGGCGAGCCCGCACAACCCGCTGATCGCCCAGCTGCTGGTCCTCGGCTACGCGGCGATACCCGAGCACGCCATCGACCGCGCCGTGTCACGGCTGGCCGACGTCGTCACCGAAAGCGCGCAGCTACGCCTCGCGGGACCGCTGGCACACACCGACAGGTGAACGGCGGGGATCCCACGGAAGCGCGCCGCCCGCGCCCGGCTCAGATCTCCTTCTTCCCCATCTGGTCGGCGATGTAGTCGGCCTGGCGCAGGGCCAGAGCGACGATCGTCAAGGTCGGGTTCTCGGCCGCACCGGTGGTGAACACGCTGCCGTCCGACACGAACAGGTTCTTGATGTCGTGCGTCTGGCCCCATTTGTTGACGACGCCGTCGCGCGGGCTCTCGCTCATCCGGTTGGTGCCGAGATTGTGCGTCGAGGGATAGGGCGGGACCTCGTAGATCTCGCGCGCGCCCGCGGCGTCGTAGAGCGCCGCCGACTGCCGGAAGGCGTGGCTGCGCATGGCGATGTCGTTCGGGTGGTCGTCGAAATGGACGTTCGGGATCGGCAGCCCGAACTGGTCCTTCTCGGTCGGATGCAGCGTGATCCGGTTCGTTTCCTGGGGCATGTCCTCGCCGACGATCCACAGGCCGGCCATGTTCGCGTACTGATCCATCTTGCGGGTGAAGGAGCGGCCCCAGGCGCCAGGATCGAGGAACGCGGCCATGAACGGCAGGCCGAGCGAGAGGGTCTCCAGCTCGTACCCGCCGACAAAGCCGCGGCTCGGGTCGTGGTGCGCCTCGTCCTGGACGATCCCGGCCATCGTCGTGCCGCGGAACATGTGCACCGGCTTGTCGAAGGTGGCGTAGACCGACCCCGTGGTGTGGCGCATGTAGTTGCGCCCGACCTGACCCGAGCTGTTGGCCAGCCCGTCTGGATACTTGGCCGAGGCGGAGTTGAGCAGCAGGCGCGGGCTCTCGATCGAGTTGCCGGCGACGCAGACGACACGCGCCTTCTGCACGTGCTGCTGGCCGTCCTTGTCGGCGTAGAGCACGCCGGTGACCTTGCCGGACTCGTCGTGCTGGATCTGCAGCGCCGTGCACTCCGGCCGCAGGTCGAGCCGGCCGGTCGCCTCGGCCGCCGGGATCTCGGTGTAGAGGGTCGACCACTTGGCGCCCGTCTTGCAGCCCTGGAAGCAGAAGCCGAGCTGCTGACAGGAGGCGCGATCATGCCGGGGATGGCTGTTGATCGACATCCGCCCCGTGTGGACCTCCTTGTAGCCGAGCCGTTTCGCGCCGGTGTAGAGGACACGGAAATTGTTGTTGCCCGGCAGGCCGGGGATCCCGTGGGTCCGGGTCGTGCCCATCCGGTCCTCGGCCTTGTCGTAGTACGGCTCGAGATCGGCGAGCTCGATCGGCCAGTCGAGCAGGTTGGCCCCGGCGATCTCGCCGTAGTGCGTGCGGACCTTGAACTCGTGCGGCTGGAAGCGCAGCGACGCACCGGCCCAGTGCGTGGTCGTGCCGCCGACCGTCTTGCAGATCCACGCGGGCAGCCCGGGAAAATCGCGGGCGACGCGCCAGCTCCCCGACGTGGTGCGCCGGTCGAGCCACGCGAGCTGGACGAAGCTCGCCCACTCGTCGTTGACGAAGTCGTCGATCGTGTGGCGCTTGCCGGCCTCCAGGAGGACGACGTCGATGCCCTTCTGGCACAGCTCGTTGGCCAGCGTCCCGCCGCCGGCGCCGGAGCCGATGATGACGACCACACCGTCGTTGTCGTGCTCGAACGTGGCCATGATGCGTTCCTCCCCGCTCAACCGAGATAGGGCGGCGGGCTGGCCTCGGCGTCGGGCTCGAGGGTCCAGCCGGCGTCCTGGAAGCCGCGCAGGATGTAGCCGCCCTGGTCGTAGGACGCGCCCGGATAGCCGAACTGCGGCCAGACCAGCTTGTTGTTGTACAGCGAGACCACGGTGTGGCCGCGGACGGCCTGGAAGAATGGGCTCGCCTGCAGGCTTGCCAGCACCTCGGTCTGGGTGCCCTCGGAGAGCTGCAGGAACGGCACCCCGAGCGCCGCGTGGAGCTGTCCGATCCCCTCCTTCACGGTCTGTGCGAGGCCGGCATCGGCGGCGATCTTCCCGTCGAGCTCCTCGACGACCGTGGCATAGTAGAGGTCGCCCAGATGGTCGTGCGGGTAGAGCAGCCGGACCATGCGCAACAGCACCGCCGCGTCCTCGGCGCTGGTCGCCTGCAAGGTCATCGCCCAGGCGCCGTTGCTGGCGAGGATGGTCGGCGTTCCGGCCAGGACCGTGACCGTCGCCGCGACCTGGCCCGCGGTGCGCAGGAACGCGCGCCGGTCGAGGATCCGCTTGCTCATCTCTGCTGCCTCCCTGCCTCAGCGATAGCGCCCGTGGCGCTGCAGGATCTCGATCTTGTAACCGTCCGGATCCTGCACGAAGAAGAACCGCGCCATCAGCGCTCCGTCGCGAAAGAACTCCTTGATGTCGTTGGGTGCGTAGCCGAGCTCGCGGATCCGCCGATGCTCGGCGTCCAGATCGTCCACGGCGAACGCGACGTGGCCATAGCCGTCGCCATGCGTGTAGGGCTGCTGGCGACCCTTGTTGAGGGTCAGCTCGACCTCGAAATCGGCCTCGGCGTTGCGCAGGTAGACGAGCGTGAAGCTGTCGAAGTCGAACCGGTCGGCCACCGTGAGCCCCAGCACGTCGCGATAGAATCTCTCGGAACGCGCGAGGTCCAGGACCCGCACCATCATGTGGATGGCCTTGGCCATCGCCCTGCCCCTCCCGATCCGTCGTCTTGCCGCGGAGCGTAGGCGCGCCGTGCCCGCCCGTGGTAACAGAGCGCTACTACGCGCGGCTCAGGCGGCGCGCATCTCCGGCGGCTCCACGGCCTCCAGCGCCACCGGGTCGAGCCCGCTGCGCCGGGCGAGATAGGTGGTGCACGCCACCCGCAGGAGCGAGGCGAAGTTGCGCACCTCGCCGTGTCGCTCGAGGACCTCGTCGTAGAGCACGGCGAGGAACCGTGGCGTGGTCGTGCCCTCCTCGGTCGCCATCCGGTCGATGATCGCCCAGAAGCGGTTCTCCAGGCGGATGCTGGTCACGGCGCGGTGCAGGCGCACCGAGCGGGTGACCTGCGCGTAGTCCGTCGGCTTCGTGCCGGCGTACACTTGGCACATGGGCGCTCCCTGTCGTCGCCGTCGTTGGTGGCCCCCGCAGGGGCGGCTCGAATGATGATAATTCAAGGAAGCGACGGCGCGAACCCGCGTCGCGCGCGGAGTCAGCTCAGCGCGGCGCTGCGGCCCGAACCTGCGCGGTCAGCCGTCGGGCCAGTTCGCCGATCGCGCGCTCGATCGCGGCCACACGCTGCACCGGATCCGCGGGCTGGTCGGCGGGCTCGACGATCCGCTCCCGCCCGGTGGCGACGAGCCGCTCGTCGGGGCCGGCGCGCAGCGCCCAGCGCGCATCGAGGACCATCGTCCCGTCGGCATCGCCGTCGAACCGCAGCACCTCGACCGTGAGGCGCGCCGCCGGCGGCGCGTCGCGACCGTCCGGCGTGACCAGCACGTCGCCGTAGCCGAGGTCCGCGCCCAGCGCGTCGACCAGGGCCCGGGTCAGCACGTCCTGCGGCGGCTCGGCCCACACGTCGAAGGCCGTGAACGTCACCCGCCGCCGATCGACGCGCGTCACCAGCTCCGGCCGGTCGGCATAGCGGGCGATCTTGACGCGATCGACATGGACCAGCCGATCGGGGCGGCCCGGCGCCGAGTAGCCCGGCACCGGGGCGCCCCCCGGCTCCAGCAGGTAATAGCGCGACTCCGGGGTGCCAGCGCAGCCGGCGAGCGCCAACAAGAACGCGCAACCGACGACGCCGGTCGTGATGGCGTTCATGGCGTCGCTCCGCCGCGGCCGCGGATCAGCGCATCGGGATGTCGTTCCAGATATTCGAGAAGCAGGCGCAGGGCGCGCGTCGCCCCGTCGACCTCGCGCAGCAGCGCGCGCAGATCGCTCCACAGGGTCGCCTCGGGCTCGAGCCGTGCCACGAGGTCGGGCAGCCGGTCCGCCGCCGCGGCGAGGCTCACGAGCGCCGTGCGCAGCTCCGGCGCCGTGGCCAGCTCGCGCAGCGTCTCCAGCGTTGCCGCGAGATCCGCGCCCATCTGCTCGACCGGCAGGGCGGCGAGACGGCCGAGCAACCGATCCAGCTCGATGCGCAGCCGGTCGGGCTCGGGCGGCAGGGTCGGCAGCTCCGGCGCCGCGCCTGGGACGCTCGCGGGCGGTGGCGGAGCCTGCGGATCGAGCACGAGTTCGATCCGCGCCTCGTCGAAGCGGGTGCCGGCGCCCGCCACCCGCGCGCGCAGGCCACGGGCGGCGAGCGCCTCGACCGCGGCACGCAGCGCCTCGTCCGAGGTCAGCCGCGCCCCGTCGAGCACCACCCGGTCCGGCACGATGTCGAGCGTGATCGTGACGCTCGCCGTCACCTCCGTCGCGCCCGTGGCGAACGCGACCACGACGTCGCGCACCGTCCCGATGCGGATCCCCTGCGCCAGCACCGGCG
This sequence comes from uncultured Alphaproteobacteria bacterium, assembly GCA_937995535.1. Taxonomy (GTDB): domain Bacteria; phylum Pseudomonadota; class Alphaproteobacteria; order Geminicoccales; family Geminicoccaceae; genus CALKJU01. The sequence continues at coordinate 10,390 of CALKJU010000038.1, forward strand.
CACCGACGTGGAGCCCGGGAAGCGGTCCCGGGAAACGGGCCAGGTAGGGGACCCCGGCGGGCAGCGAGTCGACCGTCGCCGCCCGGGCCAGCAGAGTATCGAGCGATGGCGGCTCCAGCTTCTCCAGCCGCTCGACGAGCTCGCCGGCCCGCTCGCGCAGCCCCGACGGCGCATCCTGGGCGACCGCAGCCGAGGCGACGCCGGCGGCGATGAGCACTGCCCCGAAGCTGGCGACGCGGCGGCGCAGGTTCCTCGGGCGATCCATGATGGCCGCAAGCCTAGGCGCATCGCGCGCTGCGGCCTAGGGCCGCCAGCGGCCCGGTGAGGGGCTTGCCCTCGGCTCGCCGGCCGTGCACTTCTCCGGCCGCACCGGGAGGGGATCCAGGCGATGAAGCTGCTGCGCTACGGGCCCAAGGGCCAGGAGAAGCCGGGAATGCTCGACGCGCAGGGGCGCATCCGCGACCTCTCGGGTGTGGTCCCCGACATCACCGGGGCGACGATCGGCCCCGCCGGCCTCGCCAAGCTCCGCGCCCTCGACCCGGCGAGCCTGCCGCTCGTCGACGGCACGCCGCGGCTCGGGCCTTGTGTCGGCAACGTCGGCAAGTTCATCTGCATCGGCCTCAACTATTCCGATCACGCCGCCGAGAGTGGCCTGCCGGTGCCCCCCGAGCCGGTGGTGTTCATGAAGGCCACCAGCGCCATCTGCGGGCCGGCCGACGACGTCGAGATCCCGCGCAACTCGGTCAAGACCGACTGGGAGGTCGAGCTGGGCGTGGTGATCGGCACCCACGCCAAGTACGTCGCGGAAAAGGACGCGCTGGCCCACGTCGCCGGCTATTGCGTCGTCAACGACATCTCGGAGCGCGAGTTCCAGGCCGAGCGCTCGGGCCAGTGGACCAAGGGCAAGAGCCACGACACCTTCGGCCCGATCGGACCCTGGCTGGTCACCGCGGACGAGGTGCCCGAGCCCAACAACCTCAAGATGTGGCTGGAGGTCGACGGGCACCGCTACCAGAACGGCTCGACCGCGACGATGGTCTACAAGGTGCCGTTCCTCGTCGCCTACCTGTCGCAGTTCATGAGCCTCCAGCCGGGCGACATCATCTCGACCGGTACGCCGCCCGGCGTCGGCCTCGGCCAGAAACCGCAGCCGGTCTATCTCAAGCCGGGTCAGGTGATGCGCCTCGCGGTCGAGGGACTGGGCGAGCAGCAGCAGCGGACGGTGCAGGCCTGAGCCAGCCCGATCTCGAAGCCCTGATCCTCGAGCTGACCGGGCGGCGCGGGCCGTTGGCATCCATCTGCCCGTCGGAGGTCGCGCGGGCCGCGGCACCCGCCGACTGGCGCGCGCTGCTGCCGGCGGTGCGCGCCGCGGCGGCACGGCTCGCCGCGCAGGGCAGCATCGTCGTCACGCAGCGCGGGCGGCCGGTCGAGATCGGCCAGGTGCGTGGTCCCGTGCGCCTGCGCCGCCGCTGATCGGCCCCGCAGTCGGGCGCCGATGGACCAGCCCAGCCTCTGGCACGCCGCCCTGCTCGGGCTCGTCGAGGGCCTGACCGAGTTCATCCCGGTGTCCTCGACCGGGCACCTGATCCTCACCGGCTGGCTGCTCGGCTGGCAGGGGCCGCCCGGCAAGGTGTTCGAGGTGGTGATCCAGTTCGGCGCCATCGTCGCCGTCTGCGTGCTCTATTTCGCCCGGCTCGGCCGGCTGGTCCTGTCCTTGCCGACCGACCCGCGGGCGCGCCGCTTCGCCCTCGCCATCATCCTCGCCTTCCTCCCGGCGGCGGTCCTCGGCGTGGCCTTCCACGGCTTCATCAAGACGGTGCTGTTCTCGCCCTGGGTGGTCGTCGTGACGCTGTTCACCGGCGGCATCGCGATCCTGCTGATCGAGCGGCTGCGACCCGTCCCCCGCGTTCACGATCCGACGAGCGTTCCGCCGCAGCTCGCACTCAAGCTCGGCTTCTGCCAGGCGCTGGCGATGATTCCGGGCGTGTCGCGCTCGGGCGCGACCATCCTCGGCGCCGTGCTGCTCGGCGTCGAGCGGCGGGCGGCGGCCGAGTTCTCGTTCTTCCTCGCCATCCCGACGATGCTCGGCGCGGCCGTCTACGACCTCTACAAGAACCGGGCGCTGCTCGACGGCGGCGACGCGCTGGTGATGGCGGTCGGGTTCGGCATGGCGCTGCTCGCCGCCGCGGCGGTGGTCAAGGCGCTGGTCGCCTATCTCGCCCGCCACGATTTCCGTCCCTTCGGCTGGTACCGGATCGTCATGGCGGCGGTGATGGCGATCGTGCTTTTCGGCGCCGGCGTCTGAGGCGCTTGCCGACCGCGGCGGATCGGGCATCATCCGCGCCGCACCGTGGCAGGGAGGAGGCCGATGGCGAAGATCAACCGCAAGGACCTGACATCGCTCGATGTCGAGCTCGGCCACGGGATCACCCGGCGGCACTTCACGCGCGGCGCGCTGGCCGCCGCGCTGGCCGGACCGCTGCTCGCCCATCCGGCCCTGCAGCGGCTCGCCCGCGCCGCCGACTGGTCCGGCAAGACGCTGCGCTTCATGATCATCAACCCGCACGCGGGCTCGATCGATCCGCTCTCGGCGGCGTTCGCCGAGCTGACCGGCGCCACCGTCGAGGCGACCAAGGTTCCCTATGACCAGATCACCGCCCAGGCGACGCTCGACGTCGCCTCGGGCGCCAACAGCTACGACGTGTTCGAGTACTGGTACGCCGACAAGGAGGCGCTGGTCCGCGACGGCGTGCTGCTCGACGTCACCGACCGGATCGAGGCCGAGCGCGCCGAGATCGACCCCGACGACTTCCTGGGTGCGCTGTACGACGCCTACACCCTGGTCGACGGCCGCCGCTACGGCCTGCCCTATGACGGCGACACACACGTCCTGTTCTACAATTCGGCGATCCTCGACCGCCACGGGCTGAAGCCGCCCGCGACCTGGGACGAGTACACGGCCGTGGCCAGGTCGGTGAGCGAGGCCGAGGGCGGCCAGGGCACCTATGGCTGCCTGCTGATGGCCAAGCAGTTCCCGATCATCATCTGCTCGTCCTACGCCAACCGGCTGGGTGGGTTCGGCGGCGAGTTCCTCGACCCCGAGGGCCGCCCGACGCTGACCACCGCGGCGGCGATCGGCGCCGCGCAGGCGATGCTCGACGCCGCGCCGTTCGCCGTCCCGACCCCGCTCGAGACCGAGTTCGGCAATGCCATCCCGGTGTTCCTCGGCGGCACGGCGGCGATGATCGAGTTCTGGACCGACATGGGCACCTGGGCAGCCGATCCCTCGCAGAGCCAGATCGTCGACTCCTGGGGCGTCGTGCCGATGCCGGTCGGCGGCGGGAACACGGTCAACCGCCCGGCGATGAACGCCGGCTTCGGCTTCGCCGTGTCGGCCGGGTCGGCCAATCCGGACATGGCCTGGGAGTTCGTCCGCATGGCCGCGTCGAAGGAGTTCCACGTCAAGGTGCTGACCGACAACAAGACCGGTGTCGATCCGATCCGCAAGTCGGCCATGGAAGCGTACCGGGGCTTCGCGCCGAAGCAGGCGGCCGCGGTCGAGGCCGCCATCGCCAGCGCCTTCGCCTGGCCGACCAAGCCCGAGACACCCCAGCTCATGCAGGCGCTCAGCGACGAGCTCGGGCTGATGCTGGCCGGGCAGAAGAGCGCCGAGCAGGCGCTGGGCGACGCCCAGGCGGCCTGGGAGAAGATCCTCGCCGGCTGAGGCCCTGCCGCGGGCGCGCGCCGGCCGGGCGGAGAGCCTCGTCGGCGTCGCCTGCGTCGTCGCCGCCGTCACCCTGTTCGCGGTCCAGGACGCGGCGGCGAAATGGCTGGCCGAGACGCAGTCGATCGTGCAGATCGTCTGGGCGCGCTACCTGTTCGCCCTGCCGGTGCTGCTGCTCGGCACGCCGCGGCGCGCCTGGACGACGCTGCTGCGCGTCGCCCGGCCGGGTCTCCAGGCGAGCCGGGCCCTGCTCCCGGTGCTGGCGAGCTTCGCCGTCGTCCTCGGCCTGGTCTACCTGCCGCTCGCCGAGGTCACCGTGCTGACCTTCGCCTCGCCGCTGCTGGTGGCGGCGCTGTCCGCGCCGGTTCTCGGCGAGCGCGTCGCGCCGCGCGACTGGCTGGGGATCCTGATCGGCTTTCTCGGCATTGTCATCGTCGTCCGGCCGGGCTCCGACGCGTTCGCCTGGGCGGCATTCTTCCCGCTCGCCTGCGCCGCGTTCTTCGCCCTGTTCCAGCTCACCACGCGGCTCGTCGGGCGGACCGACCCGCCGGCGGCAACGCTCGCCTGGACCCTGCTGATCGGCCTCGGGGTGACCAGCCTGCTCCTGCCGCTCGACTGGCGTCCCGTGCCGGCCGCGGGCTGGGCGCTGATGGCGCTGACCGGCTTGTGCTTCGGCGGCGCGCAGTACCTCCTCGTCCGCGCCTATCTGCGCGCCCCGGCGGCGCTGCTGGCGCCCTTCACCTATGTCCAGATCGTCCCGGCGACGCTGCTCGGGCTGCTGCTGTTCGGCGCCGTGCCCGACGCGATCGCCTGGCTCGGCACCGCGATCGTCATCGCCGCCGGCCTGGTCGTGCTCCGCGGGCGGACCTAGAGGGCCGGGTCCGTGCTCGGGCTTGCAGTGGTGTGCCGCTGTCCCTACTCGCTGTCGCTCGCGTCGCTCAGTGAACGAGGACACGCCATGACCGCTCCTCGGGGACCGCAGGCTGGGAGGCCGCCCGAGAGCGTCGGGCGGAAGCTGCTTGCTGACGGTACCCCGAGCCGGCCGGCTGCCGAGCCACCGAACGCCGAGCCGCTCGCGGCCCTGGCCGAGCTCAAGGGTCGGCTGGCCCGACCACGGCAGCCCGTGACGCTCGACGAGATGGAGCGGGCGATCAGGCGCCGCGCGGCGCGAACGTGAGCGGCAGCGCTGCCGCGATCGCCGCGGCCCGGTCCTCCGACACCCGCCCGCGTCGCGACCGGCGACGGCTGGTCGCCTGGGCGGTGGCGCTGCCGCTGCTCCTCGGGCTGCTGATCTTCGCCGTCTACCCGTTCGTCTACCTGCTGGCGCTGGCGGCCTCGCAGTCGAACCTCGGCACACCGTTCCGCGCCTGGGTCGGCTGGAAGAACGTCGCCAACGCCGTGGGCGACCCGAAGTTCACCGCGGCGCTCGCCCGCTCGGTGGCCTATGCGCTGGGCACGACCGCAGCGGCCCTGCTGCTGGGCGTCGGCGTCGCGCTCCTGCTCGACCGCGCGGTGCGCGCCCGGGCGCTGCTGCGCACGTTGATGCTACTGCCACTGCTGACCCCGCCGGTGACGGTCGGCATCGTCTGGCAGCTGCTGCTCATGCCCAAGGGCGGCTGGGTCAACGGTGCCCTGCTCGACCTCGGCCTGATCGCGCAGCCGATGACCTTCCTCGGTGCGCCCGGCTGGGCCTTCCCGCTCCTCGCCCTCGCCGATGTCTGGCAGTGGACGCCGTTCGTCGCCCTGATGACCTACGCGGCGCTGCAGGTGCTGCCGGAGGAGGTGCTCGACGCAGCGCGGATCGACGGCGCCGGCGGGGTCGCGATCTTCCGCCACGTCACCCTGCCGATGCTGGCGCCGGCGCTGGCCGCCATCGCGCTGTTGAAGCTCGTCATCGGATTCAAGGTGTTCGATCTCGTCTTCGTGCTGACTGCGGGCGGGCCCGGTCAGGCGACGACGGTCGCGAGCTTCCACATCTACCGCGTCGCCATCCAGCAGTTCGACATCGGCCTCGCGGCGGCGCAGACGCTGCTGTTCGCGATCGTCGTCGGCCTCGCCACCCTGCCCTTCACCATGGCCCACGACCGGCTGGAGCGGCGCCTGTCATGACCTGGCTGCGCCGTCTCGCGACCCTCGCCGTCCTGCTCTTCTTCCTGTTCCCGATCGCCAACCTGGCGATGGTCTCGCTCAAGTCGCAAGGCACCATCGCGCTCGCCGGGTTCTTCCCGAAGGAGCTCTACTGGGCCAACTGGCCGGACGCGTTCGGCTCGATCGCGCTCGCCACCTACCTGCGCAACTCGGCCGTAGCGGCGCTCGGCGGCGCGCTGCTCACCGTCCTCATCGCCGTGCCGGCGACCCACGCCATCGTCCGGCACCGGCTCGGCGGCGCGTTCCTGCCGAGCTTCATCCTCGGCACCTACGTGGCACCGCCGATCGTCGCTTTGTTCCCGCTGTTCTTCCTGCTCAAGGCGCTCGGGCTGCTGAACACCCTGCCCGGTCTCGTCCTCGTCTATGGCGTGATGAACCTGCCGGTCGCGTTCTGGCTCCTCTCCGGCTTCGTCCGGCGCCTGCCGGTCGAGCTCGAGGAGGCCGCGGTGATCGACGGTGCCGGCTACGGGACGTTGCTCTGGCGCGTGGTGATCCCCCTGCTCCTGCCGGGGATCGTCAGCACCGCCATCATCTGCCTGATCCTCGCCTACAACGAGTTCCTGCTCGCCGCCTTCCTGACCCGCAGCGAGGCGACCCAGACCCTGCCGGTCGGCCTCTCGCTCTATCAGGGCGACCGCCAGCTCCGCTACGGGCAGATCGCGGTGGCCTCCCTGGTCGGCATGGCGCCGGTCTACTTCCTGGCTGTCCTGTTCCAGCGCTGGCTGATCCGCGGCCTGACCACAGGTGCCGTGAAGTGACCGCGCGTGGCTGCTCGCCGGGGCGCTGGAGCCAGTTCGGTGGCCCGAACGGCGGCCGCGCCGTCAGTTGAAGGTGTGCAGGCGGATCTTGAGGCCACCGTCGGGCTGGCGCTCCAGCAGGTGGGTCGCGAAGCCGCTCGAGGTCTCGCTCGCGCCCTCGCCGCGCGGGCTGCGCACCGTCCAGCGCGAGGCAACATAGACGAGCCTGCCTTCGCCGCCGCAGACGATCAGCTCGTTGCGATGGTCGGTGACGCCCTGGGCGAGCATCGGGCGGAAGAACGCCTCGATCGCCGCCGGCCCGACCACCACCTCGTGCGTCGCCGGGAGGAAGCGGGCGTCGGCCAGGTACAGCGCCGCGACGGCGGCGGCATCGCCGCGATTGAACGCCGCGTTCCACGCTTCCAGCGCACCCCGCGCCTCGTCCTCGATCGCCACGCTCGCCTCCCTCCCCACCACCTCCGCTTCGACCGTGCCCGCTCCTGGCCCCGGCGTCGAGCGCGATGACGGCCGACGGCGCAGGCGCTACCAAGAGCGCAGGTGCGAACCGAACGAAAGCGAGGGAGGCATGGCCGCGATCACCGACGCCGCCGAGCTGGCGGCCCTGGTCGACACGATGATCCCGGGCGACGAGCTGTTCCCGTCGGCCGCCGCGGTCGGGACGCACGGGCTGGTCGGCCCGCGCCTGCGCCAGCTCCTCGGCCGGGATGGCTTGGCACGGCTCTCGGCCGCGCTCGGCCCCCTCGCCGCGTTGGATCGCGGCGGACGCGAGACCGCCATCGCCAGGCTCGAGAGCGCCGATCCCGAGTTGTTCGCGGCGGTGCGGATGACCGTCTATCTCAGCTACTACGAACAGCCGGCGGTGGTCGACGCGGTGCGCGCGATGGGCCACGACTACAACGACGCACCGCAGCCCGACGGCTACGCCCTGCCGCCGTTCGACCCCGATCAGGACCTCCCGAGGCGGCCGCGCGGCGCGTTCGTGCCGACGGCGGAGGTCCGCCGCGTCGATCTCGCCGCGCTCGACTTCCTGCAGGCGGGGGCGCGCTGATGCCGCGGCACGAACCCGCCGATGTCGTCATCGTCGGCTCCGGCGCCGCCGGGGCGGTCTGTGCCCTGGTCCTGGCCGAGGCCGGGATCCGCACCGTCTGCCTCGAGCAGGGCCCGTGGTGGCGGCCCGAGGACTATCCGCACTGGGGTGCCGACTGGGAGTGGCGCCGCCTGACCGACTGGAGCACGGCCGTCAACACCCGCCGCAAGGCGCATGACTACCCGGTCGACACGACCGACGAGAACACGCTGATGTGGTGCGGGGTCGGAGGCTCCACGACGATCTACACCGCGACCTGGCCGCGCTTCCGGCCGTCCGACTTCCGCAAGGGCACCGAGCACGGCCTCGCCCCAGACTGGCCGTTCACCTACGAGGATCTGGCGCCCTGGTACGACGCGAGCGACGCGCTGGTCGGCGTCTCCGGGATCCTGGGTGATCCGTCCTACCCGCCGCGCGGCCCGTTCCAGACCCGCCCGCTGCCGCCGCGGCGGATGGGCCGCTGGGCGCAGAAGGCGTTCGACCGGCTGGGCTGGCACTGGTGGCCGATGCCCTGCGCGATGATCGCCGAGCCGTTCGACGGGCGCCCGGCCTGCAACAATTGCGGCGCCTGCCAGAACGGCTGCCCGCGCGGCTCCATGCACAGCGCCTCGTTCACGATCTGGCCCAAGGCGTTGGCCGCCGGCTGCGAGCTGCGCACCGACGCCCGTGTCGAACGGATCGAGACCGGCGCCGACGGCCGCGCCACCGGCGTCACCTACGTCGACCGGATGAGCGGCGTGCGCCACCATCAGCCGGCCGAGGTGGTGATCGTCGCCGCCAACGGCGTCGGCACGCCGCGGCTCCTGCTACTTTCCGAGAGCGCCAAGCACCCGCACGGGCTGGCCAATTCCAGCGACCAGGTCGGTCGCAACCTGATGCACCACGTCCTCGGCATCGCCGGCCTATGGGTCGACGGTGTCACCGACGTCCACGCCGGGGTCATCTCCGCGGCACAGATCTGCTGCGAGTTCGCCGAGACCGACCCCGCGCGCGGGTTCGTCAACGGGATGACCTTCCACATCGTCGGGCAGAACGGCGCCGGCTTCCAGGCGCTGGGCGCGCATCCCGGCAACGTGGCGCCCTGGGGTGCCCGGCACCACGCGCATTTCCGCAGCCACTTCAATCACGGCATCGGCTTCCTGCTGGTCGGCGACGATCTGCCCCAGCCGACCAACCGGGTGACCTTGTCCCTGACCTCGAAGGACAGCTCGGGCCTGCCCGCGCCGCACATCACCTACAAGCTGCATGAGAACGACAAGCGCCTGATCCGTTTCGCCGCGGACCGCGCGCGCGAGTTCGCCGCCGCCGCCGACGCCTTCGACTTCAAGCTCAACGATTTCGGCCTGTCCTCGGCGGACGGCTACCGGCCGCCCGCCTGGCATCTGCTCGGCACCGCGCGGATCGGCGACGATCCGGCGAACTCGGTGACCAACAAGTGGCACCAGGCCTGGGACTGCGCCAATCTCTATGTCGTCGACGGCAGTTCGATGCCGAGCGGTGCCGCGGTCAATCCGACCAGTACCATCACCGCCATGGCGCTGCGTGCGGCGAGCCATCTGCGCGACAACTTCGTGGATCTCCGCCGGGCCACGGTGACGCGCCGCGACTGACGGATGGCGCGCGCCCGGAGCGCTCGCCTATAAGCTGCGCCACCCGCCGACCTGCGATCCCGAGGCGCCCGATGCTCACGCCGATCCTGCTGCTGCCCAAGCTCGTGGCACTCGCCGACCGCGCGAGCGAGGTCGTGCTGCGCCACTACCGCGAGGGCGTCACGGTCGAGCACAAGGCCGACCGGTCGCCGGTCACCGCCGCCGACCAGGAGGCCGAGGCGCTGATCGAGGCGGGGCTGCGCGAGATCGATCCGGCGATACCGATGATCGGTGAGGAGGCGGCCTCGGAAGGCCGCGTGCCGGAGTTCGCCGAGGGCCCGTTCTGGCTGGTCGACCCCCTCGACGGGACCAAGGAGTTCCTCACGCGCAACGGCGAGTTCACCGTCAACATCGCGCTCGTCGAGGGCGGCCGTCCGGTCCTCGGCGTGGTCACGGCACCGGCGCTCGGCGTCGCCTGGTGGGGCGCCCTCGGTCAGGGCGCCGTCCGGCGGGAGAAGGGCGAGGCCTGCAGCATCCAGGTCCGCCCGCGGCCGGCGCAGGGGATGGTCGCCGTCGCCAGCCGCTCGCACCGCGACGCCGAGACCGACGCGTGGCTCGCCGAGCACGGCATCACCGAGACCGTCTCGGCCGGCAGCTCGCTGAAGTTCTGCCTCGTCGCCGAGGGCAAGGCCGACGTCTACCCGCGCTTCGGCCCGACCATGGAGTGGGATACCGCGGCCGGCCATGCGGTGCTGCTGGCCGCCGGCGGACGGGTCGTGACGCGCGACGGGGCGCCGCTCACTTATGCCAAGCCGACGCTCAAGAACCCGTCCTTCATCGCCTGGGGTGGCTGAGCCCGGCGACCTTGCGCCGCCTGATCCACCGCCTCGACCCGGAGACCGCGCACCGCCTCGCGATCCGCGCCCTGCCGCTCCTGCCGGCCCGGCGGCTCGCCCCCTCACCGCGCCTGCGAACGACGCTCGCCGGGCTCGAGCTCGACCATCCGATCGGCCTCGCCGCCGGCTTCGACAAGAACGCCGAGGTGCCCGACGCGATGCTCGGCCAGGGCTTCTCCTGGGTCGAGGTCGGCACGATCACGCCGCGGCCACAGCCCGGCAACCCGCGCCCGCGGGTCTTTCGCCTGATCGAGGACGAGGCCGTCATCAACCGGCTCGGCTTCAACAACGAGGGGCTGGAAACGGTCGCCCGCCGGCTCGAGCGGCGAGCCACGCAGCCGGGCGTCGTCGGCGCGAACATCGGGATGAACAAGGACACGGCGGACCCGGTCGCCGACTACCTGCTCGGCCTGCGCCGCCTGTACCCGCTGGTCGCCTATCTCACGGTCAACGTGTCCTCGCCCAACACGCCGGGCCTGCGCGGCCTGCAGGCGCGCGAGCCGCTTCGGCGCCTGCTGGGCGAACTGCTGGCCGCCCGCGCGAGCCTCGCCGGGCCGAGGAAGCCGCTGTTTCTGAAGATCGCTCCCGACCTCGACGAGGCCGGCGAGGAGGCGATCGCCGAGACCGCCCTGGCCCTGCATCTCGACGGGTTGATCGTGAGCAACACGACGATCGCCCGCCCGCCGGACCTGCGCTCGCCGCTTCGTGCCGAGGTCGGTGGGCTGAGCGGCCGGCCACTGATGGCGCCGTCGACCGCACTGCTGGCCCGCATGCGCCGCCGCCTCGGCCCGGCCATGCCCTTGGTCGGCGTCGGCGGCATTGCCACCGGCGCGGATGTAGCGGCAAAGCTCCGCGCCGGCGCCACCGCCGTCCAGCTCTACACCGCGCTCGTCTATCGTGGGCTCGGGCTGCTGCCGCGGCTGCTGGCGGAGCTGGAGGCCGCTGGCGAGGCCCCGCTTGCTTCGCGAATGACTTGAGCGTATACGATTTAATTTAGTGCGTCTCGAAACGGCGCCCGGGGCTCGGATCCTCCACGACACCGAACCAATGCACGGCGCGGCCGTAGCGCGCGGTCGAACCGAGGGGATGCCTCCATGCGAATCTGGACTGGACCGGTCGCCGGCGCACTCGTCGTCGTGGCGGTCGCGCTGCCGGCGGCTGCCGACTCGATGCGCTCCAGCGTCGCCTTCAACAACGGGATCGGCAAGCAGACCGCGACGCAGCCCGCGGGCGGCGTGGAGGTCATGTATCAGATCACCCTGAAGGGTGGCGAGCTCGAAGGGTGCACCGTCGACATCGTCGAGCAGCTCTACCCGCGCGAGGACGGCGCGTGGGGCACGTTCTTCATCGAGGGCGGCGTCACCTGCGCCGACGGGACGTTCGAGTACGCGTCCGCGGGTGCCTGGGACGGCGCGGGCTTCCACGCCGCCGGCCCGATCAACGGTGGCACCGGCCGTTTCGATGGCATCAAGGGCCGCGTCGCCCAGGTCGGGGGCGGCGCCAAGCCGGTCGGCGACGGCACCGCCGACGTCTTCTACGATCTCCTGATCGACGCATCGTAACGGGCGACCACCGCCGCGGCCGCTCGGCCGAGAGCCCGTGTGGCAGCGCGCCGCCGCGCCTTGACCGGGCGGCGTCGGCGTGCCTATCACCCGGTCGTCGCGATTTGAGCCGGTCGGCTTGCGGGCGACGTTAAAGAAACCGCTAAAAGGCCGGGTCGCTCGCGAGCCCTGGCCGTCCGGCCGGGGCTTTTTGTTCGGCACCCGCCGGGCAACGGGAGGACAGGCGATGAGCGCTGGCTGGGGGCTGCGGACCAGGCTGGTCCATGGTGGCCAACGCCGCTCGCCGCTGGGCGAGACCTGCGAGGCGCTCTGGCTCACCTCCGGCTTCACCTACGCCCAGGCGGAGGACGCCGAAGGCCGCTTCGCCGACCGCCTGCCCGGCTTCATGTACAGCCGGGTCGGCAACCCGACGGTGCGCACCTTCGAAGAGCGGATGATGCTCCTCGAGGGGGCCGAGGAGGCGGCCGCCACCGCGACCGGCATGGCCGCGGTCAACGCCGCGCTGATGTGCCAGCTCCGCGCTGGCGCACGGGTCGTGGCGGCGCGCTGCCTGTTCGGCTCGTGTCATTACATCCTGACCGAGATCCTGCCGCGGTTCGGGGTCGAGGTCGTGCTCGTCGACGGCCGCGATCTCGACGCCTGGCGGCGGGCGCTGTCGCGCCGCACCGACGCCGTGTTTCTCGAGACGCCGGGCAATCCGACGCTCGAGCTGGTCGACATCGCGGGCGTCGCCGAACTCGCCCACGCCGCCGGCGCCCGCGTCATCGTCGACAACGTCTTCGCCACCCCGATCCTGCAGCGGCCGCTGCCGCTGGGTGCCGACATCGTCGTCTACTCGGCGACCAAGCACATCGACGGGCAGGGCCGCTGCCTCGGCGGCGTGGTCCTGTGCGACGCCGCGTTCAAGCGCGACCTGCTGCAACCCTACCTCAAGCATACCGGTCCGGCGCTGTCGCCCTTCAACGCCTGGACGCTCACCAAGGGCCTGGAAACGCTGGACCTCCGCGTCCGCGAGCATGTCCGCTCGGCCGAGGCGATCGCCCGGTTCCTCGAGCAGCATCCGCGGGTCGAGGGCGTGCTCTATCCGGGTCTCGACAGCCATCCGCAGCGCGCCCTGGCGAAGCGGCAGATGAGCGCCGGCGGCGGGCTCGTCGCGTTCCGCGTCGGCGGTGGACGGGAGCGCGCCTTCGCCGTGGTCAACCGGCTGAAGCTGATCGCGATCTCGAACAATCTCGGCGACGCCAAGAGCCTCGCCACGCATCCGGCGAGCACGACGCATTCGCGCATCCCCGAGAGCGAGCGCCAGGAGCTCGGCATCACCGAGGATCTGATCCGCCTCTCGGTCGGTCTCGAGGACGTCGAGGACCTGATGGCCGATCTCAATCAGGCCCTGCGCGGCTGAAGCTCACGCGGCCGGAGCGCGCGGGTCGATCGGCACGGCGCCGGCGAGGTCCAGGAGGTCCTCGATCCACGTCGCGGCCCGCAGCAGCGCCGCTTCGCCGCGCGGCGGGCCGACGATCTGCAGCCCGACCGGCAGCCCGGCCGCGGTGAAGCCGCAGGGCAGGCTGAGCGCCGGGCAGCCGGTGAGCGTGATCGCGTAGGCGATCGTCACCCAGTCGATGTAGCTGGGAAAGGAATGCCCGTTCAGCTCGGCGAGCCAGCGCTGCTCGACCGGAAAGGGCGGCACGATCGCGGCCGGCGTGAGCAGGAGGTCGTAGGTCTGAAGGAATGCCACCATGCGCCGCTGCATGGCGCCCCGCTCGCGTTCGGCACGGCCGATCTCGTCCGCAGTGAGGGCGAGCCCGCGCTCGATGTTCCACACCACCTCCGGTTTGAGCGCGGCGCGGTGCATGGCCAACGTCGGCGCCTGCGCGGCGGCGAAGCGCGCGGCGCGCAGCACGGTGAACACGTCGGTCGCCGGACTCAGGTCCGGGGCCGCCTCCTCGACCGCGACGCCGGCGGCCGCGATCCGTTCGAGCGCCCGCCGGCAGACCGCGACGATCTCCGCATCGACCGGTGTGATCCCGCCGAGATCGGGCGAAAACGCCACGCGAGTGGGCTTGGCCGGCCGCTCGACGGCCGCGACGAAGCTCTCCGCCGGTGCCGCGAAGCTCAATGGATCTTCCGGCTCGAAGCCGGCCATGGCGTCGAGCATGAGCGCGAGATCGCGCACGTCGCGGGCCATCGGTCCCGCGACAGCCAGCGTGTCGAACGGCAGGGTCGCCGGTCCGTGCGGCACCCGGCCGGGACTGGAACGGAGCCCGACGACGGCGCAGAACGCCGCCGGCGTACGCAGCGAGCCGCCGAGATCCGAGCCGTCGGCGAGCCACGCCATGCCAGTGGCGAGCGCCACGGCAGCGCCCCCGGAGCTGCCGCCGCAGGTCAGCCGCGTGTCCCACGGGTTGCGGGTCACGCCGAACACCTCGTTGAAGGTCTGCGCACCGGCGCCGAACTCGGGGGTGTTGGTCTTGCCGAGGACGACGGCGCCGTGGGCCTCGAGCCGGCGCACCTCGATCGCCGAGGCCGTCGGGACATGCTCGGCGAAGGCGCGGCAGCCGTAGGTGGTCCGCACCCCCTCGACGTCGACCAGATCCTTGATCAGCACCGGCAGGCCGGCGAGCCAGCCGCGCGCGTCGGCCGGCGGCCGGGGCAGCCGGCGGACCCTGGCCCGGGCTCGCTCGACGCACAGCGTGGGGACGGCATTGACTGCCGGATCGACCGCCTCGATCCGCGCCACCGCCGCGTCGATCAGCTCCGCCGGCGTCACCGCGCCGCGCCGCAGCAGACGGACCACCTCGCGCGCCGGCAGCCGCCACAGGCTGCTCATGACGGCAGCAGCAGGCGCTCGAGCAGCGGGCGGAAATGGGCGAAACCCGGTGTGGCCAGACCCTCGACCTTGGCCGCCTCGTCCCACAGGCGGACCCGGATGGCGCGCTCGCGCCACGGATTGGCCTCGAACGCCGCGACCTCCGCGGGCGACATCGGCCCGCCCTGCAGGGCGAGTGTCCGGACCGAGGCCGTGGACAGCCGGCCGAGATAGCTCGGATCGGTCGCACACAGATAGCGCTTGGTGGCGACGTGGAGGCGCACCGGCTCCACGACCTCGGGCGGGAACCACGGCTCGAGAATCTTCGCACCCGCGTCCTCGTGCCGGTTGTCGACGCCGCGTTCGATGTAGTCGTCGCCGAACTCACCGACGAAGTGGCCGATGTCGTGCAGCAGCGCCGCCGCCACCAGCGTCTCGTCGGCGCCCTCCTGCTCGGCCAGCCATGCCGCCTGCAGCATGTGCTCGGCCTGGGTCACCGCCTCGCCGAGATAGGCCTCGGCGCCGCGCCGGTCGATGATGTCCTCGATCTGGTCGACGATACTCATTCTGCCTCTCCTGGGCCCAGCCGCCGGCGCAGCACCGCGAGGCGGCTGAGCAGGCCGTCGCGGTCGGCGTAGGCACCCTGCAGATGGCGGGCGCCCGCCGTGCCGGAGAAACCGGTCCGACCGTGCAATACCCGTCGATTATCGACGATCAGAAGCTCCCCCGGTGACAGCTTGAGGACGACCTGCAGCGCCGGCGAATCGAGCAGCTCGGCGAAGGCGCGGTAGGCCGCGTACCAAGCGGCGGTGCGGACCTCGCCGAGGACCGGGCTACCGAGCGAGCGGTTGTTGAAGCGGATCTCCGCGGGCGCACCCTCGACATCGAGGCCGATGATCGGCGCGCGCGCCACGAGCTCGACGTCGGGGTCGGCGTAGCGGAACGGAACCGCGGTGCGGGCGAGCAGCCCGAACGCCTCCCAGTCCGCGGCCTTGAGGCGCTCGGCGGCGGCGAATCCGTCGACGACGATCGATTCCCCGCCCTCGGCGCTGCTCGCGAGGCAATGCAGGAGCTGCAGGCCCGGCACCGGATCGCGATAGGGGTTGTCGGTATGCACCTGGAGGCCGAGGCCGGTGTAGGCGAGGTTGCTCGGGCGCACCTCGGAGCGCACGTCGAACACGCGCCCATAGTTGGTCTCGCGGACATAACCGAACCGCGCGATCACCCGCTCGACCGCGCGATCCTCGCAGGGCACGCGGGTCAGCACGGCGACGCCGTGGCTCGCCACCGCGGCGAGCCAGTCGTGCAACGCGCGCTCGTCCGCCGCGACGGCCGGCCACTCGGCCCGGTACGGCCGGTGGGTGGCATCCCACAGGACGGGTCTGGGCGGCGGCGGCGCACGCAGCGTCGCCCTGAGCCACTCGGCCGTGAAACGGGTGCGGTGGCCGCCGGGGGCGAACGCCAGATCGAGGCCGCCGGCGCGATCCAGCCTCGCCTCGATGACCCGAATGTCCGGCGGGATGTCGTGGATGGTCAGGAGCCGCTGCCCGTTGCCGGGGTGCCGGGTCTGCGCATCCTGGGCATTGTCGCGCAGCCACAAGGCCGGAAGTCGGTCGACGCGGCCATCGGCCCAGCGCAGTGCCAAGACGGCACCGGCAGCCTCGATCTCGACCGCGGCGAGCATCGAACCGCCGTCAGGCCAGCGCCCTGCGCGCGCGCTCCTCGAGCGCGGCGATCGGCGCGGCGCCGGCGAGCGCGGTGATGGCCAGACGATAGCCGCGGCTGTCACCGGGGGCGAGCAGCGCGATCTCGCCGCGGCTGCGCCGCTCGGCACGGCTGCCGGCATGGGCCGTGGCCGGCTCGAGGCCGACCACGTAGTTGCCCTCCTGAAGGTTCTGCCACTGGTAGAACGCGGGCATCGCGCGGCCGTCCCACTCAACGAGACAGCCGATCCCCGCGGCGCCGCCGGGCAGACCGAAGGCCGGGTTGACGATGCCGGCGAAGCCCGTGCCGTCGCCCTCGATGGCGAGGCGGTGCTCGTAGACCTGCTCGATGAAGTCGCGCTGCGGCGCGGCCTGCTCGATCGGGCCGATGGTGGTCCGCGTCGGATCGTGGGCGAGGAACGGCGTCTCGCGGATCGGCGCCACCAGCCGCGCGCCGGCCTCGACCACCGGCCAAGCGAGATTGACGTGGTAGAGCAGGGCGTGCGGCGTCGGCCGGAAGCCGGCATTGGTCACGCGGTCGGTCTGGGTGATGGTGGTGCCGCCGACCGCCGCCTCGATGCGCCGATGGAGAACGAGGTTCTCGCCGAACATGGTGGCCTGGCGGACCTCGCCCTCGGCCCAGACCGTGCCCCGCTCGCCCTCCCAGCTCACCCCGTAGCCGACGAGGCGCGCCGGGAGGTAGGCCGCGCGCCCGTGCAGCCCGTGCCGGACCTGCTGGCGGTAGGGATAGTTGTAGTGCTCCGCGCCTTCCTCCTCCGGTCCCATGATGTGATCGAGGCCGCAGGTGTTGACGAGGCCGGTGAAGCCGCGCAGCCAGCCGAGGCCGTTCTCGCCCTCGAGCTCGACCAGCGCCGGGTTGCGGAACCCGGTCGGGGAGTGAAAGCCCAGGGGGATGCCGAACAGGGACAGGCGGCCGATGTCCATGCCGCGGTCGACGAAGATCTCGGCGGCGAGCCCGCCGCCGGTGCGGAGCTGCAGCGCGCGCACCCCGCGCTCCGGCCCGTCGCCGTACTCGACCAACGAGATGCCGCAGAAGTGGTCGAGATGGCCGCTGCGCCGCGCGGCTTCCGCGCGCGTCAGCTCGACCCCGTAGAGCCTCGTCATCGCCCGCCTCCCCGTCCCCGGCCCCTTGGGTTAACCGCCCCCCGGCAGGACCGCAACGCCCGGCGCTGGTCGGCGCCCGCATTTGCCGCCATGCTGGCGCGCAGCCGACAGGCGGGAGGCGAGATGGCCGACGACACGGTGGGCTTCATCGGGCTCGGCGCCATGGGCGGCGAGATGGCCCGGCACCTGGTCGCCAAGGGAATCCGGGTCCAAGGCTTCGACCTGCGGTCCGAGGCGGTGGCGCGGCTGGCCGCACAAGGAGGCGTCGCCTGCGCCTCGCCGGCCGAGGCGGCCGCTGGGGTCTCCGCCCTCGTGCTCATGGTCGCGAGCGCCGCCCAGGTCGAGGCGGTCCTCGCCGACGGCAGCGAGGCGGCGTTGCCGCCGGGCGCCGCCGTGATCCTGCACAGCACCGTACCGCCCTCGTTCGCCGCGGCGCTCGGTGCTCGGCTGGAGGCCGCCGGACACCCGTTCCTCGACGCGCCGGTGAGCGGCGGGCAGGTCGGCGCACGCGACGGCCGGCTGACCATCATGGCGTCGGGCAGCCCGGCCGCGTTCGCCGCCGCGGCACCGGTCCTCGCCTCGTACAGCCAGAAGGTCTGGCGGCTCGGCGACGTCGCCGGCGCCGGCTCCACGGTCAAGCTCGTCAACCAGCATCTCGCGGGCGTGCACATCGTCGCGGCGGCCGAGGCGATGGCGCTGGCGGCGCGCGCCGGGGTCGATCCGGGCCTCGTCTTCGAGGTCATTTCGACCAGCGCCGGACGATCCTGGATGTTCGAGAATCGCGTGCCACACATGCTGGCGCGCGACTTCACGCCACTTTCGGCGGTGGAGATCTTCGTCAAGGATCTCGGCATCGTGCTCGATGCGGGCCGCGAGCGGCGCTTCCCGCTGCCGCTCGCCGCCGTGGCGCATCAGCAGTTCCTCGCCGCCGCCGCCGCCGGTCTCGGCGCCGAGGACGACGCCGCGGTGGTCAAGGTTTACGAGAAGCTCGCCGGGATCGAGGTCAAGGGGTGACGCTGACCCGTGCCGATCTCGCCGCGCGCGACGCGGCCGATCCGCTCGCCGGCTTCCGTGAGCGCTTCGTCGTTCCGGACGGCGTGATCTATCTCGACGGCAACTCGCTCGGCGCCCTGCCGAAGGCAACCGCGGCGCGGGTCGCGGATGTGGTCGAGCACGAGTGGGGCCAGGACCTGATCCGCAGCTGGACCAAGAACGGCTGGATCGAGCTGCCGCGGCGGATCGGCGACAAGATCGGCCGGCTGATCGGCGCCGCACCTGGCCAGGTGGTCGTCGCCGACTCGACCTCGATCAACGTCTTCAAGCTCCTCGCCGCCGCCCTGCGGCTCCGGCCCCAGCGCCGCGTGATCCTCTCCGACAACGCCAACTTCCCGACCGACCTGTACATGGCGCAAGGGTTGATCGCGCTGCTCGACCGAGGTCACGAGCTGCGCCGCGTGGCACCCGACGACGTCGCGGCCGTCATCGGCCCCGACGTCGCCGTGGTCATGTTGACCCATGTCGACTACCGCTCCGGCCGCTTCCACGACATGGCCGCGGTGACCGAAGCGGCGCACCGTGCCGGTGCCCTGATGCTCTGGGACCTCGCGCACTCGGCCGGGGCCCTGCCGCTGGCGCTCGACGCGTGCCGTGCCGATCTCGCCGTCGGCTGCGGCTACAAGTACCTGAACGGCGGTCCCGGCGCGCCGGCCTTCCTGTACGTCGCCGCGCGTCACCAGGCGCAGGCGCGCCAACCGCTCTGCGGCTGGCTGGGCCACGCGGCCCCGTTCGCCTTCGACCTCGACTACCGCCCCGCCGCGGGCATCGATTCCTGGCTCTGCGGCACGCCCGTCGTGCTCGGCATGGCCGCGCTGGAGGTCGGCGTCGACCTTCTCCTCGAAGCCGACATGGCGGCGATCCGCGCCAAGTCGATGGCGCTCACCGAGGGCTTTCTGGAGGCCGTGGAAGCCTGGTGCCCCGGCGTGTTCGAGCTCGCCTCGCCGCGCGATCCGGCGCAGCGCGGCAGCCAGGTCTGCCTGCGCCACCCGGATGGCTACGCCATCGTCCAGGCGCTGATCGAGCGCGGCGTGATCCCCGACTTCCGGGCGCCCGACATCCTCCGCTTCGGCATGGCCCCGCTCTATCTGCGCCACGCCGAAATGTGGGACGCGGCCCAGATTCTGGCGGAGGTGATGCGCTCCGAGGCGTGGCGCGAGGAGCGCTTCCAGCGCCGCGCGGCGGTGACTTAGGGAGCGGAATCGAGCAGGTCCCGTGGCCACGTGCCTGCCGGCCGGCTCGGCTGTTACCGGGCAGACCGGGTACGACGGCTGCATCGCTTCGCCCAAAGCTCGCCATAGGCAGCGTCGTCCTCCGGGCTGTCCCATTGCGACAGCGTGGTCTGGAGGGCGCGCGGATAGGCAAGGTCGACCGCCGGCGCCTTGCGGATCGGCACCGTGCCGTGCTCGATCTCGTAGGGCAGCCGGTCACCCGGCTTCAGCCCGAGCCGCTCGCGGACCACACGCGGCACCGTCGTCCGCGACTTCGCCGTGAGCTTGCTGATGATCACCATGGCGGCGAGAATGCTGCCTTGCTCCTTACCGCGAGGCGAGCTGCGAGCCCGTTGGGTTGTCGCTTGCCGCGCAGCGGTGACCCGGCCGTCAGGCCAGCCCCTCCCCCAGCACCGACCGGGCGATGATGACCTTCTGGACCTCGCTGGCGCCCTCGTAGATCCGTAGGGCGCGGATCTCGCGGTAGAGCTCCTCGATCTTGGCGCCGCTGCGCACGGCGAGACCGCCGTGGATCTGCCCGGCGCGGTCGATGACCCGCTGGGCGGCCTCGGTGGCGACGAGCTTGGCCAGCGCCGCCTCGCGGGTGATGCGTCCGGCCCCCTGATCCTTCGCCCACGCGGCGCGGTAGACCATCAGGCCAGCGGCGTCGACGTCGGCCACCATGTCGGCGAGGTGGCCCTGGACGAGCTGCAGATCGCCGAGCGTGGCGCCGAACAGCCTGCGGGTTCGCGCGCGGGCGAGTGCCTCGTCGAGTGCCCGGCGGGCGAAGCCGAGCGCCGCTGCACCCACGGTCGAGCGAAAGACGTCGAGCGTCGCCATGGCGATCTTGAAGCCCTCGCCGCCGGCGCCGAGGCGGTTGGCGAGCGGCACGCGGCAGGCGGCGAAGCGGAGATGGGCCAGCGGATGCGGGGCGATCGTCGGGATGCGCTCGACGATCTCCAGCCCGGGCGTGCCGGCCTCGACGACGAACGCCGAGAGGCCCCGCGCCCCGGGTGCCTCGCCGGTGCGGCAGAACAGGACGTAGTGGTCGGCGAGGCCGCCGTTGGAAATCCAGGTCTTCTCGCCGTCGATGCGGACATGGACCGGACCGTCGGGCGAAGCGGTGCAGGCCAGCGCCGCCACGTCCGAGCCGGCCTCGGGCTCGGACAGTGCGAAGGCCATGATTGCCCGGCCCGCGGCGACCGGTGGCAGCCAGGCGCGTTTTTGCTCCTCGCTGCCGAAAAGGGTGATCGGGCCGGCGCCGAGGCCCTGCATGGCGAAGGCGAAGTCGGCCAGTCCGCTGTCGTAGGCGAGGCTCTCCCGGATCAGGCACAGCGAGCGCACATCGAGGCGCGGCTGCTTGCCGCCATGGGGTGCCGGAACGGCGTGAGCGAGCAGGCCGGCCTCGGCGAGCGCCGCCACCAGTCGCCGGCAGGAGGCGTCGATGTCGTGATGGTCGACGAGCCGGGCGGCGCGCTCGGCGAAGCCCGCCGCGAGCCGACGCAGCTCGCGATGCGCGGGCTCGAGAAACGGCCAATCGAGGAAGCTGGTGTCCGGCAACGGCTCAATCGCCCTCGAAGATGGGCTTCTGCTTGGCCGCGAAGGCGCGGTAGGCGCGGGCGAAGTCCTCGGTGCGCATGCACAGCGCCTGGGCCACCGCCTCGGCCTCGATCGCGTCGTCGACCCCCATGGCCCATTCCATGTGCAGCATCTTCTTGGTCAGCCCGTGGGCGAAGGTCGGCCCCGTGGCGAGTTCCCGGGCGAGCGCCTGGGCCTCGGCGAGAAGCGCCGCGGGCTCGACGAGCCGGTTGAGGAAGCCGCAGCGCAGGGCCTCCTCGCCGGCCATGCTGCGGCCGGTGAGCAGCAGCTCCGCGGCGCGGCCCTGGCCGATGATCCGCGGGAGGATCGCGCAGGCGCCCAT
Organism: uncultured Alphaproteobacteria bacterium; assembly: GCA_937995535.1. Classification (GTDB taxonomy): domain Bacteria; phylum Pseudomonadota; class Alphaproteobacteria; order Geminicoccales; family Geminicoccaceae; genus CALKJU01. Next base: position 31,973 of record CALKJU010000038.1, read on the forward strand.
GTCGCAGCCGGCGAGACCGACACGGGCGAAGAGGAACGCGATCCGCGCCCGCTCGGTGCCGAAGCGCAGGTCCGACGCCATGGCGATGATCGCCCCGGCACCGGCACAGACCCCGTCGATCGCCGCCACGATCGGCTGCGGGCAGGCGCGCATCGCCTTGACCAGTTCGCCGGTCATCTCGGTGAAGCGCAGGATCTCGGCCGTGCCCATGGCGACCAGCGGGCCGATGATCTCGTGCACGTCGCCGCCGGAGCAGAAATTGCCGCCGGCGCCGGTGACGACGAACGCCTTGACGCTCGCGTCGTGTCGCCCCGCGGCGAAGATCGCCACCAGCTCGTCGTAGGACTCGAAGGTCAGCGGATTCTTCTTCTCGGGTCGGTCGAGGATCAAGGTGGCGACGGCACCGTCGGCCGCGAGGCGCAGATGGCGCGCCCTGTAGGCGGCGAGCGGACCGGCGAGGGCGTGGCTGCGGGCGACCGGCACCGGCGCGCCCGTCACACGTCGCCGCCGGCGATCACGATCGCCTGGCCGGTCACCGCCCCGGCGGCCTCGCCGCACAGCCAGAGCGCCGCTGCGGCGACCTCGTCGGGCCGGATCAGACGCCCGATCGGGTTCTCCGCGACCATGGCGGCGACCGCCTCCTCGGCGCCGCGGCCGGTCCGGGCGGCGATCCGCTGCGCGCTCTCGGCGACGAGGTCGGTGTCGGTGTAGCCCGGGCAGAGAGCGTTGACGGTGACGCCGGTCCGCACCAGCTCGGCCGCCGCCGCGCGGGTCAGGCCGAGCAGCGCGTGCTTGGCGGCGCAGTAGGCGGCGACATCGGCGTAGCCCCGGACCGCCGCGATCGAGGCGATGTTGACGATCCGGCCGAAGCCGCGCTCGACCATGCCCGGCAGGACGGCGCGGGTGGCGGTCAGCGCGCTCTCGACGTTGACCGCCATCATCCGGCGCAGCAGCTCGGTGTCGGTCCGGGAGAGCGGCGCACTCTCCGCCGCGCCGGCATTGTTGATCAGGATGTCGAACGGCCCGGCGGCGTCGATGGCGGCGGCGAGCGGCGAGGCGTCGGTCACGTCGACGGCCCGCCACGCCTTGGCGGCACCCGCGGCGACGGCGGCTTCGAGGGTCGCCGCGGTGCGCCCGGCGATCGTCACCTCGTGCCCGGCATCGGTCAGCGCGCGGGCGATGGCGAGGCCGATCCCGCGCCCGCCACCCGTCACCAGCGCGCGTCTTGCGCCCATCGCAGCTCCCGTGGACCGCCGCGGTGGCTGGTTGGGGCGGGTGGATTCGAACCACCGAATGGCGGATCCAAAGTCCGCTGCCTTACCACTTGGCGACGCCCCAGAGCCGCAAGAGTAGATAGAGGTCGCGGCGATCGCCTGCAATCAAGCGACGAGCCCGACCGGATCACCCACGGCGACGCGCAGCCGTTCGGCGGCACGCCCGGCGTTGACGGCGATCTCGGCCAGCCCGCTGCTGTTCTCGTACCAGAAGGCGGCACCGGGCGGTGCGTCCGCGAACGTGCGCTGCCGCGCGAGCCTCTGTCCGTCGACCTCGAACACCGCGTCGGGGGACAGCAGCGAGGCGCGCAGGCCGGTGACGATGTTGCCGTAGCCGTCGATATGGACGACCGCGGCGAGGTCGTCCGGCCAGTCGCGGTGGCGGGTCGGCGGCTGCACGACGAGCCCGGCGCGATCGCCTGTCGCCAGCCGTGCCGCGATCGGTGCGAACAGATCGCGGCCGTGAAAGCTCGCCGACAGGCGCTCCGGCCGCCACGCGATCACGTGGCAAGATGCCGACCCCGCGCGCCGCAGCACGATCTCGAACAGGCCATTGTCGGGACCGACCAGCCAGCGGCCGTCGACCTCCACCGCCAGCGGCCGGCGGGGACCGCCGACGCCGGGGTCGACGACCGCGACGATGACGTCACCGGGCTCGGCGGCCGGCCACAGCGCGGCGAGAAGGTAGGCGGCGAGATCGGGCCGGAAGGCCGGTGCGTCGATCATCAGGTCGACCACCGGCACGTGCGGCGCCCGGCGCAGCAGGACCGCCCGCATCTCGCCCATATACGGTCCCGACCAGCCGAAATCGGTGAACAGCAGGATCACAGCGAGCCCGGGACGACGCCGGCCCAGCGCCACCAGGCGGGCTGCATCGCGGCCAGCCGCGCTTCGGCCGCGCGCAGCGCGGGCTCGGTGGTGAACAGGCCCCAGCAGGTGGCGCCGCTGCCCGACATCCGCGCGAGGTGGCAGCCGGGCAGCCCGCGCAACAGCTCCAGCGCGGTGGCGATCGCCGGTGCGAGCTCGATCGCCGGCGGCTCCAAGTCGTTGCGGCTCGTGGCCAGCCAGGCCGCGAGCTGCAGGACCGAGGGATGGGCCGGGAACGGCTCGCGCTCCAGCGGCTCGTCCGGTAGCCGAAGCGCGCGAAACACCTCCGCCGTCGCCACCTGGACGCCAGGATTGACCAGCAGCAAGGGCAGGTCGGGCAGCCCGCGGACCGGATCGAGCCGCTCGCCCAGGCCGCGCATGCGTGCCGGACGGCCGTACAGACAGACCGGCACGTCCGCGCCGACGGCGAGGCCGACGTCGCGCAGGCGCTCCGGAGGGAACTGCAGGCCCCACAGCGCATCGAGGGCCGACAGCGTCGCCGCCGCGTCGGCCGATCCGCCGCCCAGGCCCGCCGCGACCGGCAGCCGCTTGACCAGCCGCAGGGTCGCGTCGGGCCTGCGCCGCGCCGCCCAGGCCAGCTCCTCCGCCGCCTGCACGACGAGATTGTCGCCGCTCGCCGGAACCTGCGCCGCGTAGGGACCTTCGACGACCAGCCGCAAGCCGTCGCCCGGGCCGGCGGTCACCCTATCGGCGATGCCAGCGAAGACGGTGAGGCTGTCCAGCTCGTGGTAGCCGTCGGCACGGCGCCCGGTGACCAGCAGATCGAGGTTGACCTTGGCCGCCGCCGTCCTGGTGACGCTCGGCTCAGCCACGCCCCGCGCCGCGCACCGCGGGCAGCCCCTCGCGCAGCTTGCTCTCGATGTCGGCAACGACATCGGCCTCGGGCTTGAGCGACAGCGCCCGCTGCCACTGGAAGCGGGCCTCGCGCTCGCGGCCGACCCGCCAGTAGGCGTCACCCAGATGGTCGTTGATGACCGGGTCGCCCGGCTGCAGCTCGACCGCCCGCTCCAGATAGACCGTCGCCTGCTCGAAGTCGCCGAGACGGAAATAGGCCCAGCCCAGGCTGTCGACGATGAACCCGTCGTCGGACCGGAGCTCGACGGCGCGATGCAGCATGCCCTTGGCGCGATCCAGATGCTGCCCCTGATCGACCCAGCTATAGCCGAGATAGTTCAGGACCAACGGCTGATCGGGTGAGAGCTCCAGGGCGCGCAGCAGGTTGGTCTCGGCCTCGGGCCAGCGCTTGAGCCGCTCGAGGGCGACGCCGCGGGCGTAGAACAGCCGCCAGTCCTCGGTCGTCGGCTCGGCCAGCCGGGCGATCGCCTCGCCATAGGCGCGCTCGGCCTCGCCGTAGCGCTCGGCCCGGCGATGGAGATCACCGAGCTGGCGCAACGCGGTGGTGTCGGCCGGCCGTGAATCGGCCATCTCGCGCAGCAGCTTCTGCGCCGCGGCGTCGTCGCCGGCGCTGGCCAGCGCCTCGGCGCGGGCGAGCCCGGCGGGCCAGGCGACGAGCGAGTCCGGTGGCACCTGCGCCAACGCCTGCACCGCCGACTCGTAGCGGCCCTGGTTCGATTCGATGCGCCCGATGAGCAGCCAAGCCTCAGGCAGCTGCGGCTCGAGCCAGGTGGCGAGGCGCGCGAACAGCAGACCCTGCGGACCGGCGCGCTGCTCGCTCAGCGCTTCGGCCAGACCGAGCAGCAGGTCGGCCGTGGCCGAGCGCGCGTCGCGGATCGGGCGCGGAACCTCGCCACCCTGTGCGATCGCGTCGGCGAGCGCGGTGAGCGCCGGCTCATCGCCGCCGAGGCCGGCCTGGCGGCGCAGCACCTCGACCGCCTCGTCACGGCGCCCGGCGTCGACCTCGAGCGCGGCGAGCATCAACACGATGCGCAGCGCGCTCGGCCTGTCGTCGGTCACCTCGGCGCGGAGCTGCGCCGCACCGTCAGCGTGCCGGCCGACGAGGCCGAGCATCGCCGCCTCGTAATAGCGACGGAGCTGGCCCAGCCCCTCGGCCGCGCCGCCGGCCCGGACGAGACCGAGCGCCGCGTCGCGATCGCCCGCACCGAAGGCGGCCCAGGCGCGGAACAGCGGGGCCGCGATGCCGGTCACGCCCCGCCAGCCGAACTGGTCGAACCGGCCCCGCGCCGCGGCGTAGTCGCCGTCGTGCACCGCCTCCAGCGCGAGCAGAAGCTCGACCTCCTCAGCGTCCGCACCGGCGCCGAGCCGCCGCGCGGAGACCAGCGCCGCGTCGAAGTCGCCGGCGGCGACCTGCAACATGAACAGCTGGCGGCGCAGCTCGGCGTTGTCCGGCGCCGCCTCGAGGGCCAGCGCGAAGTGGCGCGCCGCGGTTACCATGTCCCCTTCGTCGAGTGCGATCCGGCCGACCAGATAGTCACCGGCCGCCGAGGGCCGATCGAGGTCGATAGGCGCGGTCGTGGCGAGCGCACGGCCGCTGCCATCGGCGAGGCTGCGGTAGCCGGCCTCGGGGCTGGCGCAGCCGACCACGCCCGCGAGCAGGAGCGCGGCAGCATGCCGCACGGCCCGCGCCGTCGGCGATCGACCCTGCGTCAGCGCGACACGGAACAGAGCCATGTTCTATTCTCGGCTGAACCCGACCGGCCGACAAGCGCCTTGCCGGCCGCCGCTTGACGGACACAACCCGCTCGGCCAAAGACCGCGAACCTCACGCGAGCCGCATTCGCGGTGTGCCGACCGACATCGTGATCATCGAGGAACCGACGTCATGCTGAAGACATCGAAGAGCAAGAATGATCCCACCGCGCGCGGCCCGGCCCAGCAGACGAAGATGGTCGAGGGCAAGAAGGTCAAGCCTGCGCTGTACGTCGGCACGGCGATCGGCCACGGCCGCTACATAGCCGCGCAAGACGAGAGCGGCAAGTTGGTGATGGGCCGTGAGGGGCGGCCAGTCGCCTATCGCGACCTCTGAGTGTCGCCGGGCGGATCAGCCGCCCGGAATAAAGTCGCAGATCCTGCGTCGATGCCGGGGATGGGTGGAGGACACGACGCGACCGGGGTGGCGAGCGGGGGCGGGGGGGCCGCGGCCGGAGCGCGTGCATGGCTCGACTGGTACGCCGCGATGGGCGTCACCGGCCTCGACCTGTTGCCGGCCGAGCCGCTGCCGGCCGCGGCGATGCCACGAGTGGCGTCGCGGCTCGCGCCGGTGGCCGCGGTGGCAGCGACCGCGAGACCGAGCCCGGCGGCCGTACGTCCACGCGGTGAGCATGCCGGAACGCCCGTCGCGCGGGAGATCGCCTCATCTTGCCAGTCGCTTGACGCACTGCGCCGCGCGCTCGAGACATTCGACGGTTGCGCCCTGCGCGAGACGGCCACCCGATTGTGCTTCGCGGACGGGAGCCCGGACGCGCGGATCATGCTGATCGGCGAGGCACCGGGCAGCGAGGAGGACCGCCAGGGCCTGCCGTTCGTCGGCAAGAGCGGCAAGCTGCTCGACCGGATGCTGGCGACCATCGGCCTCGACCGTGGCAGGGTCTGGATCACCAACGCCATCTTCTGGCGCCCGCCGGGCAATCGCACCCCCACGCCGGCCGAGATCGCGGTCTGCCAGCCTTTCCTCGAGCGGCAGATCGAACTGATCCGCCCGCGGCTGATCGTCTTTCTGGGTGGGATCGCGGCGCGCGCGCTGCTCGGTCTGAGTGACGGTGTGACGCGCCTGCGCGGGCGGCGGCTCGCTTACCACGCCGAACCGCTGCCCGAGCCGATCCCGGCGCTCGTCATGTTCCATCCGGCCTACCTGCTGCGCCAGCCGCTCCAAAAGGCGTTCGCGTGGCGCGACCTGCTCACCATCCAGCGCTGGCTCGAGACCCCCGAAGCCACCGCCACAGCCTAGAGCGCGCCCGGGAGGAGGCGCGGAACCCGTCGGCGATCGAGCCGTTGCGACAACCAAACCAAGCGGAGCGGAAACGGAACCCGCATGGCGGAGATTTCAGGGAAAGCCTCGTTCGTCAGGGTCGCGGCGCTCGCTGCCGGTCTGGCGAGTCTCCTCGTCGGCGGCGCCAGGGCCGCCGGTACGGACGATCTCGCCTTCCGCCTCAGGCCGATCGACGCCGCGCTCACGACCACCGGCACGGCACGGGCGACCGCCGGCCCCGATGCGGCCGATCTCGACCGCTACCGGCGCATCTTCGCGCTGCAGGCCGCTGGCGAGATGGCCGCGGCCGATGCGCTGATCGCCCAGCTCGGCAGCCGTATCCTGATGGGCCACGTGCTGGCGCAGCGCTACCTGCATCCGACGGCGCACGTCTCGTCCTACGACGAGCTGGCGCGCTGGCTCGACCTCTACGCCGACCTGCCGCAGGCGACCCGCATCCACAAGCTCGCGACGAAGCGGCGTCCGCCCTACGCCGCGGCGCCGCGCCCGCCCTTGCGCGAGGAGACTACGGCCGCAGGGTCGAGCGAGGGCGTGCGCCTCGCCGCGCTGGGCGCCGTGGTCGGACCGCTGCGCTCGGCGGAGCCGCCGGCATCGGCGCAGGTCGCCAAGGACCTCGCGACGATCAAGACGGCGCGCAGCGCCGAACGGCAGAGCCGCGGCGCGTCGCCCAAGGAGCTGTGGTCGGCGGGCCTCGCCGCGTGGCGGCTGGGCGATCACCTCCACGCCGCGGAGCGCTTCGCGGCACTCGCCCATCACGGCAAGGCCACGGCGGAGCAGACCGCCGCCGGCGGTTTCTGGGCGGCTCGCGCCTGGCTCCTCGGCCGACGACCGCACCTCGTCGACCGGTTCCTGCGCCTGGCCGCGGCGACGGGCGACCCGTTCTACGGCCGCATCGCCGCCGAGCTGCTGGGTGACGAGGCGGTCGTCACGCGCGCGCGCAGTCCCCACGCGGAGCTGGCCGCAATCGGCCTGCCGGCGACGCGACGCGCCGCGGCACTGCTCGAGGTCGGCGAGAGCGAGCTCGCGCTGCAGGAGCTGGCCCTGGCGGCGCGTCGTGCGCCCGCCGAGACAGCGGCGCGGCTGACCGCGATCGTTGCCGAGCTGGCGTTGCCTGACGATTGGGGCGACGCGACGCCGCCGGCCGCCGGCCGCAAGGCCGACCCGATCCCGCGCTGGGAGCCGGCCGGCGGTTACACCGTCGACCGCGCCCTGGTCTGGGCCATCGCCAAGGCCGAGAGCAACCTTCGGCCCAACGCGATCAGCCCGCGCGGCGCGGCCGGCCTGATGCAGCTCATGCCCGACACCGCGGCCTCGGTGGCGCGCAAGCTCGGCATCGCCTATGGCGGGCACCGCTCGCTGCTCCACCCGCCGACCAATCTGCGCCTCGGCCAAGCCTATCTCGGCAAGCTCCGCCGCCTCGAGGCGGTCGGCGACAACCTGATCCACATACTGCTCGCCTACAATGCCGGGATCGGCCGGGTCGAGCAGTGGCGCCGCGACCTCGCCGCCCACGCCGACGATCCGCTGCTCTTCGTCGAGAGCGTGCCGATCCGCGAATCGCGCGACTATGTGCGCAAGGTGCTGGCTTATCTGTGGCGCTACGAGGCCCAGCTCGGGCACGGCTCGCCGTCACTCGCCGCACTTGCGGCCAACCGCTGGCCGACCTACGAGCATCGTGAGCCGAAGCCCGCGCGCGCCCGCACCGATGCCCGCAAGACTTGACGAGAGCCGCCCCTTCCAGCCGCTGCGGATCGCCGTCCTGACCATCTCGGACACCCGCAGTGCCGCCGACGACCGCTCCGGCGACACGCTGGTCGAGAGGATCCGTGAGGCCGGCCACGAGCTGGTCGACCGCGACCTGGTCCGCGACGAGGCAGCGCTGATCGTCGCGCGTCTGCGGCAGTGGATCGAGGATCCCGGCGTCGAGGTCGTGATCACCACCGGCGGCACCGGGGTGACCGGCCGTGACGTGACGCCGGAGGCACTGGACGAGGTGGCGGAGAAGAAGATTCCCGGATTCGGCGAGATGTTCCGGATGCTGTCCTACGCGAAGATCGGCACCTCGGCGCTGCAGAGCCGGGCCGACGCCGCCGTCGCCCAGGGCACCTACATCTTCTGCCTGCCCGGCTCGCCCGGTGCCTGCCGCGACGGCTGGGACGAGATTCTCAAGTACCAGCTCGACATCCGTCACCGCCCCTGCAACTTCGCCGAGCTCCTGCCGCGGCTGCGCGAGGGGGCGTAGCGCGCCGTCGCGCCGCCAGGACTGGCGGTCGCTGCGGCCTCGTCCTCTCGCTCGCCGGGGCGGTGCCGGTGCCGTCGGCAGCGGTCCGGCTATCGCAGGTCGGGGGGCCGCTCCCTCAGCGCCGCGAGGCGCTGGCGCTGGCGGCCGGTGGCATCGAAGTTCGCAGGCTCGAGCCAGATTCGAAAAGCCCGGTCGAGCGCCGGCCAGTCCTTGTCGATGATCGCGAACCACGCCGTGTCGCGGTTGCGGCCCTTGTAGATGGCGGCCTGGCGGAACGTGCCCTCGTAGGAAAAGCCGAGGCGGCGGGCGGCGCGGCAGGAGGCGGCATTCAGCGCATCGCACTTCCACTCGCAGCGGCGGTAGCCGAGCTCGGCGAAGGCGCGGTGCAGCAGGAGCCAGAGCACCTCGGTGGCGGCGCTGGTCCGCCGCAGTGCGGGGCTCAGCGCGATGTGGCCGAGCTCGAGCACGCCGTTGGCCGGGTCGATGCGCAGCCAGGCGGCGACGCCGGCGGCGCGGCCGGTGCGGAGATCGACGATGGCATGGAACAGCGGGTCCGGGCCGGCGGCGGTGCAGTCGAGCCAGGCGCGGTACTCGCCCGCCGTGGCGAACGGCCCGTAGGCCATGTAGGTCCACATCCGGCCGTCGGGATCGGCGGCGAAAGCCTCGAAAAGGTCGGCCGCGTGGCGGGCGGGGTCGAGCGGCTCGACGCGGCAGCAGCGGCCGGAGAGCGGCGTGGCCGGCGGGTGCGGGCGCGGCGTCCAGCCGGGCACCGGCGCGCCGACCGGCAAGGCAGCCGGACTCACCGGCGCTTCAACAGATAGTCGCGCGCCTCGTTGATGCGCGCGGCGAGCCAGTCGCTGCCGCCATGGTCGGGGTGGAGGCGCGACATCAGGCGGCGGTGCGCGGCGCGGATCGCCGCCTCGTCGGCACCCGCCTCGAGGCCGAGGATGCCCAGCGCGGTGGCCTCGTCCATCGCGCCCGAGCCCGGCCGCGCGGCGCTGTCGGCGCCGCTCCGCCAGTCCGGGAAGCGGCGGTCGAGATAGGCTTCGAGCAGCGGCAACGAAGGCGGATCCTCGGCCGCCGCCTCGGCGAGCAGCGCGCGCAGGGCGCCGAGGTCGAGCCCGCTCAGCCGGCTGCCGGCAAGGGGCCCGCGACGGACCATGCCATCGAGTTCGCCGCTGGCGTGATCGAGGCGCATCTCCAGCAGGTCGGTGCTGACCGCCGAGGCCGGGCCGTCGCCGCCGCTTCCGCCCTCGAGCGGGTCGGGCGGACGCTGGTCGCGCAGGAGCGCGCGGAAGGCCATCACGGTCGCCGCGACGAGGATCAGCGCGAGGCCGAAGCGGCCCATCAGCAGGAGGCCCATTCCGGCCATGGTCCCGAACACGGCGACGAAGGTGCGCACCGCCCGGGCGAGGTCGCCCGGGGAAAGCTGGACGAAGACGCGCGCGCCCCAGATCACCACGACCAGCGCCGCGGTGCCGACCAGGAGCCAGAAGACCATCGCTCAGCGCACCTGCCGGGCGATCAGCGCCACCGGCCCGCCGACCCGGGTCGCCGCGGTGAGGAGGGCGGCGCGACCGCCTGCGGCGTAGGCGGCGACGGCGGCGAGGAGCTGGCGCAGCTCGTCCGGCGAGCCGGCGTCGAAGCGGCAATGCGCACCGCCGGTCAGCTGGGCGATGTGCCGGAAGGCCCGCTCAGCGGTCGGGTCGGCGCCCTCCTGGAAGAGGAAGGCCTTGACCCCGAGCAGCCCGAGCTCGCCGGCGACGGCACCCAGCCCGTCGATGCTCTCCTCGCAGGCGTCGCCGACGAACACCAGCGCGTGGACCTTCTGCCGCCTGGTCTCGCGGATCGCGTGGCGAAGCACGCGGCCGATCTGGGTCTCGCCGGCGCGGCACATGACCTGGGTCATCAGGCGGACCAGCTCGGCCGGCTTGGCGACCCAGCGACTCGCCCGGCACTCGGCGAAGCCGCGATAGTAGACGAGCTGCACCTCGAGCCCACCCAGCCGGTCGGCCTCGAGGAACATCTGCCCCTGGACCTTGGCCGCCTGGTCCCAGCTCGGCTCGCGCGAGGCGGTGGCGTCCATGGCGAAGATCAGCCGCCCGCGGCCGCCCGGGGCACGCGCCGGGGCGTTGGCGAGCTGTTCGAGGAAGCTCGCGACATCGCTACGCTGCGCAGGGGCGATCGGCTTGTCGCTCATGCTCCGTTATGTTGGCGTGACAGGGCACGAAACCAGGGTCCGTTCAGAGGCCGAAGGCGGCGCGGCAGCCGTCGACGACGTACTGCACCGCGAGCGCTGCGAGGATCATCCCGAGCAGGCGCGAGAGGACGTTGACCAGGGTGGCGCCGAGCAGGGTCGCGAGCGCCGAGGAGGCGACGAGGATCGCCGCGACCAGCGCCAGCACCGCGAGCATGGCCGCGACCACGAGAGCCTCGCCGACGAGATCGCCGGCCTGCGCGCCGCTCTGGAGGATCGCCGTCGTGATCGCGGCCGGTCCCGCGATCAGCGGGATGGCCAGCGGGAACACGGCCACGTCCTGGACATGCTGCTCCTCGGCGAGATGCTCCGCCGAGCCGCCCCGCCGCTCGCCGCGCCGCTCGAAGACCATCTCGAAGGCGATCGCCAGCAGGAGCAGGCCGCCGGCGATGCGGAAGGCCGGCATGCCGATCCCGAGCACGGCCAGCGCCCGCTCGCCGGCCAGCACGAACAGGAGCAGCACCGCGCCGCCGACCAGGACGCCCTTGAGCGCGATCGCCCGGCGCCGCGGCGGATCGGCCGCGCGGGTCAGGGCGATGTGGATCGGGACCAGCCCGATCGGGTCGATCGCGACGAGGAACGCGGTGCAGGCGAGGAGGAAGGTCTCGCCCAACGGGGGTCCTCAGTAGGTCGCGCGGCCGCCCGAGAGGTCGAACACGGCGCCGGTGGTGAAGCTGTTCTCCGCCGAGCAGAGCCACGCCACCATGGCTGCCGCCTCCTCGACCTTGAGGAACCGGCCGCGCGGGATCCGGGCCAGCATGTAGTCGATGTGCTCCTGGCTGATCTGGTCGAAGATCCGGGTCCGCGCCGCCGCCGGGGTGATGCAGTTGACCGCGATGTCGAAGCCGGCCAGCTCCTTGCCGAGCGACTTGGTGAGCGCGATGACCCCGGCCTTGGCGGCGCTGTAGGGTGCGGCGTTCGGGTTGCCCTCCTTGCCGGCGATCGAGGCGACGTTGACGATCCGGCCGTAGTTCTGCGCCATCATCAGCGGCACGACCGCGCGGCAGCAGGTGAACACGCCGGTCAGGTCGATGTCGACGACCCGCTGCCACTCCTCGATCGGGTACTCCCAGAGCTTCAGCGACGGTCCGGCGATCCCGGCGTTGCAGACGAGGATGTCGATGCCGCCCAGCACGTCGCGGGTGACCGCCACGGCGGCCTCGACCTCGTCGAGCCGGACCACGTCGACGGTCACCGCCGTCGTCCGGCCGCGCGCGGCGAGCTCGTCCGCGGTCGCCTCGGCGAGCGCCCGGTCGCGGTCCCAGAGCGCGACGGCGGCGCCGGAGTCGAGCAGCCGCTCGGCGATGGCGCGTCCAATGCCCTGCGCCCCGCCGGTGACCACCGCCCGCCGCCCGTCGAGATCGATCCGGTTCATCGCCGCCTCCCCGCGCGCCCCGCAGGCCTGATCGCACGCGCGCCAGCGGCCCGCAACCGGTGGCGGAACCCGGCGCCGGCAGGGCGCGTTGGACGGTCACACGACATTCAGGAGACGACGATGCGCGCGGCCCTGCTCTGGCTCCTCGGCATCCCCATCCCGATCCTCATCCTGCTCTACCTGTTCGGGGTGCTGTGATGGGCGGTGGCCGGAAGGATCGGTCAGCGTTCGCGCCGGGGGACGGCGGGCGACGGGAAAAGCCTAACACGACGCGGCGCCCCGCGCGCCGGCCACGCCGCGGACGATGTCGACCAGTCGCGCCGGCTGCAGTTGCGCACGCGAAACGACGGACGCCTGATCTCCAATCCGAGAGCCGACAGCTTGCTCGTCGTCAGGGGTACGACAGACAACGAGCAGCGCGGCGCGTCCAGCGACAACCTCGATTGCCTGCTCAGCGATCGCGGTCGGCCAGGCACGACCCAGCTCGGGATTCAGCACCACGACGGCAAAGCGATCAGCGCCTAGGGCCTGATCGCAAGCGGCCAGACCGTCCGCGCTGCTGACCGCGAGCCCAGGGAAGGCGGCCAAGATCGCACTTAGATCCGGCGCCTCCTCGACGACAAGCACGCGCACCGTGGGCTCTCGCTGCACCTCGGTCGATAGGTCGGACGAGTGCCGGTTTTGTTGCGCCATGGCCACTCTCGGGCGTCCCCGCGTTGATCATACCCGCTTCTGTCGAGGCTGGTAAGCGGCGATCACGACGCGGCGGATTGTCGATCGGCCTTTCAAATTTCGGCGCCACTGTAGTGTGTTAGGTTGATTTCCTTCCAAGGCAGCTTCAGCAGCGCCGCCTTTCATATGAGTGTTCAACTATCAGTTGAGTTCTCCTGGGCATCCCTGTAACGTCGGCATGGACGTGTGTGGACGGCACCACATGGCTGGCCAGGACCAATCCTCACCGAGATGCGGCGCTGCGATACGCTCCCGAGAGCCGGCCGCGCGCGCCGAAGTGGACATCGCGGCAACCGGCAACCCGGCGCCGACCCATCGGTGGGCGGCAGCATCTGAGCAGGACGGCACCGGACAGCTGGTGGCCCTCTTACGACCGTTCCTCAACGATGCGGAGAGTGTCGCCGCCGCCTTGCTGGTCGCGCACGGTTCCCTGTCGCGGACACTCGCCTGCGAGCCGGCCAGCATGCGCCGGACGCCAGGGATGACGGAGGCCGCTGCGCGTCACCTCGCCTCGGTCCGGTCCTTCATCGAGGCCGTTGCGCGCGAGCGACTCGCCGAGCGGCCATTGATCGGAGGAACGGACAGCCTGGACCTCTATCTGCGGGCCACCATGCGCGGACGCAGCACGGAGCAGGCACGCGGTCTGTTCCTTGACCGGAAGAACCGGCTGCTTCGCGACGTCGTGCTGGCCGAGGGAACGATCGATCAGTGTCCGCTCTACGAGCGCGAGGTCGTCAGGAGCGCTCTCGCGGTCGGCGCTTCAGCGATGATACTCGTCCACAACCATCCGAGTGGCGATCCCGAGCCGTCACTACGCGACGTGGAGACGACCCGCAAGCTGCGTGCAGCGTTGAGTCTCTTTGAGATCATTCTGCACGATCACGTCATAGTCGGCGACAATGAAATTGTCAGCCTGCGCAATCGCGGCATGATCTAGCCACTATCGACCAAATCAGAGCTTCTGCTTGGCGCTTACCTAAGCTCTTTCTCGTCAACCTGCGGTGCGCCAACGTCCGAGCGCCCGGTCGCGGTCCCAGAGCGCGACGGCGGCGCCGGAGTCGAGCAGCCGCTCGGCGATGGCGCGGCCGATGCCCTGCGCCCCGCCGGTGACCACCGCCCGCCGCCCGTCGAGATCGATCCGGTTCATCGCCGCCTCCCCGCGCGCCCCGCAGGCCTGATCGCACGCGCGCCAGCG
>CALKJU010000039.1 GCA_937995535.1 uncultured Alphaproteobacteria bacterium
CCACCGCCGAGCACGTCGTTGCCGTCACCGCCCGACAGCGTGTCGTCGCCGAGACCGCCCAGAAGGCTGTCGTCCCCAACGCCGCCGGAGGCGCGGTCGTCGCCGGCGCCGGCAAGCAGGCGGTCGTTGCCGTCGCCGCCATCCAGCGTGTCGTCGCCATTGCCGCCGTCGAGCGTATCTTCGCCCGCGTCGCCGGCGAGGGAGTCGGCGCCCTCGCCACCGCTCGCCGCGTCGTTCCCCGCACCGCCCCACAGCGTGTCGTCGCCGAGACCGCCCACGAGGCTGTCGTCGCCGCTGGCGCCGCCCAGCGTGTCGTTGTCGGCGCCGCCCTCGGCGAAGTCGTCGCCGTTGCCGCCGATCAGCCGGTCGTCGCCGGCGCCGGCAAGCAGCCGGTCGTTGCCGTTGCCGCCGTCGAGCCGATCGTCGCCGGCGCCGCCGGTCAGCGTGTCGTCCCCCTCCCCGCCGAGGAGCGTGTCGCGCCCGTCCTGCGCGGTGAGCGTGTCGTTCCCGCCTTTTCCGTCGACATAGCTCGCCATGCCGGCGGCAGTGGCGACAGTCAGGCGATCGGCATTCGCCGTGGTGGCGAGCCCGGTGACGTCGACCGCGCCCCAGCTCGAGCCGGCGCCGTTCTCGATCCGGTAGCGGAAGCTCGCGTCGGCCGCGTCGGTGGTCAGGCGGACGAAGCCGCCGTCGAGGCGGACGGTGGCGTTGACCGCGTCGCCGACCTCGACCACGCGCATGGCGCTGCCGTCGGGGCTGATGTCGTTGTCGCGGAGCTGCGACCAGGGGATCATCACGTCGGTGCCACGCGAGACGATCCAGGCGTCGGCCTGCGGCCGCGGATCGTTCGGGTCGTCGGTCACGCGGACGACGAAGTCCTGGGTCGAGGTGAGCCCATAGGGATCGCTCGCCACGACGGTGATCCGGTGTGTCGTGTCGCTCTCGAAGTCGATCCGGGTCGGATCGGCGACGCGGACAACCCCGGTCAGGCGGTCGATGGCGAAGCGGCCGCCGGCGTCGTCGGCGAGGCTGTAGGTGACGAGGTCGCCGTCCGGATCGATGGCGCGCACGGTGATCCCCACCGTCGTGCCGGTGGCGCTGCCCTCGCGGATCCGGTCGGGGGTCGCATCGGTGTCGGTGATGGCACCCGGCGCGGCGTTGCGGTTCTCGACCGTGCCGTCGGCGAAGCGCAGGCGCTCGATGGCGACCAGCCGATCCGTGCCGTCGTCGCCATCGCTCGGGTCGATGTCCTCGACCACGACGTGGGTCGGCAGCCGGGTGATCCGATAGCCGTCGCGCGCGCCGGCGAAGTAGGCCGTGTCGTTGCCCTCGCCACCATAGAGCAGGTCGTTGCCGGCACCGCCGTAGAGAAAGTCGGCGCCGTTGCCGCCATGCAGCGAGTCGACCTCGGCGCCGCCATAGAGCAGGTCGTTGCCCTCGCCGCCGTAAGCACGGTTGGCGCCGGATCCGGCGTAGAGACGGTCGTTGCCGCCGCCGCCGTAGAGGAAATCGTCTCCCTCGTCGCCGTAGAGCCGGTCGTAGTCGTTGCCGCCGTAGAGCAGGTCGTTGCCGGCGCCGCCCCGCGCGAGCCCCAATCCGTCACCGCCGTAGAGCCGATCATCGCCGTTGCCGCCGTAGAGCAGGTCGTAGCCCAGCCCACCGTAGAGGCGGTCGGCATCATCACCGCCATACAGCGCGTCGTTGCCGTTGCCACCATAGAGCAGGTCCGTCCCGCCCTCGTCCGCCAAGCGGTCATTGCCGTCGCCGCCGTAGAGCAGATCGACGCCGAGCCCGCCGAAGAGGCGATCCGCGTCGACGCCACCGATCAGGCGGTCGGTGTCCTCGCCGCCGTAGAGCGTGTCGGCCCCGTTGCCGCCGTAAAGCAGGTCGCGACCCTGGTAGCCGAACAGGCGGTCGGCGCCATCGCCGCCATAGACGAGATCGTTGCCGCCATAGGCGAGGCCGGTGTCGTTGCCGGCGAGCAGGCGGATGACGTCGTCGCCGGCTGTGCCGCGGATGGTGTCGTGTCCGTTGGTTCCGACGAGGCTGGCCATCTTGTTCTCGTTCACTGTTTCATAACAAATGCCCCCAGAGTGCCGTGTGCCTGGCAGATGTCAAGATAGAAGCGATATACAATTAAAAGTTATACAGCCGGGGCGGATTCCGCCGGCGAGTGGAGCTCCGACAGGCCGCGACGTCGAGGAGCGCGAGAACATCAGCCGTGTTTTGCGACCGTGGCGGCATCGCGCCATCGCTGGAGCCTGGCAGGGAGAAAGCGGGGGGAAACCACGGCTCGAGGTCCGTGCGGAGATCGACAAGCGACCCGCTGACGACGCCGAGGGATCAGGCGGGAGCTTGTGGACCCCGCTCGCGGAGGCGATCGACGTCGGGGCGGAGCCGGTCGTAGCGGCTGTGCCGCGCCCCGACCTCGGTGGTGAGGCCCAGCACCGCGCCATCGAGCCGCTGCATCATCCCGATGAGCACGGTCGTATCGTCCTGCAGGCGTTCCTGCCGCTCCAACAGCCGGCTCATCTGCAGACCAAGGAATTCGAGGGTGACCTCGGCCATCTCCCACCTCTGGAACGCAGCGTAGCGGGTCTACCGCGCCGTGGCAGCAGAAAAGCGAGAACGGCCCCGTCGCCGGGGCCGTTCCGTGGGGTGCGGGAGAGGTCCGTTCAGCAGTCGTAGTAGAGGAAGAACTCGTAGGGGTGCGGGCGCAGGCGGATCGGGTCGATCTCGTTGCCGCGCTTGAGGTCGACGTAGCTGGCGATGAAGTCGGGCGTGAACACGTCACCTTCGAGGAGGAACTCGTGGTCGGCCTCGAGCGCCTCGATCGCCTCCGGCAGGGAGCCCGGGACCTTCTTGATCAGCGCCGCTTCCTCGGGCGGCAGGTCGTAGATGTTCTTGTCGACCGGCTCGCCCGGGTCGATCTTGTTCCTGATCCCGTCGAGGCCGGCCATGAGCATGGCGGCGAAGGCGAGGTACGGGTTGCAGGACGGGTCGGGGCAGCGGAACTCGACCCGCTTGGCCTTGGGGCTGTCGGAGTACATCGGGATCCGGCAGGCCGCCGAGCGGTTGCGCAGCGACCAGGCGAGGTTGACCGGGGCCTCGTAGCCGGGGACCAGCCGGCGGTAGCTGTTGGTCGTCGGCGCGGCGAAGGCGAGGATCGCCGGGGCGTGGCGCAGCAGGCCGCCGATGTACCAGCGCGCCATCTGCGACAGTCCGGCATAGCCCCCGGCGTCGGCGAACAGCGGCTTCTTGTCCTTCCAGATCGATTGGTGGCAGTGCATGCCCGAGCCGTTGTCGCCGTAGAGCGGCTTGGGCATGAAGGTCGCGGTCATGCCGTGCTGGCGGGCGACCTGCTTGACCACGTATTTGTACTTCATCTGGTGGTCGGCCATGGCCAGCAGCGAATCGAACTTCATGTCGATCTCGCACTGCCCGGCGGTGGCGACCTCGTGGTGGTGGCATTCGACCTGCAGGCCGATCTTGGCCATCATCAGCGCCATCTCGGCGCGCAGGTCCTGCAGCGTGTCCGAGGGCGGACACGGGAAGTACCCCTCCTTGGGCCGGACCTTGTAGCCGAGGTTGGGCCCCTCGTCGCGGCGCGTGTTCCAGTGCCCCTCGACGCTGTCGATCTCGTAGCTCGAATAGTTCTGGCCGGTCCCGTAGCGGACGTCGTCGAAGACGAAGAACTCGGCCTCGGGGCCGAAATAGGCGGTGTCGCCGATCCCGCTGGCCTTCAGGTAGGCCTCGGCCTTCTTCGCCACCCCGCGCGGATCGCGCGAGTAGAACTCCTTGGTCACCGGGTCCTTGACGTCGCAGATCAGGACGAGGGTCTTGTGCTCGAAGAACGGGTCGATGAACGCGGTGGTCACGTCCGGCATCAGCAGCATGTCGGATTCGTTGATGACCTTGAAGCCGCGGATCGAGCTGCCGTCGAAGCCCATGCCCTCGACCAGCGCGTCCTCGTCGAAGCACTGCACCGGGTAGGAGGTGTGCTGCCACATGCCCGGCACGTCGGTGAAGCGGAAGTCGACCATCTCGACCCCCTCGTCCTTGATCGCCTTCATGACGTCGGCGGGCTTCTTGCACCCCAGGGTCATCGTCTCTCGGTCCTTCTGTCCGTGTTATCGGGGGTGGCCGCGCGGGGTCCCCCGGTTCTGGCCCCGACAAAGCGGACGCGCCCGAGCGGGCGCGTCCCATGCGAACCCGGCGTCGCGGCGCCGCGCCTAGAGCGCGTCGGTGCCGCGCTCGCCGGTCCGGATCCGGATCGCGTCCTGCACGTCGCTGACGAAGATCTTGCCGTCGCCGATCCGGTCGGTCTTGGCCGCCTGCTGGATCGCTTCGACGGCGCGCTCGACGATGGCGTCCTCGACGACCAGCTCGATCTTCACCTTGGGCAGGAAGTCGACGACGTACTCGGCGCCGCGGTAGAGCTCGGTGTGGCCCTTCTGCCGACCGAAGCCCTTGACCTCGGTGACGGTCATGCCCTTGAGGCCGACCTCCTGGAGAGCCTCCTTGACCTCGTCGAGCTTGAACGGCTTGATGACGGCTTCGATCTTCTTCATGGCCTCACAAGGTTCCCCTTGGGCGAGTGAGCCGGCCCCCGAGGGGCGTTTCCACCCTTCGCCCCAAGCAGAGAGCGTGCCAAGACCGCAACCGCGCACGGCGCACGCGACCGCCCAAGGGCACGGCGCACTTGTGCCTACGAGATGAGCAGACCGCCTATTCGGTAGGCAGACGCTCGGGAGCTGGCGGCAGCTTGACGCGCTCCGGGCCCTGGCCCACATAGCGGGCCGCACGGCGGGCGTAGCTCAGTTGGTAGAGCGCCAGGTTGTGGTCCTGGATGTCGCCGGTTCGAGTCCGGTCGCTCGCCCCAGTCTGCACACGCACGTCAGCTTGATTCGGAGCGGCGATCTCGGCCTGCCGGCGGTCACGTCGCAGCAGGTACAATTCGCGCGCGCACCAAGCGAGCGGCAGCGCCCAAGTCAGCAGCGCCTTGCCGGCAAGCAGCACTGCACCGGACTCCATGACCATCACCTCCGTCTACGATCGGTGACGGAACTACGCGGGCGGCCGCTGGCGCGATCATCCCTGCGTCGGTCCGCGAGCGCGACGGCCTTTCCCCACCGCGCCGCCGGGGATAGAAGGCGGCCGGCCGGCGCGACGGTAACCGAGAACGAGCACACGCCGCCATGAGCGATGTCGACAGCATCCTACGCCTGATCCGCGACGAGAACCTGCGGACCGTCGATTTCCGCTTCACCGACCTCGCCGGACGCTGGCGGCACCGCTCGGTCGAGGCGACCGACCTCGATCCGGCACTCCTGAGCGATGGGATCAGCATCGACGGCTCCGCCGTGCCCGGCTGGCGCGACATCACCGAGTCGGACCTGCTGCTGCGGCCTGATCTGCACGCCGTCCATCTCGACCCGTTCGCCGCCCAGCCGACGCTGGCGATCATCTGCGATGGCGCGGAGCCGGGCACGGGACTCGGCTACGAGCGCGACCCGCGCTCGACGGCGGCGCGCGCCGTCACCTGGCTGGCCTCGGCGCGGGCCGCCGACGGCGTCCGCGTCGGGGTCGATCTGGGCTTCTACCTGCTCGACGAGCTGCGGCTCGAGAGCGGTCCGCGCGCGGTCGGCTTCAGTGCTCCGCCGGGGACGGTCGGCCGCACGACGGGCGGGTATCTGGCGATGCCGCCGCACGATCCGACCCATGACATCCGGGCCGAGCTCGCCACGGTGCTGCGCGGCATGGGCGTGCCCCGGCTGCGGCACGGTCAAGGCGGCGGAACCGGCCAGATCGAGGTCGGCTTCGGCGCCGATGCGCTGCTCGCCAGCGCCGACCGTCTGCAGATGACCCGCTATGCCGCGACCCAGGTCGCCGCGTCCTATGGCAAGGTCGCCTCGTTCCTCGCCAAGCCGCTGCCCGGCGAGCCCGGCTCCGGCCTGCGCCTGCACCTGTCCTTGTGGCAGGGCGAGCGCGCCGTGTTCGCCGGTACCGGCTACGCGGATCTCAGCCAAGCCTGCCTGCACTTCATCGCCGGCGTCATCACCCACGCCGCAGCCCTCAACGCCTTCACCAACCCGACCACCAACAGCTATCGCCGGCTGCGTCCCGGGCAGGACGCGCCCGTGCTGCTGGCCTACGCCGCCCACAACCGCTCGGCCGCGATCCGCGTTCCTTACGCCGCGACCGCAGGCGCCAAGCGGATCGAGCTGCGCTTCCCGGATCCGTGCGCCAATCCGTACCTCGCAATGGCGGCCGTGCTGATGGCCGGGCTGGACGGCATCGAGCGCCGCCTCGAGCCAGGCGACGCCATGGACCGCAATCTCTACGACCTACCACCGGCGGAAGCCGAGGAGATCGGGCGCGTGGCACCGTCGCTCGGCGCCGCGCTCGACGCGCTCGAGGCCGACCACGGCTTCCTCACCAAGGGCGACGTCATGCCCCTCGACCTCATCGAGGCCTATGTTCGCGTCAAGCGTGCCGAGATCGAGCAGGTCGAGCGCGTCCCGCACCCGGTCGAGCTGCAGCTCTGGGGAACGGGCTGAGCCGGCTCACTCCGGCGGGACAGGGCGCGGTTGACGGTGCTCGTCGATCGCGACGCAGGTGAAGCGCCCCTCGGTGACCTTCTGCTCTTCGCCGGTGCGCCCGCGCCGCACCCAGACCTCGACCTGCATCGTGATCGAGGTCCGGCCGACCTTGAGGACGCGCGCGTAGCAGCTCACCAGATCGCCCACCAGGACAGGCTTGTGAAAGGTCATCGCATCGACCGCCACGGTGGCGACGCGGCCCTTGGCCCGCTCGTAGGCCATCGTGCCGGCGGCGATGTCCATCTGGGCCAGCAGCCAGCCGCCGAAGATGTCGCCCGCCGGATTGGTGTCGGCGGGCATCGCCAGCGTCCGTACCCGCGGCTCGCCCTGGGGTCGGTCAGCCACCCTTCGCCTCCCGCTCAACCATGACGCCGGACGATAGGGAGCCGGTGCGGCGCGCACCAGCGTGCAGGATGCTTGACGCGGGCCTCCACGGCAGGCGATGCAGCGCGCCTGCAGCCCGGTCGCTTGCCCCAAGGACGAGACCGGAGACATGAACGACCTTTTCGACCTGCCCGCGGCCGCGCGCGGCGACGGCGATTACACCGCGCACGATATCGAGGTGCTCGAGGGGTTGGAGCCGGTTCGCCGTCGGCCGGGAATGTATATCGGCGGCACCGACGAGCGGGCACTGCACCATCTCGTGGCCGAGCTGCTCGACAACGCCATGGACGAGGCGGTGGCCGGGCACGCGGATCGGATCGAGATCGAGCTGGCCGCCGGGAGCCGCGTGACCGTGCGCGACAACGGGCGCGGCATCCCGGTCGAGCCGCACCCGAAGTTCCCGGACAAGAGCGCGCTCGAGGTGATCCTCACCACGCTTCACTCGGGCGGCAAGTTCTCGAGCAAGGCCTACGCGACCGCGGGTGGCCTGCACGGGGTCGGCGTGTCGGTGGTCAATGCGCTGGCCGCCGAGCTGACGGTCGAGGTCGCGCGCAATCGCGAGCTGTTCCGCCAGACCTACCGCCAGGGTGCGCCCCTGGGCCCGGTCGAGAAGGTCGGCGCCGCGCCCAACCGCCGCGGGACGACCGTGTCCTTCACGCCCGATCCGATGATCTTCGGCGACGATGTGCGCTTTCGACCGTCCATCCTGTACCGAATGGCGCGGAGCAAGGCGTACCTGTTCCGCGGGGTCGAGATCCGCTGGTCCTGCGATCCCGCACTGCTCGATGGCGGCGCGGACATACCGCCCCGCCAAACCTTCCAGTTCCCCGCCGGGCTCGCGGACTTCCTGGAGGCGCTCCTGGCCGGCCGCGAGCGGGTGGTCGACGATGCGTTCACCGGCACGGCGGAGCTGAGCGAGAACGACGGCCGGATCGAATGGGCGGTCGCCTGGCCGCTCGACGAGGAAGCCTACGAGGGCTTCTACTGCAACACCATCCCGACGCCGTCGGGGGGCAGCCACGAGGCCGGCCTGCGGGCCGCCCTGACCAAGGGGCTGCGCGCACATGCCGAGCGGGTCGGGTTCAAGAAAGCCGGACAGCTCGTCCCGGAAGATGTCCACGGCGGCGCCTGCCTGTTGCTTTCGGTCTTCATCCGCAACCCCCAGTTCCAGGGCCAGACCAAGGAGCGCCTCGTCTCGCCCGAGATCACGCGGCCGATCGAGGCCTGCATCCGCGACCGTCTGGAGCTGTGGCTCGCCGCCCACCCCGACGCGGCGCAGCGCCTTCTCGACCACGTCACGGCCCGCGCCGATGAGCGCCTCGCCCGCAAGGCCAGAAAAGAGGTCGAGCGCAAGACGGCGACGCGCAGGCTGCGCCTGCCCGGCAAGCTCGCCGACTGCGCGCGCGATGGCCGCGAGGGCACCGAGCTGTTCATCGTCGAGGGCGATTCGGCGGGCGGTTCGGCGAAACAGGCGCGCCTCAGGGAGACGCAGGCGGTGCTGCCGCTGCGCGGCAAGATCCTCAACGTCGCCAGTGCCGGGGCCGACAAACTGTCGGCCAACAAGGAGCTGGCGGATCTCGTGACCGCGCTCGGCTGCGGCGCCGGCAGGCAGTTCCGAAGCGAGGACCTGCGCTACGACAAGGTGGTCATCATGACCGACGCCGACGTCGACGGCGCGCATATCGCCGCCCTCCTGATGACTTTCTTCTTCCGTGAGATGCCGAAGCTGATCGAGCGCGGCCATCTTTACTTGGCGCAGCCGCCGCTCTACCGCCTCGCCGCCGGCGGGACCGTGGCTTATGCGCGCAACGATGCCGACCGCCACCGGCTCCTCGTGACGGTCTTCAAGGGCAAAAAAAACGTCGAGACCGGGCGTTTCAAGGGCCTGGGCGAGATGAACCCGCAGCAGCTCCGCGAGACGACGATGGACCCGGCGCGGCGCCAGCTCCTCCAGGTGCGCCTCGATATGGTCGACGCCAAGCCGACCCAAGAGCTGATCGAGGAGCTGATGGGCCGCCGCCCGGAGCTGCGTCTCGCCTTCATCCAGCAGAACGCCGCGCTGGTCCGGGAGCTCGACGTGTAACGTCACGTCGTGAGCGCCCCAAGCCTGCGCGGCCGAGGGCACCCAGTTCGGCATCCACGCTCAGTTGGCGTTACCGGTGACGCCGGACGGGACGGCTCCGGCGCTTCAACCATCATCGCGTGGCCGAGCCGCCGACGAACCCGGATCACGGCCAGGAGGTGCGCCCGTGCATCGGCGGTCACCACCTACCCCGCCATGGTTGGCGCGAAGGTCCGACCCGAGCCCGCGCCTCGCTGCAGCTGGTGGTCTGCGCATGCCGGCCATGCGTCCTCCAGCGTACTCGGCTGTGACTCCTGTCACGGTTTGGTTCGCAGGCGCCGGCTAGAAGCCGCCCGGAGGTGAGCGATGGACGATCGGATCGAGGCGTTTTTCCTTGGCGGCGCGGTACTGGTCCTGGCGCTGGTCGCAAGCCGTTTGGTGCGGGCCTGGGGCGAACTCGCCGAGGCAAGGCGGCGCAAGGCTCGCCAACCGGTCTGAACGCGCACCCGAGGCCGCGCGGGATCACCCCCAGTCGGGTCGCGATACGCCGTCCCGGTCGGGGGTCTGCGCGCCCATCACGAAGGCCATAACAGTCGGCGCGGCGACGATTGCATGCAGGGACAGCGCGATCATGCGGTCGCGGCTTCCGCCGCTACGTGACATCGCCAACGAGTTCCATGCTCCGAAGCGAGTAGCCGGCGTCCTCGAGAGCGGACGCCACCTCCGCCGCCTGCAGCGCACTGTAGGTGCGGAGGTCGGCGCTGCCAGCCTCAGGGTCGACCACGATCGCGTGAACGCCCGAGAACGCGGCGAGCGCCTCGCGGACCGCCTCGGCGCAGGCCGAGCAGCCCATCCCCTCGATGGTGAGCCAATAGCGCAGCGGAGCGGTGGGGGCGCTCAATGGAGCCACCAGTCGCGCAGCAGCCGGGTGACCGCGTCGGGTCGCTCGAGCGGCGCCAGATGACCGCAGCGCGAAAGTATGACGAGCGTCGCGTCCGGGATCGCGGCCGCCATCTCCTCCTGCACCGGCGGCGGGGTCAGCGCATCCTGCCGCCCGGCCAGGACGAGCGTCGGGCAGGCGATCGCGGGCAGCGTCGGGCGGCTGTCGATGCGGCCGATCAGCGCCGTTTGCTGGCGGATGAAAGCGTCCGGACCGACCGCCTCGGCCATCGCGACGACGGCGGTCACGAGTGCCACATCGGCGAGGCGATCCGGATGGACGAGGAGCGAAAGGAGGCGCTGCGGCACCGACCGGAACGCGCCCGACCGGGCGAGCTCGATCAGCGCGAGGCGGCGTTCACGAGCGGCAGCATCATCGGGACGCGCTTGCGTGTCGATCAGGGCGAGGCGGTCGACCCGTCCGGGTGCTTGGCGCAGGATCTCGAGGGCGACGACGCCGCCCATCGACAGACCGGCAAGCGCGAAGCGCGGTGGCGCGGTGGCAAGAACGTGGCCGGCCATAGCAGCGATGCTGTCGGCGGACGTGAGATCGGCGACGGCAACCGTTCCGTGGTGGGCGAGCTCCGCCGTCTGCTGTGCGAACAGGCGCCGGTCGCACAGCAGACCGGGCAACAGCATGAGCGGCGTGACGGTCATTTGACCAGCCGGCTGAGAGCACGGAACTGATCCGTCCCGGCGCGCTCGGCCCACTCGAAGACGACCATCTCGCTGTCGACCACATCGATTCCGCGATCGCGCATCCGCGCCAGCCCGAGCTGCTTGCTCGACTGCCGGCGGGAGCCGACCGCGTCTTCCACCACGAACACGTCGTAACCGCGTTCACGCAGATCGAGTGCGGTCTGCAGGACGCAGACATGGGTCTCCATGCCGCAGAGCACGACTTGGCCCCGGCGGAGGCGGTCCAGACGGACCTGAAAGCCCTGCTCCCGCCAGCACGAGAAGGTGAGCTTCGAAACAACCGCGGCTGTTGGCGGCAGGGCTCCAAGGCGCGGATCGGTACCGCCCAGGCCCTGAGGGTACTGCTCGGAGACGAGCAGCGGCACGTCCATCTGCCGTGCCGCGTCGATGAGGACGCGGGCACGCGCGATGATGGCGTCGGCGTTCTCGACCGCGGCTGCGAGTCGTGACTGGATGTCGACAACAACAAGAATGGCCGCATCGGCACGGATCAGCATCGTTCACCTCGCCGCTGCCACGGACCTCGCGCTAGCCCCGATCTCTTGCACTGCCCCCTGGCGCGGCCAACAAAAATGCCCCTGTCGCGACGAATTGTCTGAGCGGCAGCGTCGGCTCGTTGACTTTCTCGGGCCACTCACTACATGCCGCAGTGTGCTATTCGGCCTCCTACTCATAGGTACTCTTTGACCCTCCCCGACACCGTGCCGGCGAGCTTTGCCGCGCTCGGCCTCCGTGACGAGGTGCTCCGCGCCGTCTCGGATTCCGGCTACACCGAGCCCACCCCGATCCAGGCCGCCGCCATCCCGCACGTGCTCGCGGGGCGTGATGTGATCGGCGTCGCGCAGACAGGGACCGGCAAGACGGCCTCCTTCGTCCTGCCGATGCTGCACAAGCTCGCGGCTGGACGGGCGCGTGCGCGGATGCCGCGTTCGATCATCCTCTCGCCGACCCGCGAACTCGCCACCCAGACGGCCGCGAACTTCGAGACCTATGGGAAGTATCTCAACCTCACGATGGCGCTGATCATCGGCGGCGTCGGCATGGGCGATCAGGAGAAGCTGCTCGACAAGGGTGTCGACGTGCTGATCGCCACGCCCGGTCGGCTGCTCGACTGGTTCGAGCGCGGCAAGGTGATGCTGACCCATGTGCAGATCATCGTCATCGACGAGGCCGACCGGATGCTCGACATGGGGTTCATCCCCGACGTCGAGCGGATCATGGGCCTGCTGCACAAGCGCGAACAGACGCTGCTTTTCTCGGCGACCATGCCGCCCGAGGTGCGGCGGCTCGCGGCTCGCTTCCTGCAGGACCCGGCGGTCGTCGAGGTGGCACGGCCGGCGACCTCCGCCGCATCGGTCGACGACGTCCTCGTTCCGGTGGACGGCGCAGCCAAACGCGCCCGGCTGACCGCTCTCCTGCGAGCCGAAAAGGTCGGCAAGGCGATCATCTTCTGCAACCGCAAGCGGGAGGTGGCGAGCCTCGCCCGCTGGCTGCAGCGGGAGGGTCTGAACGCCAAGGACATCCACGGCGACCTCGACCAGGCCCAGCGTCAGGCGAGCCTCGACGCATTCAAGGAGGATAAGGTGGATTACCTGGTCGCGACCGACGTCGCGGCCCGCGGGCTGGACATCGACGACCTCCCATGTGTCGTCAACTTCGACGTCCCGCTGCACGCCGAGGACTACGTCCACCGCATCGGCCGGACCGGTCGGGCCGGCAAGTCGGGTCGAGCATTCACGCTCGTCACCGAGGAGGATGGCCGCTACGTCGACGCGATCGAGCGGCTGATGGCCCGGCGGATCAAGCGTATGGCCGATCCCGCGCCGCGCGAGCGTGATGCGACCGAGCCGGTCGGAGAAGCCGCGGTGGCCGTTCCCGGGGAGCGCGGCGAGCGGCGGCCAACCCGAAGGCGCTCCGAGGCCACCCCTCCGACTCCGACTGCCCGGGTCGCGCGTCACGAACCGGAGGTCGAGCGTGTGTTGCGCGAGCGCGGCCGGCGTGGGGGCGAGCGTCGCCCAGGTGGCGATCCGCTGCCGAGCGCCGGCGAGGCCGTGGTGTTCGGCGAGCGTCCCGACCTGCCGATGTTCCTAGCGCGACCCGTGCCGTCGCGGCTGCTCGGACGCAGCAAGGACGACTGAGCGATGCAGACGATCTTCGTCATGGTCAAGTGCGAGCTGGGTCGTGCCTACGAGGTTGCCGATGAGGCCGTACAAACGATCGAGCCGATCTCGGAGGTCTACTCGATCTCCGGGCAGTACGACCTCATCATGAAGTTCCATCTCGACGACGAGGTGGACATCGGGCGGTTCGTCACGAGCCACGTCCAGACCTTGCCCGGGGTCAAGGACACCTTCACGCTGATTACATTCAAGGCCTTCACGTGAACGCTGGCGCCGGCGCGAGCCCCGGCGAGTGGGAGATCGTCGAGCGTAAGCCGGCCTATCGCGGCTTCTTCGGCCTCGACGTCGTCAAGCTACGCCATCGCCGGTTCGATGGCACATGGAGTGACCTGCTCGTCCGCGAGCAGTTTCTCATGCGGCGCGCGGTCACCGTGTTGCCCTACCATGCCGCGAGCGACACCCTCGTTCTGGTCGAGCAGTTCCGTGCCGGCATCCTCGGCGCGCTGCAGCGGCCGTGGATCATCGAGGCGCCGGCGGGGCTGGTCGAGGCCGGCGAGGCGCTCGAGGATGTCGCGCGGCGGGAGTGCCACGAGGAGACCGGGCTGACCCTGGCCCGGCTGCGTCATGCCTGCGACTACGCCTCGAGCCCGGGCGGGTGCAGCGAGATCGTGCGCCTGTTCGTCGGCGAGCTGACCGCGCCGCCCCACCCCGGCGTCTCGGGCATGGCGGGCGAAGGCGAGGACATTCGCAGCCACGTCGTGCCTCTCGCCGAAGCTGTGGCGATGGTCGACGACGGCCGGATCGTCGGCGTGACCGGCGTGATCGGGGTGCTGTGGCTGGCGGC
Organism: uncultured Alphaproteobacteria bacterium; assembly: GCA_937995535.1. Classification (GTDB taxonomy): domain Bacteria; phylum Pseudomonadota; class Alphaproteobacteria; order Geminicoccales; family Geminicoccaceae; genus CALKJU01. The sequence goes on from CALKJU010000039.1 coordinate 13,651, forward strand.
CCATGCGGCCGCCCTGCGCCAGGAGTGGGGATCGCCCGAGGGCTGAGGCCGGCGCGCCGCTTGCCTTGACCCGGGACGGCGCTAAAGCTGCGCGTCGATCTGTGTCTGGTCGAAGGCCGCGCGCAACATGAGCCGAGCCCGTATCTACCAGCCCGCCAAGCCGGCGCCGCAGTCGGGCCGTTTCAAGACCCGCTTCTGGCTCGTCGAGATGGAGCCGGCCTCGCGCAAGGAGGCGGATCGGCTGATCGGCTGGGTCGGCTCCGACGATACCGAGCAGCAGATCCAGCTCCGGTTCCCCTCGCGCGAGGCGGCGATCGCCTATTGCGAGCGGCGCGGCATCCCCTACGACGTCTACGAGCCACACCCCCGCATCGTTCGCCCGAAGTCCTACGCCGAGAACTTCATCCGACGTACCTGAACCTCGGCCCTCAGGCGGCCAGGGCCGGGACGGGCGGTCTGAGCCGCTGCGCGCTGGGCAGCGCCTCGGCGCTGGTGCTCGCCCCGCAGCTGCCGCAGCGCACCGAAGTGCCGACCCAACGGGTCAGAATGCCGTCGCCACACGCCGGGCACTCGACGCGTAGCGTCTCGTGCAGCATCTGCTCGACCCAGTGCCACAGGCGTCGGTCGTAACCCTCGCCGCGCGCCTTTCCGATGGCACGTCGACCCTCGGCGGTGAGGGTCGCGACGCCGCCCGACAGGCCGATGAGCTGGAGCAACGCCGCCTGCTCCACGTAGCGCAGCCAGAGCCCGTTCCAGCCGGCGACGCGGTCGAGCACGGCGAGATCGCCGACCGGGCGGCTCGCCTGCTGCTCCAGCAGCTCGAGCAGGAAGACGAGCCGGTAGCGCTCGACCCGCTGGTGACCGAAGCGCCGCAGGACGTCACCGACGAGGCGCAGCTCGGTGCCCGTGACCTGGTCGCCCACGCAGTCGGCGAGACGGTCCAACTCTGCAAAGAGCGCGCCGCTCTCGTGCGATTGCAGGGTGCCGGCCGCGGCCTGGGTCGGGTGGGCCAGCGGGCGCATCCAGCGCCGCACCAGCAACGCCGCCGCGAGCAGCGCGAGCGCGCCGAACGCGATCGGCCACCAGCCACGCTCGCTCTGCAGCAGCACCTGCCAAGTCTCGGAAAGCTGCCTCGGCAGGTGCTTTACGACCACCGCTGGCCAGCCATCGACCTCCGAGCGCGCCGGGCCCTTCTCGACCAGCGCGTCGACCGCCGCCGGGGTGACGATCTCGAACCGCCGCAGCGCGTCGCCCACCTCGCGCAACAGCTGCGGCGCGGCGCTCGCGACAGCGATGCCGCTCGCCAGGCGGCCGGCCGCTTCGGCCGCCGCTGGCAAGCCGGCGACGTCGCCCACCGGCATCACGATCAGGCCGCGGGCGCCGACTTGCCCGCGCGCGAGGAACGCCGCCCGCTCGACGACGGTCGGGTCCGCCTCGGTCTCCAGAAGGACGGTGTCGACGCCGACGGCGATCCGCCCCATGTCCTGCCCGACCACCTGCCGCTCGACATAGTGCAGCATTGCCCCGCCGCTCAGCGCGGCCGATACCTCCAGTGCGCGCCCGGTCGCACCGCGCGCCACCGCGGCGAGGTCGGCCACCAGATCGGCGATCTCAACCTGCCGCCAGCTCGTCCAGCTCTCGACGCCGCGCTCGGCGAGCGACCGCGCCTCGGTGATATCCTCGATGCCGACCATCGTCGCGAAGCGCTCGACTGCCGCCTTGGAGAAGTCGACCTGGTCGTCGGGATAGCTGACGTCTGCGAGGATGACGCCGTCGACTGCCAGTTCCTCGACCGTCCGGACCAGCCGTGCCCGAAGAGCGGCGCGCGCCCCATCCGACGACGGCGAGAGCCAACGAGCCGAGGGATTGCCTGCCGCGTCGCGCATGGCGAGTGAGGGATCCGCCGCGACAAGCGCCGGATCATCAAGCAGCGAGAGCCGCGCGTGGACCCGTAGACCCGCCGTCCGCAGCGCGCTCACCAAGCCCTTGGCCGGCGCCGGATCGTGCCCGACCCGGACATACACATCGGTGGCCCCGTTGGCGCGAAGCTGGTTGGCGGCAACGGCGATGTCGGCGCGAAGCGTGTCGAGGTCGACGACGACGCCGAGTCGGCGCTCTGCCGGAGAGGTCGTCCAGTCGCTGACCACCTCGTCGAACGTCCGGAACCGGCCGCCCCGTTCACGGACGAAGTCGACGAACCCGTGCAGCGCGGCCGCGTGCGGCGCGATCATCTGCGGGTGGAGGAGCACGACGAGCGGGCGCCCGGTCGCCTCGCGCTCGACATAGCGCGCCTCGAGCCAGGCCTGGATCCCAGCGGTGTCGAGCTTCTGCTTGTGGATCAGATCGTAGTCCGAGGCGAGAACGTCGGCGGCGGCACTCGACGAGATCGGCAATGAGAGGAGGGTCGACTGGATCGGCCAACGGTCGCTGTCCGAGCTGTCATAGCGGAAGCCTAGCTGTGCCAGCGTCCGTTCGACCTCCACATCCGATTCAAGGAACGGCGCTCGGAACCAGACCGGTGGCCGGCCGGTGAGCCCGGTCAGCACGTCGCGTCCGAGGCGCAGCTCCTCGACGAGCGCGTCACCGCGCAAGGTCTTGAGGTCGGCGTGGGTGTGGGCGTGCGAGCCGATCGTGTTGCCCGGGGCGAGCCGCCGGACGAGGTCCGGATTGGCCTCAGCAAACCGGCCGAGAAAGAAGTAGGTCGCCGGCACGTCCAGAGCCAAGCGCTGGAGGGCGGCTCCGTCGCCCGGCGCCTCGGTATCGAAGCTCAGGAGCACGTCGACCGGCTCGCGCGCCGTGGCTTCGGGTGTTCCGAGCGGGCCCAGGGCCGCCACCGCAGCGAGTGCGAGCCCAAGATAGACAACCCTTGCATGCATCCTAGGAACCCCCATCGCGAAGAGCTGTAACCGTTCGAGCGATCGCACCGTGGTGGCTACCAAGCGCGTGCACGGCCACGCAGCGCGTGGAGCACGGCACGCAGCCGCGTCCAGGCGAGCACCACCATGAACGGGCGGGACAACAGAGCAGCGAGCCACAATCTCGGTCGGCGCTCACCGGCGATGGCGAGCGCCAGCGCGAGCTGGCTGATCGTCAAGAGTTCCAGCAGCATGGCCGCGCCGAGCGCGCCGTGGAGCGAGGCGAAGGCCAGACCCGGATAGGCCAGGAACAGGCCCAGCACCGCCAACACGAGCAGTGGCTCCAGCATCGGCAAGGCGATGCCGACCAGCGCATAGTAGGGTAGCCAGAAATTGCCGGCCCACCCGGCGCCGCGGCGCAGCACACGATCGCGCCAGACGTGAAAGACCTGGAGATGGCCCCGCGACCACCGCAGCCGCTGCCGGCACAACGTACGCCAGTCGCGCGGCACGTCGGTGTAGGCGACGGCCGCTGGCTCGTAGGCGACGCGCCGCCCATGCGCGAGCACGGCCAGCGTCGCATCGAAGTCCTCGGCCAGGGTGCGGTCGGTGAAGCCGCCGAGGGCGAGCAGCATGTCTCGACGGAAGGCGGTCACCGGACCCGGGCCGAGCAGCACGCTGCCGCCGGCGCCGAGCTGCGCCTCCTTCACGATCGTTTGGCCGAAGATGTACTCGATGGTCTGCCAAGCTCCCAGGAGGCCCGCGCCGTCCTCGGGGACGATCCGACCCGCGACCGCGCCGACCTCGGGGTCCGCGAAGTGGGCGACGAGGTGCGAGACGGCAGAGCGATCGAGGCGCGAATCGCCGTCCGAGCAGACGATCACGGTGCCGCGTGCCGCGGCGAGCCCGGCGTTGAGCGCCGCAGCCTTGCCGGCATTGGCCGGCATCCGCACGAGGCGGACCGGTGTGCCCTCGACCAGCGCAGCGGTCAGGTCCGCCGAGCCGTCGTCGACGACCAGCACCTCGAGCAGCGGATAGTCCTGGGAGAGGAGCGCCGTGATGCAGGTCTGGATACCATCCTGCTCGTTGAAGGCGGGCACGACCACCGACGCCAGCGGCAAGTAGGGCCGAGTCGGAGCCGCCGGAGGCGGCAGCAACCGCCACAGCAGGCAGAGCAGAAAGGGGAGCAGCCCCAGCGCCAGATAGCCGGCGAGCAGCTCGCGCCCGGCCGCCCAGTACCAGGCCGGGCCGACGGTTACGCCGTCGGCGTCCGGCAGCATGACGGCCGCGACGTCACGCAGGATGGGTACGAGGGCGGCGGTGAGGCCGACCGCGCCGCCCGCCAGCAGGAGGGCCAGCACGGTCCGATGCCGTTCGGGCCAGGGCGACAGCTCGCGACGCGGCGTGCCGCGAGACGCGGTTGCGGGCCACAGGACCTGTGCGTGTTCGAACGGCATGTGTTGACAGATGCGGTTAATGGAGCCCTAATTATCGCCGATCCTGCCTTGTCGGCTCAACGAATTTGTAACCAGTACCGAAAGTTGTACTTCACCAAAACTGAGAAGCTCTATGGTCGGAGCTTGCGCGGCGCACTTGTCTGGAAGCGTCCGTCTTTCCACCTGAGAGCGTCACCGAGGCCCTAGCGACAGGCAACTTGGTTGACGGCGGCGCCGCACCGGCCGAGCGCATCGACGTATGCCAGCGGCCGCGACCGCACCGGTCGCAGGGCGTGCGGCGCCCCTGTCGGCCGGGCCCGTTCTTAACTATACCGTCGCCATGCCAGCCCAGGGCCCTGCCACGACCGGACGTCGACGACGGCCCAAGGTTGGCCTCGTCAGTCTCGGCTGCGCCAAGGCGTTGGTCGACACCGAGCGCGTCGTCACCCGTCTGCGCGCCGAGGGGTACGAGGTCGCGAACGACTACGCGTCTGCGGACGTCGTGGTGGTCAACACCTGTGGTTTCCTGATCAGCGCTCGCGAGGAGTCACTCGCGGCGATCGGCGAGGCGGTGGCCGAGAACGGCCGTGTGATCGTGACTGGCTGCCTCGGCGCCGATCCTTCCACAATCCGCGCCCGGCATCCGAAGGTCCTCGCCGTCACCGGGCCGCACCAGTACGACGCGGTGCTCGCCGCCGTGCACGCCGCGATCCCCCCGCCACACGCGCCGTTCCTCGAGCTGGTGCCGCCACAAGGGCTCCGGCTGACACCCCGCCACTACGCCTATCTGAAGATCTCGGAAGGCTGCAACAATCGTTGCTCGTTCTGCATCATCCCTCGGTTGCGCGGCGATCTGGTCTCGCGAACGGCGGCGGACGTGCTCGCGGAGGCCGAGGCGCTGGTCGCGGCCGGAACCAAGGAGCTGCTGGTCATCTCGCAGGACACGAGCGCCTATGGCGTCGACCTGCGCTATGCGGCGTCACGTTGGCACGGGCGCGACGTGCGGGCGCGCCTCCTCGACCTATGCGCGGCGCTCGGCGAGCTCGGGGTCTGGGTGCGGCTGCACTATGTCTACCCCTACCCGCATGTCGACGAGATCATCCCGCTGATGGCCGAGGGGAAGATCCTCCCTTACCTGGACATCCCCTTCCAGCATGCGAGTCCGTCGGTGCTCCGGGCGATGCGCCGGCCGGCCAACCAGGAACGCGTGCTGGAGCGGATCCGGGCTTGGCGCCGGGCCTGCCCCGAGCTGACCATCCGCTCCACCTTCATCGTCGGCTTTCCCGGCGAGACCGCGGACGATTTCGCGTTCCTGCTCGACTGGCTCGAGGAGGCGCAGATCGACCGCGCCGGCTGCTTCCGCTACGAGCCGGTGCAGGGCGCCGCCTCGAACGCCCTGCCCGACCGCGTGCCCGACGAGATCGTCGAGCAGCGCTGGCACCAGTTGATGCAAGCGCAGCAGAGGATCTCGACGGCACGGCTCGCCGCCAAGGTCGGCCGTCAGGTCGACGTGATCATCGACGAGACAGGCGACGAGGTCTGGGGCCGTTCCAAGGGCGACGCGCCGGAGGTCGACGGGCGGGTGCGGCTCGACGACCCCGCCAGGCTGCGGGTCGGCGACATCGTCCGCGCCCGAGTGACCGCGGCCGACGCTTACGATCTGCGGGCGGACGTCGTCGCGTGACGGGTCGCGTCGTGATCGTCGGCGGAGGCGCTATCGGCAGCTCGATCGCCTACTGGCTGACATGCGAGCCTTGGCCCGGTGAGGTGGTCGTCATCGAGCGCGACCCGACCTATGCGCGCGCCTCCTCGGCCCTCTCCGCGAGCGCGATCCGTCAGCAGTTCAGCACCCCGGTCAACATCGCCATCGGGCGGCACGGGTTCGAATTCCTCCGCCGGGCAGGCGAGCTGCTCGCGGTGGCTGGCGAGCGTGCCGAGATCGGCCTCGTCGAGCGCGGCTATCTCTTTCTGGCGAGCCCCGCCGGCATGCCGGCCCTGGCGGACAACCATCGCGTCCAACGCGAGCAGGGCGCCGATGTCGAGCTGCTCTCGCCGGCGGCACTCGGCGAGCGGTTCCCGTGGCTGTCCACGGCGGGCATCGGCGCGGCCTCCCTCGGCCGTTCCGGCGAGGGCTGGTTCGACGGTTACGGACTGCTGCGCGCGTTCCGACGCAAGGCCGGCGCGCAGGGCGCCCGCTACCTCGCCGCAGCGATGGTCGGCGCGGAGCGGACGGGCCGCCGCGTCGACGCGGTGCGCCTCGACGACGGGCAGCGCGTCGGGTGCGATCTCCTGGTCAACGCCGGCGGAGCATGGGCCGCGTCGATCGGGGCCATGCTGGACATCGATCTCCCGGTGCGGGCACGGGCGCGCAGCGTGTTCGTGATCGACGCCGCCGAGCCCCTCCCCGGCTGCCCGCTCGTCATCGATACGAGCGGCGTCTGGCTGCGGCCCGAGGGGCGTCACTACCTCACCGGCGTCTCGCCGCCGCCGGAACGCGATCCGGACGACCCGCCGCTCGAGGTCGACCATGCCCTGTTCGAGGAGCTGGTCTGGCCGGCGCTGGCCGCCCGCGTCCCGTCGCTCGAGCGGCTCCGCCTGGTCAACGCCTGGGCCGGCTACTACGAGTACAACACCTTCGATCAGAACGGTCTCGTCGGACTCCATCCGGACCTCGACAACGCGATCTTTGCCGTCGGCTTCTCCGGCCACGGCATCCAGCAGAGCCCGGCGGTGGGCCGCGCGGTGGCCGAGTTGATCCGCCACGGTCGCTATCTGACGCTCGACCTCTCACCGCTCGGCCTGGAGCGCCTCCGCGACGGCCACCCCCTGGTCGAGCGCAACGTGGTGTAGCGCTGGCGCGATCCGGCGGCGCGCGGCATGGTACCACCCGGCCGCAGCCGTTCCCGCGGGCGAGCTTTGGTGAGACCGCTGACACGCGTTCTGGAGACCGTGCTGTACGCCGACGACCTCGTGGCGGCGGAACAGTTCTACGGGCAGGTGCTGGGGCTGCCGCTCGACAGCCGCAAGGACGAGGCGTTCGCCTTCTTCCGTGTCGGGGAAAGCATGCTGCTGCTGTTTCGGCCGGCGGCCTCGCTCGCCAATGCGGGCGTGCCCCGACACGGCGCGTGCGGGCCGGGCCATGTCTGCTTCGCCGTCGCGGAGGCCGAGCTCGAGGCGTGGGCCGAGCGCCTCGCCGCGGCCGGTCACCCGGTCGAGCACCGGCAGGACTGGCCGCGCGGCGGGTGGTCGTTCTACGTGCGCGATCCGGCGGGCAACTCGGTCGAGCTCGCGACGCCCCGGATCTGGGGCCTGCCCGAGCCTGTCCACGACTTATCCACAGGACCGACCTCCCATGGAGATCGCCTGACCGAGCCCTCAGCCCAATCAGCGAGTGGGTGACGCTTGCGCAGCGTCGAGATCGTCGCCGACCTCACCTGCCCCTGGTGCTATCTCGGATTCCGGAGGCTCCGGCGGCTGCAGGACGCGCGCGGCCTTCGTCTGGTCTGGCGGCCGTTCCTGCTCAATCCACACCTTCCGCCGGGCGGGGTGGAGCGGCAGCTCTACCGGGCACGCAAGTTCGGCAGCGAGGAGGCGGCGCGCCGGCTCGACCGCCGGCTGTTCGCGCTCGGCAGCCAGGAGGGAATCAGCTTCGCCTTCGAGAGGATCTCGCGCATCTCATGGACCGTCGCGGCGCACGGCCTCGTGCTGGAGGCACAGCGCCGCCGGGTCGCGGAGCTGATTGTCGAGCGCCTGTTCGCTGCCTACTTCGTCCAAGGCCGCGATCTCGCCGATCCACGGCTGCTCGAGGCGCTCGCCATCAGCGCCGGCCTTGCTTGGAAATGGCCCGGCGGGGCCGAGCCGCCGCCCGGACAGGCCGCGGTCACGGCGGCCCACCGCGAGGCGACGGAAGCGGGCGTCACCGGTGTGCCGCTGTTTCGCTTCGCCGGCGCGTTCTCGATCGCCGGAGCACAGCCTCTCGAGGCCCTCCGTGCCGTCGCGGACCTCGCGACGATGCGCTCCCAGACGGCGCCACAGGCCTCGACCGCTCTATCGGCTCAGGGCCGCCACGGTTCGTAGTCGCCGGTCGCAGGTTCCCGCTGTCCGCCGCGGCGCACATGGCCGGGCGGCACATAGGCGGCGGGCGTCCCGGAAAGGTTCGGCTGATGCGGCCGCTCCCAGGACTTGGTCGGGAGCGGACGTTCGCTCGGCGGATGCTCCAAGTTGTGGTGCAACCAAGCGTTCCAGCCTGGAGGCACCGTGCTCGCCTCGGGCTCGCCCTCGCCGGCGTAGACGACCCAGCGCCGTTCCGCCTGCCAGCCGTCGCCCTGGCGCGCGCGGTAATACCGGTTCCCGAACTCGTCCTCGCCGACGAGTTCGCCGCGTCGACGGGTGAACAGATGGGTCCCGAGGCGATTGTAAGACAGCCAGCGAAGCACGTTGCCAAGTCTCCAGCAGCCACAGGCGCCGCGACTATGCGGGGCGCGCCTCACGCGGTCCACCCCTTGCGGACTCCGAGGCCTTCGGGGTCGATCGGTGGACGGCCTGTGGACAGCCGCCTATCTCAGCGTGCTCTCAACAGCTCATCAGCGCGCGGTCGACGAGCGGGCGCCAGGGTACTGATGCTGCGTGAGTCCGATCAGCATCGCCCTAAGGCTGACGCGTCACCGTGGCGCCGCCACCACATCTGGTGCCAGTGAAAGCCGTGCGGTCAATATCTAGTAGTCACCGGTAGGCGGCTGGGGTAAGGATCTTCCTGCTCGTCGCGGCTGCGCGATGCCGAGGTGATCCACAGCCGGCGCAAAACTGTGGAAACCGGCACGGCAGCCGTTGCGGCGACACGACCGGCGTGCCTAAACTCAGCGTTGAGTGATGAGGCGTCACCTCGCGCTGATCTTGCCCGTCAGTCGCGGCTGATGCTGCCCCTGCCGAAACGACGCAGGGTTTGACGAACAAGTCACGAACATCCTAGGTTATCACCAGGAGGAGAATGGGACGCATGCAGATCCGTCGGCTGCTCACGGAGGAGGGCCGTTCGCCCTACGCCGACATCCCGTTCCGGACGGCGACCAGCGAGATCCGGAATCCCGACGGCTCGGTCGTATTCCGGCTCGACGCGATCGAGGTTCCGGCCGCGTGGTCGCAGGTCGCCGTCGACGTCCTGGCGCAGAAGTATTTCCGCAAGGCTGGCGTCCCCGCGCGCCTCAAGGCGGTGCGGGAGCGGGGGGTTCCGGGCTGGCTGCAGCGCCGGGTCGCCGACGAGGCGGCGTTGGCCGAGCTACCGGAGGCCGAGCGGCTGGGCGCCGAGACGAGCGCACAGCAGGTTTTCGACCGCCTTGCCGGGACGTGGACCTATTGGGGCTGGAAGAACGGCTATTTCTCCAGCGAGCGCGACGCCCGCGCCTTCTACGACGAGCTACGCTGCATGCTGGCACGGCAGCTTGCGGCCCCGAACAGTCCGCAATGGTTCAACACCGGCCTGCACTGGGCCTACGGCATCGACGGCCCGGCGCAGGGACATTTCTACGTCGACGAGCGGACCGGCGACGCGCGCGCCTCGAGCTCGGCCTATGAGCGGCCACAGCCGCACGCCTGCTTCATCCAGAGCGTTGCCGACGATCTGGTCAATCCCGGCGGCATCATGGACCTGTGGGTCCGCGAGGCGCGGATCTTCAAGTACGGCTCCGGGACCGGGACGAACTTCTCGAGCCTGCGCGCGGAGGGCGAGCGGCTGTCCGGCGGCGGTCGGTCCTCGGGGCTGATGAGCTTCCTCAAGATCGGAGACCGGGCGGCGGGTGCGATCAAGTCGGGTGGGACGACCCGACGTGCCGCCAAGATGGTCATCTGCGACGTCGATCATCCCGATATCGAGGAGTTCGTCGACTGGAAGGTCCGCGAGGAGCAGAAGGTCGCGAGCCTCGTCGCCGGTGCCAAGCTGCTCAGGCAACACGCCGCGGCACTAATGGCGGCCTGCCACGATCGCACCTATGCCGAGGCCGACCGGTTCGATCCGAAGGAGAACGCGGCGTTACGTCGTGCGATCCGGGCGGCGCGCAAGGCGATGTTGCCCGAGGGTGCCATCCAGCAGGTCCTGCTCTACGCGCGGCAGGGCTACACGGCGATCGAGATCCCGACCTACGAGGCCGACTGGGACAGCGAGGCCTACCTCACCGTCTCCGGCCAGAACTCCAACAACAGTGTGCGGGTCACCGACGACTTCGTCCGTGCCGTGCTCGAGGACCGAGACTGGGCGCTGATCCGCCGCACCGATCGCCGAACCGCGAAGACGATCAAGGCGCGTGCGCTCTGGGAGCGGATCGGCTTCGCGGCCTGGGCCAGTGCCGATCCGGGTATCCAGTACGACACGACCATCAACGACTGGCACACCTGCCCAAGCGCCGGACGGATCAACGCCTCGAATCCCTGCTCCGAGTACATGTTCCTCGACGACACGGCGTGCAACCTGGCGTCGCTGAACCTGTTCATGTTCCGCCATGACGATGGAAGCTTCGCGATCGAGGAGTTCGTCCACGCTGTGCGGCTCTGGACGATCGTCCTCGAGATCTCGGTGCTGATGGCGCAATTCCCGTCGCAGCGGATCGCCGAGCTGAGCTACCGCTACCGGACACTGGGCCTCGGCTACGCCAATCTCGGCGGGCTTCTGATGGCCTCGGGGCTCGGCTACGACAGCGACTCGGGCCGCGCCTATTGCGGTGCGATCACTGCCCTCATGACCGGCGTGGCGTACCGTGTCTCGGCCGAGATGGCGGCCGAACTCGGGCCCTTCCCGGGCTTCGCGGACGACCGCGAGGCGACCTTGCGGGTGCTGCGCAACCACCGCCGCGCCGCGTGGAGCCACGAGCACGGCTACGAGGGCGTGCATACCCTGCCCGTCCCGCTCGACGCGGCCCGCTGCCCGGACCGGAGGCTGGTCGCCGCGGCCCGCGCTGCGTGGGATGAGGCGCTGGCGCTGGCCGAGCGACACGGCGTGCGCAACGCGCAGGTGACCGTGATCGCCCCGACCGGGACGATCGGCCTCGTCATGGACTGCGACACGACCGGCATCGAGCCGGACTTCGCACTGGTCAAGTTCAAGAAGCTCGCGGGCGGGGGCTACTTCAAGATCATCAACCGCATGGTGCCGCGCGCGCTGGCGACGCTCGGCTACACGGCCGAGCAGATCGACGACATCACCAAGTATGCGGTCGGCCGCGGGACGCTCGACGGCGCGCCGGGGATCGACCATGCCGCCCTGCGGGCGAAAGGCTTCGACGACGAGGCCCTGCGCAAGGTCGAGGCGGCGTTGCCGACAGCGTTCGATATCAAGTACGTGTTCAACAAGTGGACCCTTGGCGAGGCGTTCTGCCGCGAGCGGCTGGGTCTCGACGAGGCGCAGCTTGCCGACGGCAAGCTCGACCTGCTGCGCGCGCTCGGCTTCTCGCGCGAGCAGATCGAGACCGCCAACGCCTGGTGCTGCGGCACCATGACCGTCGAGGGTGCGCCGCACCTGCAGGAGGCGCATCTCGCGGTGTTCGACTGCGCCAACCCCTGCGGGCGGATCGGACGGCGCTACCTTTCGGTCGCGAGCCACATCAGGATGATGGCGGCCGCTCAGCCGTTCATCAGTGGTGCCATCTCGAAGACGATCAACATGCCGGCGACGGCGACCGTGCAGGATACGCTGGCCGCGTACCTCGACGGCTGGCGTCTCGGCCTCAAGGCGCTGGCGATTTACCGCGACGGGTCGAAGCTGTCGCAGCCGCTCGCCGCGATGCTCGAGGACATCGTCGACGAGGACGAGGACGAGGCCCCGCCCACCGAGCGGGTCATGCAGGTCGCCGAGCGGATCGTCGAGCGCTACATCACCGAGCGCCGCAAGCTGCCGAGCCGACGCAAAGGCTATACGCAGAAGGCGATCGTCGGCGGGCACAAGGTCTATCTGCGCACCGGGGAGTATCAGGACGGCACGCTGGGCGAGATCTTCATCGACATGCACAAGGAAGGCGCGGCCTTCCGCTCGCTGATGAACAGCTTCGCCATCGCCGTCTCGATCGGCCTGCAGTATGGCGTGCCCCTCGAGGAGTTCGTCGAGGCGTTCAGCTACACGCGCTTCGAGCCGTCAGGCGTCGTCCAGGGCAACGACACCATCAAGATGGCCACCTCGGTGCTCGACTACATCTTCCGCGAGCTGGCCGTGTCGTACCTGGGTCGCCATGATCTGGCCAATGTCGAGCCGGCCGACATGAGGCACGACGCGATCGGCCGCGGCACGCGCGAAGGGGACCTCGGCGCCGACGGCGTGGCGCGATTCGCGTCGACCGGTTTCGTCCGCGGCAATCTCCGTCTGCTCGCTGGCGGCGCAGCCGTTGCCGAGGAGACACAGAACCGTCGTTTCGGTGCAACGGGCGGCTCGACCGTAGTGGCCGAGCGCTCGTCGCCCGTGCAGAACAGCCGTGCAACGCAAGCGGAGCTCGCCCGCCTCAAAGGCTATGTCGGCGATCCGTGCGCATCGTGCGGCAACTTCACGCTGGTGCGGAACGGCACCTGCCTGAAATGCGACACCTGCGGAGCCACAACCGGCTGCAGCTAGGTGGCGCATCGTCCCGTCGGGCAAGCGGGACGTCTTTTCCTCGTATTCTCCTCCTTTGGGGTCCGGAGCTCGCTCCGGACCCTCTTTCTTTCCCGAGCTGACGGAACGCTGTTGCAATCAAGACACAGCCGAAGCCGTCGGCGCCGCTGCGGCGGCTGTCGGCAGCGCCGTGGCCGGAGAGCGGAACGCTAGTAGATGCCGCCGGCGATGCCGCGCGGGGCGGAGGCTTCGGGCGCAGGCGGCCTCGGACGGGACCGCGCGGCCTGCTCGATCGAGGTCGTGATCCGGATCGGGAAGCCGCGCCGACTCACCAGCTCGGCCTCGACGATCCGCCAATCCACACGCTCGATCTCCGCACCGGCTGCGGCGACGATGGCCGCCGAATGGTCGGGGGGCGGCTCGAGCGTGAAGCTGTGCCGTTCCTCCAGCTCGTCGAGCTGCGCCAGGGTTGGGTGTGCCTCGATGAACAGCTCGCCATCCTGCCAGCCGAGCTTGATCGGCTGGTCGACCACGGTCACCGGTGTGCCGACCGCGACCGCCCGGTAGAGCGCGGCGATGTCCTCGGGGTACATGCGGATGCAGCCGCGGCTGACCCGGCGCCCGACGCCGTAGGGCTTGTTGGTGCCATGGATCAGGTAGGTCGGCCAGCCGAGATAGAGCGCGTGGGACCCGAGCGGATTGTCCGGCCCCGGCGGCACGACGGCCGGCAGGTCGGGGTCATCGCGGCGCTTCCCTTCCGTCGGATACCAGGTCGGGTTCTCGGCCTTGCGGACGATGCGCGTGGCGCCGAGCGGGGTGTCGAAGCCCTCGCGGCCGATGCCGATCGGATGCGTGGCGGGCGGACCGCGGTCGGGAAGGTGATAGAGACGCAGCTCGGCCAGGTTCACGATCAACCCGCGGCGCGGGGCCTCGGGCAAAATGTGTGCCGTGGGCAGGGTCAGCAGGCTCTCGTGGGCGGGAATCCACGGATCGAAGCCCGGGTTGGCGGCGAGGAGCTCGAGAAGACCCAGATCGAACTGGCGTGCCAGGTCGAGCAGGGTCTCGTCGCGATGCGTCACGTGATAGGTCAGCTCGCCGACGATGTCGTTCCGGGACGATGGGGTGGCGTGCGCCGCACGGTGCGCCGTCGACCCGCCGAGCGCGAGCGAGCCCGCCGCGCCGAGCAGGGCGCGCCGGGTCCAACGGGGGCGCGCCGCGCGCGGCCCCTGCGGCGATATCGACGAACCCGTCAACGGTACCTCATCCTTCGCCGGGGATGGCGCGCCGGTCACAGGACCGACGCGCCGTCTCGGCGACTACTTGCGCAGCCCCGACCGGAAGATGCGGTCCGCCTTCTCGCCGGCGAGACGCGCCTCCTCGGCCGCCTGCGCCGACTCCGCCGCCGCCTGTTCGGCCTGCGCCGCGGCCATGCTCGCCTTCTGCTCGGCCGACTCGGCCACGGCGCGGACCCCGGCGATCTCCGCACGGAGCGATTCGATGTCGCCCTTGGTGGCGCAACCGGCGAGAGCGAACGCCGCGAGCCCGAGGGCCGCAGCTGTCTTCACAGTCATCATCCGTGTCTCCTTGCGGAACGAACCAAACCCGATAGGGATGAAGCTCACACCACCGCGCGGCGGGCGAGCCCCAGCCCTCAACATGGGGAGCTTGTCACAGGAACGCAGCACCCATCAACTCAAGGGCGAATCTCGACGGGCGTCCCGAGCTGCACGTGCGCCCAGAGCACATCCATCTCGCGGTTGGTCACGGCGATGCATCCGCGCGTCCAGTTGAACATCCAATGATCGGCGCGCCACTTGGCCTCGATCGCCGGGTCGAGGCCGTGGATCATGATGTCCCCACCCGGGCTCACGCCCAGCCGGGCCGCTCGCTCGCGATCCTCGGGGCTGGGATAGGAGAGGCGCGCGGCGCGGTAGTAGTAGCTGCTCGGGTTCAGGGCCTCGATCGCGTAGAGCCCTTCCGGCGTGCGGAAATCGCCGCGCTGGACCTTCGGGCCGCGCGGCTCGCGACCAAGAGCGATACGGAACTCCTCGACGACCTGGTCGCCCGCCAGCAGCCGCAGCCGCCGCTGCCGCTTCAGGACGAGAATCCGATCGGCGCGCGGGCCCGGCCGCGGCTGTGGCAGCAAGGCGGCCGCAGCGGGCGTGGCGCCGACGACACCGAGCCCGCCCAGTCCCGCCAAGAGCCGACGGCGCGACATGTCCATTCCGCAGCAGCCCATCCTGATTAGACCCGCGACGCCTTCTTAGCGGCCGACATCCTCAAAAGTCACTAACTCCCTGCAAGGGTGGGTAAACCGACGACGTGGGCCGATCCCGCTCCGGGTGCTTTCCTCGCGCCAGGTGGTGTGGTTTCCTTCTCACCGCCCATGTTCACTCCGCCCCCCGACGTCGAGCTGTTCCACGCCCACGGGCGCTCGCCGGCGCTGCTCCTGTGCGATCACGCCGGTCGGCGTGTCCCAGCGCGCCTCGGCAATCTCGGGATCGGCGAGGAGGCGCTGAGCCGGCACATCGGCTGGGACATCGGCGCCGCTGATCTGACCCGAGGGCTCGCGCGGCGGCTCGACGCGCCGGCCATTCTCAACCACGTCTCGCGGCTGGTTGTCGACGTCAACCGGCGACCGCTGACACCGGCCTCGATGCCAGCGGTCAGCGACGGGTGCGTCGTGCCCGGCAACCAGGCGCTCGACCGTGCCGAGATCGAGCGCCGGCTGCGCGAGCATTTCTTTCCCTATCACCGAGCCGTGGCGCAACACATCGGCCGCGCCCGGCGGGCCGGCCGGCTGCCGGTCATCATCGCGGTGCACAGCTTCACGCCGCACATGAATGGCGAGGATCGGCCGTGGCAGGTGGGCGTCCTGTGGCGCGGCGATCGTCGCCTTGCCGACCCCGTCCTGGCTGCCCTGCGCCACCACAGTGGCCTCGTCGTCGGCGACAACCAGCCGTATTCCGGCTTCACTGACTTCGGCTTCACCGTGACCTTTCACGCGCAGCGGACGGGCCTGCCGCACGTGATGCTGGAAATCCGCCAGGACGAGATCGCGACCGAATCGGCTGCCGAGGCCTGGGCCAATCTGCTCGCGGCCGTGCTGCAACGACCGCTGCAGCAGCCAAGGCTGCTGACGCTCTTCGCCGGTGACAATCGGCCGCCGGATGCACGGTGGACGGGATGGCGACATGCCGGCGGGGTCGAACTCCGCCCTTGAGCCGCGCCCCGCCGAGGCCACATCCCCCGGCAGCGGCAGTCCAGGATGAGTAGCGGCATGACCATGATCGATGAGGACACCCGGGTGGCGCTCGAGGCGGCGGCGTTCCGCCGATTGGTCGAGCATCTGCGCCAGCGGACCGACGTACAGAACATCGACCTGATGAACTTGGCTGGCTTCTGCCGCAATTGCCTGGCCAAGTGGTACGCCGCAGCAGCGGAGCAGCGCGGCCAAGCCCTAACCTACGAAGACGCCCGCGAGATCGTCTACGGCATGCCCTACGCTGAGTGGAAGGCGCTCCACCAGCGCGAGGCCAGCCCCGAGCAGAAGGCCGCGTTCGCAGCGGCGCACGCCGATCACTGACCTGCCTGAAGTCGCGCGCGGCTCACGACGCGGCGGTCAGCAGCTCCTCGACGAGCCGCGGCACCAGCTCGGAGGCACGACCGCGGCGGCGCTCCACGAAGGCGGCGCTGACCGCTGAGCCCTCGAGGTCGATCTCGATCGTGTGAGCATGGGCGGTACCGGCGACCTCGGTGACGAAGCCCGCCGCAGGGTACACCAAGCCGGAGGTGCCGATCGCCACGAACAGCTCGCAGCGGTGCAGCGCCGCGGTGATGCGCTCGAGCCCCAGCGGAATCTCGCCGAACCATACGACGTGCGGGCGGGCTTGGCCGGTCACGCCGCACGCCGGGCAGGCGCCGGCCCGCACCATGTCATCGCGGCAGGGCCAGGTCGTGGCACACGCCAGGCAGCGGGCCTTGAGCAGCTCGCCATGCATGTGGATCAGGTTTCGGCTCCCCGCGCGCTCGTGCAGATCATCGATGTTCTGGGTGACGACCAGCACCTCGCCGGCCCAGGCCCGCTGCAGTCGCGCCAGGGCGTGGTGCGCAGCGTTCGGCGCCACACTGGGCGCGAGCAGCGCGCGGCGCTGCATATCGTAAAAGCGCTGGACGAGCTCGGGGTCGCGGGCGAAGGCCTGCGGCGTCGCCACCTCTTCGAGCCGCCAGCCCTCCCACAGTCCATCGCGGCCGCGAAAGGTGGGAATACCCGACTCGGCGGAGATGCCGGCGCCCGTGAGGACCACGATCCGACCCGTGCGGGCGATGCACATGTTGGCTCCGGGGCTCGGATTCGAACCGAGGACCGATCGGTTAACAGCCGATTGCTCTACCGCTGAGCTACCCCGGACCAAGACCGCACAACCACGGCGACGCATCAGCCCGTGGAGGCCCGGGCCGGAATCGAACCGACGTACGGGGATTTGCAGTCCCCTGCATGGCCACTCTGCCACCGGGCCGGGCGGCGGAGAAATAAGCCTCGGGCGGGCGACGGTCAACCCGCCGGCCCGGCGCATTGTCCGCCCGACGTCGAGCGGATATAGGCGGGCCTACCGCCAAGAGAGGTTCGGGGCCACAGTGATGGTCGACTTTGCGCAGCGGCGCGCCGCGATGGTCCAGAACCAGCTCCGCCCGAGCCGGGTCGACGATCCGCGCGTTCTGGCCGCGATGGCCGAGATCCCGCGCGAGCGCTTCTGCCCACCGCAGCTGCGCGGGGTTGCCTACGGCGACGACGACATCGATCTCGGTGACGGTCGCTTTCTCATCGAGCCCTTGGTGCAGGCCCGCCTGATCCAGGCGGCGGCGCCGCAACCAAGCGACGTCGCGCTGGTGGTCGGGTGCCACACCGGGTGCACCGCCGCGGTCCTCGGCCGCCTCGTGAGCACGGTGTTCCTGCTCGTGCCGGACGAAGCCGCGGTCGACGCCATCGAGCCCGTGCTCGGCGAGATCGGCTGTGAGAACGTGCTCGTCCAGACCGGTCGAGCGGCGGATGGCCTGCCGGCTCAGGCACCGTTCGACATCATCCTGCTCGCCGGCTCGGTCCCCGAGATCCCGCAGACGCTGCTCGGTCAACTCGCCGAGGGCGGTCGCCTGGTAGCGGTCGTCGGCACGGCACGTGTCGGCAAGCTCACCGTCTGCCGGCGGATCGGCGGCGCGATCGGCAGAACGACGCCGTTCGATGCCGCCATCCCGCCACTCGCCGAGCTGTTGCCCGAGCCGCAGTTCGTCTTCTGAGTGCTCGCGCGATGCGCGATCCCAAGACAATTAACTAGCGCATATATCGTGGCGTCTGCTAGGGTTGCGCCATGCTGGCGCGACGCCTGCCCCGCGTGGTGTGCCTGACCGCCCTGATGGTGGCCCAGGATCTGCGCGCAATGACGCTTCAGGAGGCGCTCGCCCGCGCCTATCAGGACAGCCCTCGCCTCGCCGCCGCCCAGGCACGCCTGCGAGCTGTCGACGAGGGGGTGCCGCTGGCGCTGGCCGGCGGAAGACCCCAGGTCACAGTGCTCTCGAGCGTCGGTGTTGCGCAGACGCGCAGCGACGGCGACACGCGGATGCTGGCCACGGCGCGCCAGGCACTCGTGGTGTCGCAGCCCGTCTACACGGGTGGGGCGGTCGCAGCGGACACGGAGCGGGCGACCAACGAGGCGCGTGCGGAGCGGGCGCGACTGCGCCGGAGCGAACAGGACGTGCTGCTCGAGGCCGTCGACGCGTACACGGCAGTGATCCGTGACCAGGCGATCCTGGAACTCGCGACGCGCAACGAGCGGCGGCTCAGCGAGCAGCTCGCCGCGACCCGCGATCGGAACCGTTTCGGCGCGGTGACGCTGACCGACGTCGCCCAGGCCGAAACTCGGCTCGCCAGGGCGGCGGCCGACCGCGCCAGCGCTCAAGCGGAGCTGATGGTCTCGACGGCGCGTTTCCAGCGCGTGATCGGCCTGCCGCCCGATCAGCTCGCCGCGGCCGAGCCGCTGCCCGACAGTGCCCCGATCCACGCGACGGACGGGTTGAACGACGTGCCAGAGGTCGAGGCCGCGTCGTTCGCGCTCGCCAGTGCGCGCGCCGATGTCGAGCTGGCGAAGGCCAGGCTGCGACCCCGCCTGTCGCTCGATGGAGGCGTCTCCTACGACCACGAGCCGGATACCTTGATCGACCAGGAAAGCTCACTGCGCATCGGCGCGAGCCTGGTCATCCCACTCTTCCAAGGGGGCGGAGAGTACGCGCGGGTCCGGCAGAGCCGGCAGACCGCGCTCGAGCGACGCAACGCCCTGGCCGATGCCCGGCGCCGGGCGGAAGAGGAGATCGGCGCCGCCCGGGCCGAGTTGCACCGGGCGACGGCGCGGATTCGTGCCCTCGAGGTGCAGGCCGACCGCGCGGCCTTCGCGCTCGAGGGCGTGCGCGCGGAGGCACTGGTCGGCGCACGCTCGGTCCTCGACGTGCTGGACGCGGAGCAGGAGCTGTTCGCCGCCGAAGTGGAGTTGACGATCGCCCGACGTGACGAGGTGCTGGCGAGCTACCGCGTTGCCGCCGCCACCGGCCGCCTCGACAGCGTCAGCCTCGGCCTTCCGGTCGAGCCCTATGACGCCGAGGCCCATCTTCGTGAGGTCCGTGACAAGTGGTTCGGACTTGGCGACGATGCTCAGCCATGAGGCGCGCGAGCGCGGCGCCGATCGACCCAAAGTGTCAGCGGCCACCGCAGGATGCCCGAGATGAGCCAGGACAAGAGCGTCAGTGAACCGTCGATGGAGGAGATCTTGTCGTCGATCCGCCGCATCATCGCCGACGAAGACAAGGTCCCACCGACGGCCGCGGCGGGGACGCCGGCCACCGAGGACGAGGTGCTCGAGCTGACCACCGTCGCCGAAGACGACGCCGAGAGTGGCCCCGCCCCGGCCACGGTCCCCGGCCCGCCGCCTACCGGTGAGCCGAGCCTGCCTCCGGCAGCGTCCAAGACATCCCGGGACGAGAAGGAGGCGACGACTGCCTCCGGCGAGCCGCTGCTGTCTCCGGCTGCGGCCGCGGCGAGCATGAGCGCGTTCGCCAAGCTCGCTCGCCCCAGTGCCAGCGAGTCACCGCCCGTAACGGCCGGCATCACGGTCGAGGCGCTCGTGGTCCAGCTCCTCCGGCCCGCCCTGCGGGAGTGGCTCGATGCCAACCTGCCGCCACTGGTCGAGCGGATCGTCGAACAGGAGGTACGCAAGCTCGCGCGGCGCGCCGAGATCCAGTAGCCGTGGTCGATTCACCATCGCGTAAGGGCGCGGCGCTATAGCAGCCGCGAGGTCGGTGGTCGGCCCGGCGGAGACGCGATGGACGAGGGCCAGGGCTCGAACACGGGCCAGCTCATCGGTACCGTTCTTGCCGTGCAAGGGGCGGTCGCGACCGGCAGCCTGCTCGACCGTGCCTTCGTCGGCGAGGGCCCACCCGGCATCGGCGATCTTGTGACCATCCCCACGGGGGCCG
The DNA here is from genome assembly GCA_937995535.1 of uncultured Alphaproteobacteria bacterium. Classification (GTDB taxonomy): domain Bacteria; phylum Pseudomonadota; class Alphaproteobacteria; order Geminicoccales; family Geminicoccaceae; genus CALKJU01. The sequence goes on from CALKJU010000039.1 coordinate 34,029, forward strand.
GCCGCGTCTACGGAACGGTCCAGGCGCTGCGCAAGGGCCGGCGGGCGGACGACCGGCCCGTGATGGACATCCATCTGCTCGGCGAGAGCGGGATGGCGTCGCCGGCGTTCCGCCGCGGCATCTCCCTCTACCCGCAGCTCGACGCGCTGATCCATCGGGCGACCGCCGCCGAGATCGCTCTGGTCTACGCACAGCCCTCGGCACCGAGCGTGCCGATCGGCACCCTCCGACACGATGCGTCGATCGCCGCATGGCTCGCCGTCGACAACCTCCTCGGCAAGCATTTCGCCATCCTCGGCAGCACCGGCTCCGGCAAGTCCTGCGCCGTCACCGTCATTCTTCGGGCGATCCTCGACCGCCATCCCGAAGCGCACGTCCTGCTGATCGATCCGCACGACGAGTACAGCACCGCGCTCGGCGATCGAGCTCAGCGCCTCGATCCGGGCTCGCTCGAGCTGCCCTACTGGATCCTGACCTTCGACGAGCTGGCCGCGGTGCTGGTGCCGACGCACGACGCCCGCGGCTATGCGGAGGCGGCCATCCTGCGCGACGCGGTGCGGCGCGCCCGCCTCGCGGCCGCAGGCGACGAGACGCGGGTCACCGTCGACACACCGATTCCCTATCGCCTGTCGGATCTCGAGCGGCTGATCGAGGAGGCGATGGGCGCGCTCGACAAGCCGGAGGGCGCCGCACCCTATCGGCACCTCCTGGCCCGGCTGCGCACGGCCCGGGCGGATCCACGCTACGCCTTCATGTTCGGATCGCTCCATGTGCGCGACACGATGGCCGCGGTCCTGCGCCGCCTGTTTCGCATCCCCACCGAGGGCAAGCCGGTCACGTTGATCGACATCTCGGCCGTGCCGATGGACGTCGTGGATGTCGTGGTCTCGCTGCTCTGCCGCCTCGCCTTCGAGTTCGGGCTGTGGTCGCAGCGGGAGGGGATGGTGCCGCTCCTCGTGATCTGCGAGGAGGCGCACCGCTATGTGCCCTCCGACCATGCCCAGGCCTTCGAGCCGAGCCGCCGCGCGATCGCCCGGATCGCCAAAGAGGGACGCAAGTACGGCGTGTCGCTCGGGCTCGTCAGCCAGCGGCCGGCGGAGCTGTCGGCGACCTCGCTCTCGCAGTGCGGCACCGTGATCGCCCTGCGGATGAGCAACGAGCGCGATCAGGCGTTCGTGCGCAACGTGTTGCCCGATGGCGCGGACTGGATGATCGGGGCCCTGCCGGCGCTCGGCACCGGCGAAGGTTTCGTCTTCGGCGAGGGCGTCTCGGTACCCGTCCGGGTGCGCTTCGCCGAGCTGCCGGCGGACCGCCAGCCGGCGAGCCAGACCCCACCCTTCAGCGTTCTCTGGAATCAGCCGCCGCCGGCCGCGGACGTCGTCGAGCAGACCGTCGGTCGCTGGCGCGCGCTGCGTCGCTGACCCGGCCGGCCGCCTTGTCCGCACCGGTGCCATCCCCTATCTAGCGGCGGCCATAGCCACCCGCCGGAGCCGATCGCCGTCATGTTGGGCCGGACCTACGAGCCGACCGAGGTCGAGGCACGGGTCTATCAGCGTTGGGAGGATCTCGGGCTGTTCGGGCCGCGCGGCGGCCCGAATGCACCGGCCTACTGCATCATGCTGCCGCCGCCCAACGTCACCGGCAGCCTGCATATGGGGCACGCGCTCGACCACACCCTGCAGGACGTGCTGATCCGGTTCCATCGCATGCGTGGGTACGCCACGCTGTGGCAGCCGGGCACGGACCATGCCGGTATCGCGACGCAGATGGTGGTCGAGCGCGAGCTCGCCCGATCGGGTGGGGCGGACCGCCGCGCCTTGGGCCGCCAGGCCTTCATCGAGAAGGTCTGGGCGTGGAAAGAACAGTCCGGCGGGACGATCGTCCGCCAGATGCGTCGCCTCGGGCAGTCACCGGACTGGAGCCGCGAGCGCTTCACCATGGATCCCGGGCTGTCGGCCGCGGTCTTGCGAGTCTTCGTCCGCCTTTACCGGGAAGGTCTGATCTACAAGGACAACCGGCTGGTCAACTGGGATCCCAAGCTGCAGACGGCGATCTCTGATCTCGAAGTGGTCCAGACCGAGGTCGACGGGCATCTCTGGTTTCTGCGCTATCCGCTCGAGGGCGAGCCCGACCGCCACATCACGGTGGCGACGACACGGCCGGAGACCATGCTCGGCGACACGGCCGTGGCGGTGCACCCCGACGACGAACGGTACCGCGCGCTGGTCGGCCGGTACGTTGTTCTGCCTTTGGTCGGCCGGCGGCTACCGATCGTGGCCGACGCCTATTCCGATCCCGAGAAGGGCACCGGCGCGGTCAAGATCACACCCGCCCACGACTTCAACGACTTCGAGGTCGGCCGGCGGCACGGCCTCGCGGCGGTGCAGGTGATCGACGCGGAGGGTCGGATCACCGGCGACGTGCCGGAAGCGTACCGTGGCCTCGATCGCTTCGCGGCGCGTCGACGGATCGTCGCCGATCTGGAGACACTGGGCCTCGTCGAGAAGGTCGAGTGCTACCGGCACACGGTACCGCATGGCGACCGCTCGGGCGTGCCGATCGAGCCCTTCCTGACCGAGCAGTGGTACTGCGACGCCGCCACCCTCGCCCGACCGGCGATCGAGGCGGTGGAGCGCGGCCGGACGCGCTTCGTCCCGGAGCAGTGGGCGAACACCTATTTCGCCTGGATGCGCAACATCCAGCCCTGGTGCATCTCCCGCCAGCTCTGGTGGGGGCACCAGATCCCGGCGTGGTACGGGCCCGATGGCGCCGTGTTCGTCGCCGAGACCGAGGCGGAGGCGGCGGCGATGGCCCGGGCGCAGTACGGCGCGGATGTGCCGTTGCGCCGTGACGAGGACGTCCTCGACACCTGGTTCTCGTCCGCGCTGTGGCCGTTCTCGACCCTCGGCTGGCCCGAGGACACGCCGGAGCTGCGTCGTTTCTATCCCGGCGACGTGCTCGTCACCGGCTTCGACATCATCTTCTTCTGGGTCGCCCGGATGATGATGATGGGTCTGCACTTCATGGGAGAGGTACCGTTCCGCGAGGTCTACATCCACGGTCTGGTCCGCGACGAGGGCGGCCAGAAGATGTCCAAGACCAAGGGCAACGTGATCGACCCGCTGGAGCTCGCCGACGCCTACGGCGCGGATGCGCTGCGTCTGGCACTCCTCGCCAGCACCGCGCAGGGCCGCGACATTCGCTTCGGACCGAGCCGCGTCGAAGGCTACCGCAACTTCGTCACCAAGCTGTGGAACGCGGCGCGGTTCCTCGAGCTCAACAAGGCGAGCCTGGCCGCGGACTTCGACCCGACGGCGTGCCGGCTGGCGTTGAACCGCTGGATCGTCGGCGAGACCGCGAAGGCCGCGAGCGCCGTGACCGAGGCGCTTCGCACCTACCGCTTCGACCAGGCGACACTCGGACTGCACAGCTTCGTTCGTGACACGCTTTGCGACTGGTGGGTCGAGCTGAGCAAGCCGCTCCTCGGCAGCGACGATGCCGCAGTGGTCGACGAGACCCGCCGGACCGGCGCCTGGGTCCTCGCCCGCACGCTCCATCTGCTGCACCCGCTGGCGCCCTTCGTGACCGAGGAACTGTGGGACAAGCTGTTCGGCGCCCCCGGCGGGATGCTGATCGTTGCCCCGTGGCCGGAGCTTTCCGCGGTCGTGGTCGACCCTGCGGCCGAACGTGATCTCGCTTGGCTGATCGGCGCCGTCTCGGCGATCCGCAGCGCGCGCAGCGAGCTCAACGTGCCGCCCGCCGCGCAGCTGCATCTGCTGGTGCTCGATGCCTCGGCGGAGACCCGAGAGCGCGTGCAGCGCCATGACGAGGCGCTGCGTCGCCTCGCCCGGCTCGCCGACGTCACCGTCGGCTCGGGCGCACCGCCGGCAGGAGCGATCCAGGTCGTGCACGAGGAGGCGATCCTCGCCCTGCCGGTCGCCGGGGTCGTCGACCTCGCGCAGGAGCGCCAGCGGCTCACCAAGGAACTGGAGCGCGCTCGCAACGAGACCGCCAGGATCGCCGCGAAGCTGGAGAACCCGAGCTTCGTGGAGCGGGCCCCGCCCGACGTCGTGGCCGAGCAGCGCGAGCGTCTGGCGGAGTGGCGCAACGCAGGGACGCGCCTCGCGCAGGCTCTCACCCGCATCGCCTGATCCCCCTCGAATCCGGAGCCGTGACCTGTGATCCGCAGCCTGACCTGCTTCACGACCCCATCGGCCGCGGCGCGACCGGCGCAGGTCGTAGCCGCCGGCGCGTGGGGCGCATGGCTTGCGGCACAGCCGGAGGCACGGCGCGCGTGGCTCGCCAGCTCCGGGTTCAAGGGCAAGCCCGGCAGTGCCACGCTCCTGCCCGGCGGCGACGGCAGCGCCGAGGCCGTGGTCGTACTCAGCGATCCGCCATCGCCGTGGGACGTCGCCGAGCTGCGCGGCATCGCCACCACGGGCACGTGGCGGCTGGTCGGGGAGGTCGATCCGGGCGACGCAGCGCTCGGCTGGGCCCTCGCCGCCTATCGCTTCGAGCGTTACAAGAGCGAGAGCAACGATGCGCCGATGCTCGCGCTCGCGAGCACCCCGGCGACCGAGCGCGCCCGCATCGTCGCCGAGTCGTTCTATCTCGCCCGCGACCTCGTCAACCTGCCAGCCAACGATCTCGGGCCCGAGGAGCTGGCCGGTGCCGTCGCGGAGGTCGCTGCCGAACAAGGTGCCACCGTCCGTGTCGTCACCGGCGACGCCCTGCTCGACGAGGGCTATCCGCTCGTCCACACCGTCGGCCGCGCGAGCGCCCGGGCGCCGCGACTCGCGGATCTGCGCTGGGGCGACCCGGGCGCGCCGCGTCTTACCCTGGTCGGCAAGGGCGTCTGCTTCGACAGCGGCGGCCTCGACATCAAGCCCGCCTCGGGCATGGCGGCGATGAAGAAGGACATGGGCGGCGCGGCGCTGATGCTCGCCCTGGCCCGGGCGGTGATGCGCCTAGGGCTGCCGCTGCACCTGCGGCTTCTCGTGCCCGCGGTCGAGAATGCGGTCGGCAGCCGCGCCTTCCGGCCTGGCGACATCCTCCGCTCACGCAAGGGGCTGAGCGTCGAGATCGGCAACACCGATGCGGAGGGCCGACTGATCCTCGCCGACGCCCTGGCCGCTGCCGATGCCGAACGCCCGGCCTTGCTCCTGGACGCGGCGACGCTCACCGGGGCTGCCCGTGTCGCGCTCGGGCCCGAGGTCCCTGCCCTATTCACGCCGGACGACGACTTGGCCGCAGAGCTGCTCGACCACGCCGACCGTCTGCGCGACCCGGTCTGGCGCCTGCCCCTGCACGCTGCCTATCGACGCTGGCTCGACAGTCCCGTCGCCGACATCAACAATGCCGGCAGCAAGCCGCTCGCCGGTGCCATCACCGCTGCGCTGTTCCTCAAGGAGTTCGTCAGCGAGACGCGCGCCTGGGCACATCTCGACATCTACGCCATGAACGACGAGGCGCGCCCGGGCCGGCCGCGTGGTGGCGAGGCAAGCGCGTTGCGCCCGCTGCTCGGCCTGATCGAGCACCGCTTTGCCGGGGCGACCCTGTGAGCCGGCGGCCACCAACGCGGCGCGCCGACTACGGCTTCTTCCGTCCGATCGCGACGCGCTGGCTCGACAACGATGTCTACGGCCATGTCAACAACGTCCACTATTACAGCTTCTTCGACACCGTCATCGCGCACTACCTGATGGAGATCGGCGGCCTGGAGCCATTGCGGCACGAGATCGTCGGCATGGCGGTCGAGACCGGATGCCGCTTCCATCGCTCCCTCGCCTTTCCGGATGTGGTCCACGCCGGGCTGGCTGTGGGCCATCTCGGGACCAGCAGCGTCCGCTACGAGATCGGTATCTTTCGCAATGACGAGGACGAGGCATGTGCCGACGGCCACTTCGTCCACGTCTTCGTCACCCGCAGCAGCCAGCGGCCGACGCCGATCCCCGACCGGATCCGCGAGGCCCTCGCCGCGCTGCGACGGCCCTAGGACTGGCAACCTGTGGACAAGCCAGCGACTGATGGCGCATGGAGGGGCCTGAGCAACGCTGAGCCCGGGCTCAGCCGGGAGCCGTCCTTGAGCAACATGGCGCGCATCAAGCTGAGCCTCGGGCCGCGCGGCCTCGAGGTCGAAGGCGACGAGGAATTCGTGCGCGAGATGCTGGACCGGTACGAGGCGCTCCTCGACCCGGCATCCTCGGCCGCGGGTGACACCCCAAGCGATCCCGGGCGCGGCGACGGCGCGGATCTCGGCTCGTTCGGCGAGTTCATCCAGAAGCTCCCGAGCAGCGCCACAGAGGTGGACCGAATGCTGGCGGCCGGCTTCTGGGTCCAACGGCGGAGCGCCGACGACGCCTTCGCCACGGCCGAGGCGAGCCGCCGGCTGGCCGAGCAGGGCATCAAGCTCGGCAACCCCTCGCAATGCGTGCGGCAGTCGCTGGCCGCCCGCCGCGTCTTCGCCGTCCAGCGAGGCCGCTTTCGCGTCTCGCAGACCGGCCGGCAGCATCTGCGCCAGCTCGTCGGCGGCGAGATCATCCCCGAATAGCGAGCTGCCCGACGTCGCCTTGACCCTCCCGCGCGCCTGCCTATCCTCAGGTCATGATCGTTGCAGCGACCCGGAGCCACCACGGCCGAATTACCTTCCCGACCTCGCGCTGAGGTCGGGCTCGAGTCTCGTTCGGTTGCTTCTGCACGGGTCGGGTGAAATGACACAGACTTACTGCTTCTCGGTTTCGGCCGAGGCTTGTCCGGCAGCTCTGCCACGCGTCCTTGATGTGTTCGCGCTCTATGGATCGGTACCAGACCAGTGCTACACGCAGCGGGTCGGCGCGGGTGAGGAGCTGGTGATCGAGGTACAGATGAGCGACATCGACGCGGACGCAGCGGATCGCATCGCGCGGCGGCTGCATCGCGTCGTCAGCGTCCAGGGCGTGCTGTGGTCGGCCAAAAGCTCGCACGCTTAGCGCGCCTCGCCGCGTTGGCGCTGCCACTCCTCGGGGGGGACGCGACGGCCGCGAGCCTGTGCGCGCGTCTGACGGTGCCCGCGGAGCTGGGTCTCGCCTGCAGGGATCAAACGACCGCCCCACCGCGAGCCGTGGTCGCGCCGACCGGAGGAGCGTTCGCGGCGCTCAGCCAGCTGAGCCTGCGCCAGCTCGACCGGGCGCGCGAACCGTCAGCCTGGGACGATCCGGACGCTTGGCTGCGCGGGCAGCTCGAGCTCGACACGAGTGGCCTCGCTGATGCCTTCGGCAGCCTCGCCGACGATCCGGACAGCCCATGGGGCGGGCCGACAGCGGCGCTGCTCGCCGAGCGGGTTCGCGAGGCGCTAGCTGGTGTCGGCAAGGCCGCGCTCGCGAGCTGCGATCCGCCGCGCGACGCGTCCAACGGCCGCGCCATGTCCTGTCGCTTCGGTGCGGAAGGCGTCGGGCTGCTGCTCGACCTGCGGCTCGTGCGCGACGGCGAGAAGCGCTGGGCGATCCAGTACCGCTCGATGAACGCTCAGCGGCAGCGCCATTTCGAGGCGATCGCCAACAGCTTCCGTGCCGGCTGATCATTCGTCCGGGGAGCGGCGATCCTCCCCGCCATCCTCGTCGACTTCGACCGAGGGCACGGCATAGCGCCCATCGAGCCAGTTCATCAGATCGCGGTCACGACAGCGTCGCGAGCAGAACGGTCGGAACTCGCGCATGCGCGGCCGGCCGCACAGCGGACAACCAGGAGCCTTCCTCGGCTCCTGCCGGCGCGTTGTCAGGCGCACCTCCGCCACGTCCCGGGTGCGAGGGTCGCGTCCTCATGAAGGCGCGGCCGGGCCGGCAGGGCCTCCCACGCGGTCGCCGCGTCGCCACGCAGGAAGGTGGCGAGATCGGCGGCGACCGCCACCGCAAGGGGCACCGGCGGCGTCGCCAAATGGCGGAACAGCGCCTCGGCCGCCCGAACCAGCGAGGGGGCCCGGCCGGTTCCCGCACAGCTCGGACAAGGACGGCAGAGGCGAGCGGCCAGCGAGGCGCCGCGACGGGGCCGGCTGAGCTGGACGAGGCCGAGCGGCGACAGGGGATATTGCTGCACACCGACCGGATCCTGACGGAGCGCCTTGCGCAGCGCGTCCTCGACCCGCTGGCGCTGCTGCCGCCCCGGCAGATCGACGAAGTCGATCACGATCGTCCCGCCAAGATTGCGCAGGCGCAGCTGGCGGGCGACCTCCGCGGTGGCGGCGAGGTCGATGTCCAGCGGGGTGCGGCCGCCGCCGTCGATGTCGATGGCGACGCAGGCGGCGGTCTCCTCGATCCGCAAGGTGCCGCCGCCCGGGATCGCGACCTCGGTCGCGAGTGCCCGGTCGATCTCCTCGTCGACGCCCGTCTGCTCGAAGGCCGGGAGCCCGATGTCTAGGCGCTCGACCGCAACGCCTGCGGCCAGGAGCCGAGCCCGCAACGGCCCGGCGAGCTCGGCGAGCACCGAGGGGTCGGCGGCCGCGACGAGGCCATATCGATCATCGAAAAAGCGACGCAGCAGGCGCTCCAGAACAGGCTCGTCGGCAGCGAGACGCCCAGGACGGCGCTGGCGGTCGGCCTCGGCACGGAGCCGTGCCCAACGCTCGGCGAGTGTCGCCGCCTCCTCGAGCAGAACGCTGTCGTCGACCGAGGCGGCCGACCGCCGGAGCACCACCCCGCGTCCGGCGAACAGCCGGTCGGCGCGCTGCCGCATCGCTTCCGCCACACCTGCCGGTAGCCGGCCCGGGATCTCGGGGACCATCGCGAAGGGCCGCAGGATGACGAAAAAGCCGAACAGCTTGATGTCGGCGGTGACACGGGGGCCCTTGTCACCGATCGGCTCGCGCAAGCCCTGAACCAGGAGCCTCTGGCCCTCGTGTACGAGCTTGGCCATGGGCAGACGCTCGGCCGTGCCGGCCACCGGCCGGGCGTCCCTGGCGCCCAGAAAGGCCGATCCCGGCTCACCGATGTCCAGGAACGCGGCGTCGAGCTTCTGGTCCACCCGCTCGACCCGGGCGCCGAACAGCGCGTCCGTAACCGGGGGATGAAGCAGCTCGACGATCTCCAGGTCGACCAATCGCGAGCCGTCCACCAGTGCCGCGGCCATGGTCAGCGCGCCGCGCTCGACGACGACGCGCAGGCTCATCGATCGCGCCAGCCGAGACCACGAAGCATGGCCAGCGTCTCTGCGAGCGGCAGACCGACGACGTTCGTGTAGGAGCCGTTGATCCAGGGGATCAAGGCGCCGGCGAGGCCCTGGATCGCATAGCCGCCGGCCTTGCCGCACCACTCGCCGCTGTCGAGGTAGCGGCGGGTCTCGTCCCTCGTGAGGCGCTTGAAGCGGACCACCGTCTCGACGATGCGCGTGGCACGCCGGCCGTCGGGTGCGATGACGCAGACCCCACCGATCACGCGGTGACGCCGGCCGGACAGCAGCGCCAGGCTCCGCTCGGCATCGGCAGCGGTGATGCATTTGGGCAGGATGCGTCGACCGCAGGCCACCACGGTGTCCGCCGCGAGCACCAGCCAGCCTGCCTCCCGCGCGGCGACGGCGTCCGCCTTGGTCTGCGCCATCCGCGACGCGTAGGCGCGCGGCAGCTCGCGCGGCTGTGCGGTCTCGTCGATCTCGGGCGCCACGATCCGGTCTGGCTCGACACGGGCCTGACGCAACAGCTCCAGGCGGCGGGGGGAGGAGGAGGCGAGGAGCAGGCCAGGACCGGCCGGGCCGCTCACTTGAAGCGATAGGTGATGCGGCCCTTGGTCAGGTCGTAGGGCGTCATCTCGACCGTGACCTTGTCGCCGGTCAGCACACGGATGCGGTTCTTGCGCATCCGTCCCGAGGTGTGGGCCAGGACCTCGTGGTCGTTCTCGAGCCTGACCCGGAACATCGCGTTCGGCAGGACCTCGGTCACCGTTCCGCCGAACTCGAGGGGATCCTCTTTCGCCATGAGCGCTCCAGATTGGTGGGCAATCGCCCGATCGCGCGTTGGTGTGGGGATTTCGCCGATCGAGGTCAAGGACCCGCCGACGGAGCGTCGCGGTCGCGGCGGGAACGCGGTCAGAAGCCCGTGAACCCGTAGGGATCGCTACTTCCGGACGGATTCAGGTCGACCTGCGTCGCGCGCACGCCGTCATAGACCCACAACTCCCGGTCGACTCCGTCGAAGGCCGAGAAATACAAGAGGTTGCCGATCACGGTGAGATCCCGGGGAGTCGAGCTGCCGGTCGGATTGATGTCGATCTTGGTGAGCCGTCCTGCGGCGTATTTCCACAGCTCACGATCGCTCCCGTCATAGGCCGAGAAGTAAAGCGTGTTGCCGAGCGCCGTCAGCTCGAGCGGGTCCGACCCGCCGGACTGGTTGACGGGAATCGCCTGTGCCCGCACGCCGTCCCACCAATGCAGCTGCCGATCGACGAGGTCGACCGCAGAGAAAAAGAGCTGATTGCCGACGGCGGTGAGCTGCGTGGGGTTCGAGGACCCGAGGATGTTCACGTTGATCCGCGTGGTCGTGGTCCCGTCGTGCTCGTAGAGCTCACGATCACCGTTCACCTCGGCGGTGAAGTAGAGCCGATCGCCGACGGCGGTGAGGCCGAAGGGATTGGAATCGCCGTTCGGGTTGACGTCGATGACGGATGCCGTGCTGCCATCCCAGACCCACACCTCACGTTCCAGGCTGCTGTCGTAGTCGGGCGTGAAGTACAGGCGTCCACCCATCACGGTCAGCTGATCCGGATCGCTGCTCCCGATCGGATCGAGGTTGATCATGGTCGCGGTCGAACCGCGGAGCACCCAGAGCTCGCGGTCACCGCCGCGCTCGGCGACAAAGTACAGCTCTTCGCCGAGTACAGTCAGGTATTCCGGCCGCGACGCCCCCGCCGGATCGAGGTCGAACTTGGTCAGGGCTGAACCGTTGTAGCGCCACAGCTCACGGTCGGTGCCGTCGGTGGCGGTGAAGAACAGGTCACTGCCGAGCGCCGTGAGGTGGCGGGGAAAGCTGCTCTGGCTGCCCGCGATGTCGATCTTCGTGACCGACGAGCCATTGTAGCGCCACAGCTCCGTCTGGCTGCCGTCGCTGGCCTGGAAGTACACCGAGCTTCCGACGCGCGTGAGCTCGCTCGGCAAGGCACTGCCGCTGGGGTTGATCACGGCCACCTTGCGGGCCGTCGTGCCAACGGCTTCCCAGAGCTGGTAGCCACTCGCATCGCGCGCCGAGAACAGCGCCCGAACCGTACCGGTCACGAGGAACGCGCCGTCCAGGAACTGCAGCCGCTCCACGCCGAGCGCGACGTCGATCCCGTCCCGACCGTTCACCAGATCGGTGATCTTGACGACACCCGGTGAGATTTCCGTGATCGTGTACTGCGCCCGCGCGCCCGAGAAGTACGCGATGTCGTTGCCGAACCCACCCTCGAGGCGGTCGTTGCCGGCGCCGCCGTAGAGGCGGTCGTCGCCCTCGCCGCCATACAGACGGTCGTGGCCAGCGCCACCGTAGAGGAAATCGTCCCCCTCCTCCCCGTACAGCCGGTCGTAGTCATTGCCGCCGTACAGGAGATCACGGCCTTGTCCGCCGAAGGCGAGGCCAAGCCCCACTCCGCCGTAGAGCCGGTCGCCGCCCTCACCGCCATAGAGGATGTCGTAGCCGCTGCCACCGAACAGCCGATCAGCGCCCTCGCCGCCGAACAGGACGTCGTTATCGTCACCGCCGACCAACAGGTCATCGCCGGCGTTGCCGTAGAGTCGACCGATGCCCGGTCCGCCGTAGATGAAGTCTCGACCATCACCGCCGAATAGCCGATCGGCGCCGAAACTGCCGAACAGTGTGTCATCGCCGTCAAGGCCGAACAGCACATCGAGCCCGTTGCCGCCATAGAGACGGTCGTTGCCGTTCCCACCGTGCAAATAGTCGTCGCCGTCCCCGCCAAAGAGGTGGTCATCGCCGTCGCCGCCGAAGAGACGATCGTTTCCCCGACCACCGAACAGGGTGTCGTTGGCGCCGAGACCGAAGATCAGATCGTCGTCGTTACCTCCAACCAATCGGTCCGGTCCGGCAGTGCCGCGGATGGTAGCCATACGGAGCCTTCAGTCCCAGATACCCAGGGTTCCACGGGCCTGCGGGTGCCTCGTTGGACCGGAGGGCTGCATGCGCGTCAACCCCGGTGGGGCGCCGACGCGTACGGAGGAACGCCACACCCCGGCGGATTTCTTGCTGCCAGTCCTTACCCGGTTGGTGCCGTCGGGAGGGGGAACCTCACGCGGATCCGGCGCATCAGGGTGTCACGCAGCGTCCGATAGGCCTCCAGAACCTGCTCGCGCGAGCCTTGCGCGAGGCTCGGATCCGGCAGGTTCCAGAACTCCAGGTCGGTCGCATTGCCACGCGTCAGTTCGACGGCGCGGTGCTGCGCCTCGGGTGAGAGCGAAATCACGAGGTCGAAGTAGCTGTCCTCGAGATCATCGAAGCGCCGCGGTCGATGGCGGGCCAGGTCGATGCCGATCTCGTCCATCACCAGCACGGCGAACGGATCGAGGGTGCCGGCCCTGACCCCAGCACTCTGGACGTAAATGTGGCGGCCGTGCAGGAACTTCAGCATCGCCTCGGCCATCGGCGAGCGGATGGAGTTCATCGTGCAAGCGAACAGCACGCTCCCGGGCAGTTCGGGCATCAGCCGCGGATGTGCAGGACGCAGACGAGGGTGAAGAGCCGCCGCGCGGTGTTGCCGTCCATCGCCACCCTGCCGACAAGGGCCTCGCGGAGCAGCTCGGCGCCTTCGTCGTGGAGGCCACGGCGCGCCATGTCGATCGCCTCGATCCGCGAGGGCGTCGCGCCCTTGATCGCCTTGTAGTAGCTGTCACAGATAAGGAAATAGTCCTTGATGACCCGCCGCAGCGGGCGGACGGCGAGGACGATCTCCGTGGCCTGCCCCTGATCGTCGCTGGTGACGCGGAGGATCAGGTTCGCGTCGCGCAACGTGAGGAACAGCCGGTAAGGTCCGGCAAAGCCCTCGACCAGGGCGAAACTGTTCCGTTCCAGCAGGTCGAACACCGCGACGTCGCGCTCATGCTCGACCTCGGGGCCCCAGCGGACGATGGTCGCCTCGTCGAGGTCGATCGCGACGATGCGGCTCGTGGCCGGCTGGCTCATCGTCCGACCGGCTCAGCGCCGCGCGCTGCCGGCGTCGACCTGCTCCCAGAACTCCTGCGCGAAGTGGTCGCAGGGCGTGATCCGCGACGGCACCGGGGGACCGACATCCTCCAGCCGACAGGCGATCCGGTCGGTGCGCAACTGGATGATCGCATCGCCCTGGAACACGAGATCGATGTGGATCAGCTTCTCCCGCCCCGGCTCGGTAGCGATCGTCAAGAGCACCAGCTCCTGGTTCGGCCCCGCAGCGCCGAGGCGACGGTGCTTCACGGCATCGATCTCCTCGAACACGAGCGCAGCCTGGCACTCGGTGAGCCCCTCGCAACTCAGCGGGTCAAGCTGGTGCTCGCGGCGGTAGCGGGCGAACATCGCCGCGAACCGCCGCTCGGCCGGGAGATACACCATCTCGTTGAGGGAGATGCGGGCATCCTGCAGGCAAGCCGCGATGACCGCGAGATCCTCCGGGTCCGCCGCGCGCAGCCTCAGCTTCTCGGGCAACACCGCTCCTCCCTAGGCCACCCGCTCGAGCTTGGCCCCGAGCGAGCCCAGTTTCTGCTCGAGATGCTCGTAGCCCCGATCGAGATGGTAGACGCGATTGATCTCCGTCGCACCGCGCGCGGCGAGCGCCGCCAGCACCAGCGAGACGGAGGCGCGCAGGTCGGTCGCCATCACCGGCGCGCCGCGCAGTTCGGCGACACCGCGGACCAGCGCCGAGCCGCCATGGACCGTGATGCGCGCGCCCATGCGCGCGAGTTCCGGCACATGCATGAACCGGTTCTCGAAGATCGTCTCGGTGATCATCGAGGCGCCGTCCGCCCGGCACATCAGCGCCATGAACTGCGCCTGAAGATCGGTCGGGAAGCCGGGGAAAGGGCGGGTCATGACGTCGCAGCCGCGCAACCCCGCCCGGTCGGCGGCCGCGGTCACGCCGTCGACGGTCGCCTCGAGCGTGACGCCGCTCTCGGCGAGCTTCTCGGCGGCGGCGCCGAAATGCTCGAGCCTGGCGTTGCGCAGGTGGACCGACCCGCCGGTGATCGCCGCGGCCATCGCATAGGTGCCGGCCTCGATACGGTCGGCGATGATGGTGTGGCGCCCGGCATGCAGGGCAGGTACGCCCTGCACGCGGATCACGTTCTCCCCGGCCCCCTCGATACACGCGCCCATGGTGTTGAGGAGCGCCGCAAGATCGATAATCTCCGGCTCCCGTGCGGCATCGACAAGCGTCGTCTCGCCGCGGGCCAGGCTCGCGGCCATCAGCAGGTTCTCGGTGGCGCCGACGGAGGGTTGCGCGAGGCGGATCTCCGCTCCTGCGAGGCCATTGGGCGCCTTGGCGTCGACATAGCCACCGTCGAGGGTGATCACGGCACCCATGCGTTCCAGCCCGGCGAGGTGCAGGTCGATCGGTCGGGTGCCGATCGCGCAGCCACCGGGCATCGAGACGCGGGCCTTGCCACACCGGGCGAGCAGCGGCCCGAGCACGAGCACCGAGGCGCGCATCTTCCGGACAAGGTCGTAGGGCGCCGTCGTGTCGAGCACGGTCGGTGTGTGGAGCACGACCCTGCCCGGCTCGCCGGGCAGGTGTGTCGTGGCCGTGCCGAGGCGCTGCAGAAGCCGCAGCATCGAGCCGACGTCGGCGACATCCGGGATGTTGGCGAGCTCGACAGGCTCGGTACTGAGAAGCGTCGCCGCAAGCAGCGGCAGCGCCGCGTTCTTGGCCCCGCTCACGGTGACCGTGCCGCTCAGCGGCGCGCCGCCGGTGATGATGATCCGGTCCATCGGTTCGAACTCTCAGAGCTTGGGCAGCGTCACCCCGGTCTGGCGCATATACTTGCCCTTACGGTCGGCGTACGACACGAGCGGCGGCTCGGCACCGCGCAGGAACAGGAACTGGCATATGCCCTCGTTCGCATAGACGCGGGCCGGCAGCGGCGTGGTGTTGGAGATCTCGAGGGTGACGTGTCCCTCCCACTCCGGCTCGAGAGGTGTGACGTTGACGATCATGCCGCACCGCGCATAGGTGCTCTTGCCGAGGCAGATGACGAGGATGTCGCGGGGGATACGGAAGTACTCGATGGTCCGGGCGAGTGCGAAGCTGTTGGGCGGGATGATGCACGCCTCGCCGGTCCGCTCGACGAAGCTCTGATCCGAGAAGTTCTTCGGGTCGACGATAGCGTTGTCGACATTGGTGAAGATCCGGAACTCGGGCGCCAAACGGGCGTCGTAGCCGTAGGACGACAGACCGAAGGAGATGCAGCCCTCGCGGGTCTGGCGGTCGACGAACGGCTCGATCATGCCGCGCTCGATGGCCATCCGACGGATCCACGAATCGGGCATCAGCGCCATCGACGGTCGGGCTCCCGCTGGGCCGTGGTCGCCGCTTCTAGGGGAAGCAGCCGCATGGCTCAACCAGGGCCGGTCGCGGTCTGGCGCCCGCGCATCAGGTGGTCGAGGCGCCGGTCGGTGGCGCGGGGCTCGGCGCGGCCTTGGGCAGTCCGGCCCTGCTCTTGCGACGGCGCAGGTTCTCGCGCATCGCGCGTGCCAAACGGTCGCGTCGCTCGGCGTCGCGCGCTGCGCCCGCGTCCGAACGTCGGGGCTCGGCCGTCGTCCGGCCGTGATCCGCGCCGTCCTTCATCACCCACCCGCCCTTGCACCGCTGTCGGCGGCATGGCAAGTAGCACAAGGATTATGAGCCGCCATAGCTCAGTGGTAGAGCGCACCCTTGGTAAGGGTGAGGTCGACAGTTCAATCCTGTCTGGCGGCACCACGAAACCCAGGCCCAGCCGACACCGATAGCCGCCTGAGGCTCCGGCACGACACCGGCGGCAGGGTCGTTCGCCGCGTCGAGCCCGGGCCGCCAAGTTGGCGGCCGGTTCGTCGGGTGGCGCGGACCGCAGGCGGCGCAATTCCTGTCGCGCGCGCTAGCGCCTTCGAGATCCGACCCTCGTGGCGCGTCCCCGCCGTGGCCACCGTCGCTACACGCCGAGATAGGCCTCCTGCACCACCGGGTCACCCAGAAGGTCGCGGCCGGTGCCAGCGTACGCGATGCGGCCGGTCTCGAGCACATAGCCGCGATCGGCGAGTGAAAGCGCCGCCACCGCATTCTGCTCGACCAGGAGCACCGTGACGCCCTCCGCGCGCAGGCGCACCACCGTCTCGAGGATCTGCTCGACCAGGAACGGGGCGAGCCCCATCGAGGGCTCGTCGAGCAGCAGCAGCGCCGGCTCGGCCATGAGCGCGCGACCGATCGCACACATCTGTTGCTGGCCGCCGGAGAGCGTACCTGCCGGCGTGTCCTGTCGCTCGGCGAGCTGCGGAAACAGGGCGAAAACCCGCTCGAGGTTGACGCGGGTACGCGCACGCCCACGCCGGAAGGCGCCGAGCCGCAGATTGTCGAGCACCGAGAGTGGCCCGAAGAGCTGGCGGCCCTCGGGGACCTGCACGATGCCGAGCGCCACGCGCTCGTCCGGCCTGCGTCGCTCGATCGGCTCCCCGGCGAAGCGGATCGTGCCGCTGCCGACCGGCAACACGCCGGAGATCGCCCGCAGCAGCGTCGTTTTGCCGGCGCCGTTGCCGCCTACGAGCGCGACGATCTCGCCGGCCGCCACTTCGAGGTCGACGCCCTTCACCGCCTCGATTCGGCCGTAGCCGCAGCGCAGGTTCCGGACCTGCAGGAGCGGCTCAGGCGGCATGCGCGGCCGCGACCCCGTGCCGGCCGAGATAGGCATCGATCACGCGCGGATCGCTCCTGACCTGCGACGGCGTGCCCTCGGCGAGCCGGCGACCCTGGTCGAGCACCAGCACGCGATCGGAGATGCGCATGACGAGTCTCATGTCGTGCTCGACCAGGACGACCGCGACACCCTGACGCGCGATCGCCGCGATCAGCCGGTCGATCTCCTCGGTCTCGACGGGATTGCAGCCTGCGGCGGGCTCGTCGAGCATCAGGATCCTGGGCTCGCAGGCGAGCGCCCGGGCGATCTCGAGTCGCTTCAGAGCACCATAGGGCAGGCCTGTGGCGGGCTCGTCGGCGCGCTCCTCGAGACCGACGAACGCGAGGAGATCGCGCGACCTGGCGCGGCTCTCGCGGTTCTCGCGCAGCACCGAGGGCAGGCCCAACAGCTCCGCCCCGAGGCGCCGGCGCTCTTTGAGGTGACGTCCGACCATCACGTTTTCGAGCGCGCTCATCCGGAAGAAGATTTCCAGGTTCTGGAAGGTGCGGGCCAAGCCTCGCGCCGCGAGCGCGTGTGGCGGTAGGCCTGTCACGTCGCGGCCATCGAGGCGCACCTCGCCGCCGTGCGCGCGATAGAGGCCCGTCACGACATTGAAGAGCGTAGTCTTGCCGGCGCCGTTGGGCCCGATGATGGCGAGCACCTCGCCACGGTCGACCGTGAAGCCCACCTGCTCGAGCGCCCGAACCCCGCCGAAGGCGATCGACAGGCCTCGGGCCTCGAGGAGGCTCACGCCGATCTCCGCCGCACCACTCGGCCAGCGAGGCCCGGCACGATGCCCTGCCGCAGGAAGACCATGAAAAGGACGATCAGGAGGCCGAGGACCGCATGCTCGTATTCGTGGAAGACCGTCAGCGCCTGCGGCAGCACGGTGAGGAGCGCCGCGCCGACCACGGCGCCGAGGATCGAGCCCATCCCGCCGATCACGACCATCGTGACCAGCTCGATCGAGCGCAGGAAGCCCGCCACGTCGGGGGTGACGAAGCGGTTGAACAGCGCGAAGAGTCCGCCCGCGAGCGCGGCGTAGACCGCAGCGATCACGAATACGACGAGCTTGTGCCGAGCGACATCCACGCCAACGACCGAAGCCGCGATCTCGCTGTCGTGCAGGGCGCGCAGCGCCCGCCCGGTCGAGCTGTCCTCGAGGTTGAGGGCGAGCCACGCTGCGAGCACGACCCCGGTCCCGGTGATCCAGTACCAAAGCTCGGGCCCCGTCACCCGCCGGCCCAGGAGCTCGACGTGGGGAAGCTGGATGCCGTCGGGCCCGCCGGTGACCGGAACCTCACTCACGATCACCAGATGCACGAGGATCCCGAGACCGAGGGTGGCGACCGCCAGGTAATGGCCCTTGAGGCGCAGAATCGGCCGCCCGACGAGCAGGGCCAAGAGCGCTGCCGCGAAGATTCCGAGCGCCATCGAGGAGAGCGGATCGAGGCCGAGATGCTTCGGCCCGAGCGCGGTGGCGTAGGCGCCGATCCCCATGAAGCCGGCGTGGCCCAGGCTCACCTGGCCTGCGAGGCCGATCAGGAGCGCGAGCCCCAGAGCGGCCGTGGCATTGATCCAGACCAGCGTGGCGACCCGCAGATGGAAGGGCGAGGGGAGAACGAGCGGGACGACTGCGAGGACGAGGAGCAGGGTCCCGAGAATCGCGAGCTTGCTGAACGTGCCTGGGCGCATCGGCTTCACACGCGCCCGACCGCGGCTCGCCCCAAGAGCCCCTGCGGCAGCGCGAAGAGGACGAGGAGAATGACGAGGAAGGCCACGCCGTCCTTGTAGGTCGAGGATATCCACCCTGCGGCGAAAGCCTCGAGCAGCCCGAGTACCAGTCCGCCCACGACCGCCCCCACGGGGTTGCCGATGCCGCCCAGCATCGCCGCGGCGAAGCCCTTCAACGCGAGCAGCGTGCCGACCGCGTAGGAGGTGAGCGTGATCGGGGTCACCAGGATCCCGCCCACCGCGCCGATCGCCGCCGAGACCGCGAAGGCGAGCGTCAGGACGAGCCGGGTGTCGATGCCGACCAGTTCGGCTGCGAGCCTGTTCGCGGCGGTCGCACGCACCGCCTTGCCGAGAAGCGTCCGTTCCATGAACAGCCAAAGTCCCAGCACGATCGTGCCGGAACCGCCCAGCACCCAGAGCGATTGCGGCAGGATCGCCGCGCCGAACACACGGAGCGGCTCGTCGCCGCTGAACGCCGGCAGAGCGTGGAACTGCTTGTCGAAGATGATCTGCGCGAGACCGCGGATCAGGATCGAGGCGCCGATCGTGACGATGATCAGGGTGACGACCGTGGCGCCCTTGGCCGGCGCAATCGCGAGGCTGTGCAAGAGCGTGCCGGTGGCGGCCGCGACGACGACGGCGAGAAGGGCGGCGAGTGGCAGCGGCACGCCGGCGTTGTAGGCGAAGACCGTGACCATGCCGCCCAACATGACGAACTCGCCCTGAGCGAAGTTCACGACCTCGGAGGCCTGGAAGATCAGCGTGAAGCCGAGCGCGACCAGGGCGTAGACCGCGCCCGTGGTCAGACCCGCGAAGAGGAGCTGGACGAACTCGGCCATCGGTCGCCGGGACGGGACCCCATGGCCGGCCCCTTCCCGTCCCCTTCGGCAGGATCAGTACAGCAACTGCCAGGTGCCGTTGCGGATCTCGAGCATCCGGAAGGCGGACAGGTCGAGGCCCATGTGATCGGTGGCGCTCAGGTTGACGACCCCACCGGTGCCGACGAAACCCTTGGTCTCGCGCAGCGCGTCGCGGACCTTCACGCCGTCGGTGGAGCCAGCCTTCTGAATGGCCTGGACGAGCAGCATGAGGCCGTCATAGGCGTGCCCTCCGAAGGTGCTCACCGGTTGGTTCTGGCTGCTCTCGTAGGCCGCCCGGTAGTCGAGCACGACCGTTTTCTGGGGATCGTCGTCCGGCAACTGATCGGGCACCAGCATCGCGGCGGCCGGCAGCCGCACGCCCTCGGCAGCCGCCCCGGCGAGCTCAATGAAGCTCTTGGAGGCCACGCCGTGGCTCTGATAGAGCGGGATGTCGATGCCAAGCTGCCTGACGTTGCGGGTGACGATCGCCGGGCCCTGCCCGAAATCGGCGTTGACGATCGCCTCTGCGCCCGACCCCCTGATCTTGTTGAGTTGCGGGGTGGTGTCGGTGTCGCCCGCGGCGTAGCGCTCGTCGGCGACGATCTCGATCCCGCGGGCGGGGGCGACCGTGAGGCACTGGTTACGCATCGAAGCGCCGAAACCGGCGGTCGAACTGATCAGGCCGACCTTCGCAAGCCCGCGTTTCTTGACGTCCTCGAAGATCTTCTCGCAGGCCATGCGGTCGGTGTGCGGGGTCTTGAAGGTGAAGGGCTTGGTGGGCTCGATGATCTCGATGCCACCGGCGAGACTGATGAAGGGAATCTGGGCGTCCTCGAGCACCGGGATCGCGGCCAGAGTGGTGGCCGTGGTGGTGCCGCCCACCACCGCCACCACCTTGTCGCTCTCCACCAGACGGGTGGCGAAGGTACGGGCGTTGTTGGCATCGCCGCCGTCGTCATAGATGACGAGCTCGAGCTCCCGCCCGAGCACCCCGCCCGCGGCATTGATCTTCTCGACGTAGAGCTCGAGCGTGCGCTTCTCGGGATCGCCCAGGAACGAGGCCGGGCCGGTGACGGACAGGAACGAGCCGATCTTGATGGCGTCGGCCGCGCGCACCGCCCCGGATGTGGCGAACAGAGCCGCGCTTACGACCCCGAGAAGAAGAGGACGTCGGTTCATGGTTGCTCTCTCCGATCGCAGAGGTTGCGTGGCTCACCCGGCTCCGAGGCGGCGGATACCGCAGAGGCGGAACCGACCGGCGACGAAGGCCGGATCGACGAAGGTGGCATTGCCGGCGGGATTGGCGCCCGTCACGTGGAAGTCACTGAACGCCGCCGCCTGATTGACGTAGATCGGCCCCTCGAGATTGACCGAGAGCGGCGCGCCGGCGTCGGCGAAGGTGTCGGCGGCATGGGCGATGAAAGCCTCGTCAGTGGCCCAGAGCGCCGCCGTGATCGCACCTCGGCTCTTCGCTGTCCGGGCGGCACGCGATAGGGCGTCCTCGGCGTCCTGGCAGCGGATCAGGAACGCGATCGGGCCGAACCACTCCGAGCAATAGGCGGGCTCGTTGTCCGCCTCGAGCGCGACGAGCAGGGGCGTGGCGGTGCGCGCCGGCGCGGCGTTCGGCAAGGGCGCGCTGTCGCGCATCACCCGGCCGAGCCCTCGGGCCGTCGCGATCCGCTCCAGCGTGGCCGGGTTCTGGATCGTCCCGAGCACGGCCGCGGCGCGGGCCGAATCGGCGAGCAGCTCGTCGATCGCGCCTGCCAGTGCCTCTCCGATCCCCTCGAAGCCGATCCGGCCCTTTTCGGTCGGAATGCCGGCCGCTGGCACGAAGATGTTCTGCGGCGCCGTGCACATCTGCCCGGAATAGAGCGAAAGGGAAAAGGCGAGGTTCCCGCAGGCCGCTGCAAGATCCCGGACCCCCTGGATCACGACCGGATTGGTACCGGCCTCTTCGGTGAACAGGAGCTTGTCGCGCAGGGTCTCGCGCAACCAGCCGCCGAACGCGGGCGAGCCCGTGAAGTCGACGATCCCGATCGCCGAATGGGCGGCCAGCCGCTTGGTGATCGGCTGGACGCCCGTATCGGCGGCGAGCTGAACGACGTTCGGATCGAACCCCTCCTCTTCGAGGACCCGCCGTGCGGTCCGCACGGTCAGCGCGAGCGGCAGGACCGCCATCGGATGCGGCTTCACGATCACGGCGTTACCGCTCACCAGCGAGGCGAAGAGGCCCGGGTACCCGTTCCAGGTCGGGAAGGTGGCACAGCCGATCACGAGGCCGATCCCGCGCGGGACCAAGCGCCATTCCTTGTCGAGCACGATCGGCGTCGCCTTGCCCAGAGCCTTCTCCCACCGTGCCCGGGCCGGGAAGCGGATCATCTCCGCGTAGGCCAGCGCTACGGCCTCGAGGCCGCGGTCCTGGGCGTGCGGGCCGCCAGCCTGGAAGGCCATCGCGAAGCTCTGGCCGGTCGTGTGCTGGACGGCGTTGGCGATCAGAAAGGAGTCGCGGTTGAGTCGGGCGAGGATCTCTAGTGCGATACCGACCCGGATCTCGACCGACGCCTTGCCCCAGGCCACCCGCGCGCGCTCGGCGGCGGCGGCGAGATGTGCGACCTCCCCCCGCGGGTAGCGGATCCCGAGTGCCTGCCCGGTCCAGGGCGAAACCTCCTCGCCCACCGGCTCGCCGGAGCTCTCCTGGTCGAGCGGGAACAGCGTCCCGCACAGCCGCGCGAAGGCCGCCGCGGCCTCGTCCTTGGCGGTCTCGCCGTAGATCTTGCCCGAGGGGAGCTCGGGATAGGGGCTCCAATAGGTGCGCCTTGTCGTGGTGGCGACGGCCGCCTCGAGCGTGCCCCGGTGCCGGGCGAAGAGCTCCCCCATTGCACCTCCCCGAGTCGTTCTGCCTGAAGGGACGCGCGCACTCTTGCCGCGACCCTCCGAGTTCGATATCTGAACGCTCGGTCAACAAATGGCAAGAGGGGTGTGTCGGGCGTTCCCGATGGCTCGAGGCGCTCCGGGGAGGCGGCGATGGGCGAGCCCGTGCGGGTCGAGCAGCGCGAAGGCTTCTGGCGCGTCGTGCTCGATCGGCCGGACCGCCTCAACGCCTTCGATCGCCCGATGCACGGCGCACTTGCGGAGGCGCTCCAGAGCGCGACGAAAGCACCCGACTGCCGCGCGGTGCTGCTGACCGGAGCCGGCCGCGGCTTCTGCGCCGGACAGGATTTGCCGGCAGTCGCCGCCGAGGGCGATCTCGGCCGACTGCTGGCCGAGACCTGGAATCCGCTCGTCCGCCTGCTGCGTGAACTGCCAGTGCCGACCGTGGCCGCCGTCAACGGGATCGCGGCCGGTGCCGGCGTGGCGTTGGCACTCGCCTGCGACATCGTCCTGGCCGCTCGCAGCGCCCGGTTCTTCATGGCCTTCGCCAAGCTCGCGCTGGTCCCGGACAGCGGGGCCTCCTGGCACCTGCCCCGGCTCGTCGGACCGGCACGCGCTCGCGCGCTGGCACTGCTCGGCGATCCGCTTGCGGCCGAGGACGCCGAACGCTGGGGCCTGATCTGGCGCGCCGTCGAGGACTCGCAGATCGAGGCCGAGGCCGAGGCGGTGGCGGGGCGCCTCGCTCAGGGCCCGACGGCGACGCTGGTCGCCACCCGGCGGCTGCTGGACGACGGCCTTGCGCGCGCCTTCGCCGATCAGCTCACCGAGGAGGCGCGGCTGCAAGCCGAGCTCGGCCGGGCCGCGGACTATGCGGAAGGCGTTCGCGCCTTCCACGAGAAACGTTCGCCCCGCTTCGGAGCCCGCGGATGAGCGAGACGACGCGTCCCGCGGTCGAGGCTGTGGCAGCGGCGATGTGGGCCGAGGACCGAGCGAGTCGCGGCCTCGGCATGGAGCTCCTGGAGGTCGGCGAACGACGAGCCAAGCTCGCGATGCGGATCGGCGAGGCGATGGTCAACGGCCACGGCATCGCCCACGGTGGCTTCATCTTCAGCCTCGCCGACAGCGCCTTCGCCTTCGCCTGCAATTGGACCGGTGAGGTGACCGTGGCGGCACACTGCCAGATCACCTATCTCCGCCCGGCGAAGCTCGGCCAGCGGCTGATCGCCGAGGCGGAGGAGACCTTCCGCGAGGGCAGGAACGGCATCACCGACGTCCGCGTCCGCGCCGAGAACGGTGAGACCATCGCCATGTTCCGCGGCCACTCGCGGACCATCGGTGGCCGCATTCTTCCGTCGGAGAAAGACGCATGAGCAGGACCGGGCGGCTCGGGGCGGCGCCGCCTCCGGATCTCCTCGACGCTGCCGAGCGGGCGAGCATCGACGAACTGCGCGCCATGCAGCTCGAGCGGCTGAAGGCGACGCTGCACCGCGTCTGGGACCACGTGCCCTACTATCGAGAGAAGTTCCGGGCCCACGGTGTCCATCCGAACGATCTCCGCGCGCTCGAGGATCTGCGGAAATTCCCATTCACGACCAAGCAGGATCTACGGGCGACCTATCCCTTCGGCCTCCTCGCCGTCCCGCGTCACGAGGTCGTCCGCGTGCATGCCTCCTCGGGCACCACCGGTAAGCCGACCGTCGTGGGCTACACGAGGAACGACATCGAGATCTGGGCGGAGGTCGTGGCCCGTTCGATCCGCGCCTCGGGCGGCCGCCCTGGCATGGTCGTCCACGTCGCCTATGGCTACGGCCTGTTCACGGGCGGCCTCGGCGCGCACTACGGAGCCGAGCGGCTGGGCTGCACCGTGATCCCGGTCTCGGGCGGCATGACCGAACGGCAGGTCCTCCTGATCGAGGACCTCAAGCCCGACATCATCATGGTAACGCCCTCCTACATGCTGGCGATCCTCGACGAGTTCCACCGGCAGGGCAAAGACCCGCGCGCCTGCTCGCTGAGGATCGGCATCTTCGGCGCCGAGCCCTGGACCGATCCGATGCGTGGCGAGATCGAAGAGAGCTTCGACATGCATGCGGTCGACATCTACGGGCTGTCGGAGGTGATCGGTCCCGGGGTCGCCAACGAGTGCGTCGAGACCAAGGACGGTCTGCACGTCTGGGAGGACCACTTCTATCCTGAGATCATCGACCCGGCGACCGGCGAGGTGCTGCCCGAGGGCTCGTTCGGCGAGCTCGTCTTCACCAGCCTCACCAAGGAGGCGATGCCGGTGATCCGCTACCGCACCCGTGACCTCACCCGGCTGATGCCCGGCACGGCACGCCCGTCGATGCGGCGAGCCCAGAAGATCACCGGCCGCAGCGACGACATGCTGATCATCCGCGGCGTCAACCTGTTCCCCTCGCAGATCGAGGAGCAGATCCTGGCGACCGATGGCCTCGCCCCGCACTACGAGCTCAAGGTGACGCGCGAAGGCCGCCTCGATCAGCTCACCGTACGGGTCGAGGCGGCCCCCAAGGCCGCCGCGCACGAAGCCCGAACGATCCTCGCCGAGCGGTTCGCCCATCACGTCAAGAGCGTGATCGGCGTGACCTGTGCGGTCGAGGTGGTCGATCCGGGAGCGATCGAGCGCTCGATCGGCAAGGCCAGACGGATCGTCGATCTGCGTCCCAAGGACTGAGCCGGGTGGGA
Organism: uncultured Alphaproteobacteria bacterium; assembly: GCA_937995535.1. Taxonomy (GTDB): domain Bacteria; phylum Pseudomonadota; class Alphaproteobacteria; order Geminicoccales; family Geminicoccaceae; genus CALKJU01. The sequence goes on from CALKJU010000039.1 coordinate 59,042, forward strand.
CGACCCCGTTCGACCGACTACGAGGTCAAGCGCAGACGCATCCTCGAGGTCGCCGCGCCGCTCTTCGCTCGGCACGGCTACGACCGGACCTCGCTCGCCATGATCGGGGCGGCAGCCGGTGTCGCGAAGTCGCTGGTCTATCACTACTACCGCGACAAGGACGCGGTCCTCGGAGATCTCCTACGCCGCCATCTCACCGAGCTTTTGACCGCGGTCGAGGCCGCTGCCGCGGCCGACGAGCGCCCCGCCGATCGTCGGCTGGCGGACATGGCGATCGCGCTCCTCGAGCACTATCGCGACGCCGATGCCGAGCACGAGGTGCAGATCGCGCACCTGAAGCTCCTGCCTGAGCCCGTACGCGAGGAACTATGGGCGCTCGAGCGGCGGCTCGTAGCCCTGTTCACCGACGCACTGCTCGATTCCGTGCCGGGCCTCGCCGGCGACCGGCGGCACCTCAAGCCGCTCGTCATGAGCCTGTTCGGGATGCTCAACTGGGCGTTCCTCTGGTTCCGCGAGGACGGCCCCCTGGATCGGCGTGCCTACGCCGAGCTTTCCACCCGACTGGTCCTCGGCGGAGGGCACGCGATCGCAGCGGAGCGCGCCGCACCCGCGTCTCGAGCGCTCGCTCAGGTGGCGTCGTAGTCGACCACGAGGCGATAGCTCTTCGGCCGGCTCTGACAGGTGAGCACGTAGCCGGCTTCGAGCTCCCAGTCGCGCAGCGAGTAATTGTGGTCCATGGCGACCTCGCCCTGGTCGAGCCTGGCACGGCAGGTGCAGCACATGCCGGCGCGGCACGACCACGGAGCGTCGATCCCGGCGCGCAGGACCGCTTCGAGGACGGTCTCGCCCTCGGCCATGGCGATTTCGCGCGTGATCCCGTCGAGCGTGACGCGGAGCCGGGCCGCCGCCGTGGTGTCGGCTGCCGCAGGTGCGCTGCGCCGCGCTGGCGGGGTCCCATCAGCCGGGACGAAGCGCTCGATGTGGATGCGCTCCGCGGGCACGCCGAACGCGGCGAGCGCTGCCGAGGCCTCCTCCGGCATCCTGGATGGACCGCAGATATAGACCGCATCGACCGTCGGTGGCGGAGCGAGGCGCGGCAGCAGGGTTTCGAGATGGGACCGGTCGATCCGGCCATGGAGGATCGGCAGCTCCGAGGCCTCGCGTGACAGAAGATGGACCAGCGCGAGGCGGCCGAGATGGCGGTCCTTGAGGTCTTCGAGCGCGCTCTTGAACATAATGTCATCACGCGTGCGGTTGCCGTAGAGCAGCACGAATTGCGAGCGCGGCTCGCTGCGCAGGAGGGCGGTGGCGATCGCGAGGATCGGCGTGATACCCGAGCCGGCGGCGAGCGCCAGCACCGTGCGGGCCCGCGCCGAATCAGGAACGAGCGTGAAGCCGCCCTCGGGCGGCAGCGCCTCGAGCGTGTCGCCCGGCGCGAGTTCCTCGTTCGCCCAGGTCGAGAAGCGTCCGCCGGGCACCCGCTTGATCCCGACCCGCAACACGCCCTCGGCGGGATCGGCACAGATCGAATAGCTCCGCCGCACCTCCTCGCCCCCGATCGTTCGCCGCAAGGTGAGATGCTGGCCGGGGAGGAAGCGGAACCGCTCGATTGCCTCGGATTGCGGGGCAAGGGTGACCGCCACGGAGTCGGCCGTCAGCCGCTCGATCGCGGTCACGAGCAGCGGATGGAAGCGCGCGCGGCCGTCGGTCATGGCTCGCCCGCCTCGTTGCCCCGCGGATCCGGCGGCCTCACAAGCACTTGAAGCGCTCGAAGGGCTCGCGGCAGCTCCGGCAGCGCCAGAGCGACTTGCAAGGCGTCGAGCCGAACACCGAAATCACCTCGGTCGCCTCGCTGCCGCAGCGCGGGCAGACGACCGCGTCCTCTCGGGCCCGGCACGGCTGCGGTGGTGCGATCCCGTTGCATGCGAGTGCTCGGCGGCCCTCCGGCGTGATCCAGTCCGTCGTCCAGGCCGGGCTCAGCACCAGGTTGACGCGGGGATTCCCGCAGCCGGCGGCCTCGACCGCGCGGGCGACCTCCCCGGCGATCACCGGAGTGGCGGGACAACCGGAGTAGGTCGGCGACAGGTCGACCTCGACGACGCCGTCGGGGGCCACCCGCACACCGCGAACCATGCCGAGGTCGGCGATCGAGACGAACGGGATCTCGGGATCGGGGACGGCCGAGACGGCCGCGATCGCCCGCTCGAGCTCTTCGGGTCCAGGGGTGGTCACCACACCGCTCCGGGATAGGCCCGCTGAAGATGCTGCATGACCGCGAGCAGATGGCCGAGATGCTCGGTATGGACGCCCCGAAGCCCGCCGGATTGCATCCAGGTGCCGGGGGGTCGGGCGAGGCCCGCCTCGTCGACCAACCGGTCGATAGTCTGCTCGAAGACCGGCCGGATCGTCTCGGGATCAGGACCGATCCCTGCCTCGATCATCGCCTCGCCGACCGGGTCGACCTCAAACAGCTCGCCCGTGTAACTCCAAAGCGCATCGAGCGCGTCGACCGTGCGTCTTCGGCTCTCCTCCGTGCCATCGCCGAGCCGGACCAGCCAGGCCCCGCTGTGCCGCAGATGGTAGGCGACCTCCTTCTCCGCCTTGCCGGCGATGGCCGCCAGGGCGCGGTCGGTCGAGCCCTGCGCACGCTGCCAGAAGGGGTGGAAGAAGGCCGACAGCAACGCCTGGCGGACGATCGTGAAGGCGAAGTCGCCCCGCGGCAGCTCGGTGATCAGCAGGTTGCGGAACTGCGGCGCGTCGCGCCGATAGGCGAGGTCGTCCTCGCGCCACTCGTTCCCGTCCACGGCGGCCGCGTGCTCGTAGAGAAGCCGCGCCTGGCCCAGCAGATCGAGGGCGACGTTGGTGAGCGCCAAGTCCTCCTCGAGCATCGGCGCGTGACCACACCACTCGGAGAGTCGGTGCGCGTTGATCAGCGCGCTGTCGGCAAGCCGCAGCAGATAGGCGAGATGCGGCGTCTCCTCGAGTTGGATGGTCGTCACCTGCGCCCTCCTCGGTCGTGGCGACGGCTCACATATGCCCGACTTCTTCGGGAATGTCGTAGAAGCTCGGATGGCGGTAGATCTTCGAGGCCGTAGGCTCGAAGAGCGACCCCTTCTCAGCCGGGTCGGAGGCGGTGATCGCCGAGGACGGTACGACCCAGATCGACAGCCCCTCGCCGCGCCGGGTGTAGGTGTCGCGCGCCGCGTCCAGCGCAAGTCCCGCATCCGGCGCGTGGACCGAGCCTACATGGCGATGCGCAAGCCCGGTCCGCGAGCGGATGAAGACTTCCCAGAGTGGCATCGGCTGCTCGGCCATCATCATCACTCCGCGGCGATCTTCTGAGCCTGCTCGCGCAAGCGGCGCTTCTCGGCATGGACGAGCGCCGCCTCCCGGACCCAGGCACCCTCGGCGTGGGCCGTGCGGCGGGCGGCCATTCGTTCGCGGTTGCAGGGTCCGTACCCCGCCAACACGCGCTTGAACTCGTCCCAGTCGATCGCGCCGAACCGCCAGTGACCCGTCGACTCGTCAAAGCGAAGCAACGGATCAGGGAAGGTCAGGCCGAGGTAGTGTCCCTGCGGCACTGTCGCGTCGACGAACTTCTGGCGGAGCTCGTCGTTGGTGAACCGCTTGATCTTCCAGCGCATCGACTGCTGGGTGTGCTGGCTCTCGGCGTCAGGTGGACCGAACATCATCAAGGATGGCCACCACCAGCGGTTCAACGCGTCCTGCGCCATCGCCTTCTGCTCGGCCGTGCCGCGGCACAGGGTGAGCATGATCTCATAGCCCTGGCGCTGGTGGAAGCTCTCCTCCTTGCAGATCCGGATCATCGCCCGGGCATAGGGCCCGTAAGAGGTCCGACACAGGGGGATCTGGTTCATGATCGCCGCGCCGTCGACCAGCCAGCCGATGCAGCCGATATCGGCCCAAGTGAGCGTCGGATAGTTGAAGATCGAGCTGTATTTCGCCTTGCCGGTAAGAAGCTGTTCGCAGAGCTCTTCGCGGCTGACCCCGAGCGTCTCGGCCGCAGCATAGAGATAGAGCCCGTGGCCGCCCTCGTCTTGAACCTTGGCGAGGAGTGCCGCCTTGCGCCGGAGCGATGGGGCGCGCGTGATCCAGTTGCCCTCGGGCAGCATGCCCACGATCTCGGAATGGGCGTGCTGGCTGATCTGGCGCACGAGCGTGCGGCGATAGGCCTCGGGCATCCAGTCATTCGGCTCGATCCGCTCCTCGGCGTCGATGCGTGCCTCGAAAGCGGCGACCTTCCCCGGGTCCTCAACCACCCGGGGGCCTTCGACCCGTTCGTTGAGCGCTTGGCTGTACACCGCTCGATCTCCCTGGCCACCTCCGACACCTTACAGCAAATCGACCTGTCGTTCAGCTCCTGTAAGACGTGCTCGCGGCTGCCGATCCCGGCAAGAGGTCGGCGAAGCGCCGCCGCAGTGCCGCGCCGGCTGGCGGCAACGGCCCGCGCTCGGTCGCGCCGTGGGCGTCGAGCCAAGCCTCCGACGGCTCCAGCAGACGGTGCCAGAGGCGAGCGCAGAGGACGCGGGCCGCGGGCTTCGGCCAGTCGCCGGGCAACAGCGGCGGTGGCAGGAGCGGGTCCTTGAGAACCGCCCGCCGATAGTCGTGGATCAAGAGAATCCGCCCGACCAGGGCGACCGACGGCGAGACCGGCTCGGCGGTGTCCAGCGCGGGCTGCCAAGTCTCGAGAAAGCGTCTGTAGCGCGAGGCGATCGCGTCCAGCGGCCAAGCGAGGCGGGCCAGCGCCGGCCCCACCTCCGGCGCGGGTGCGGCTTCGAGTCGCAGAAGCCCAGGCAGCTCCGGCATCACGCGGCCATGCGGGGCGACGAACAACCCCGGCGAGAGGAGGGCGAAGCCTGCCGCTTCGAGGGCCAACCGGGCCCGCTCGCGCTCCGCCTCGTGCGCCAGCACGACAAGGACGAGTCCGCCGGGCTCGCGCGCGGGGGGCGGTCCGTAGATCCTCCGGGTCGCCTCGGTGAACACCGCCTCACCGGAGCGGGCCAGGCGATAGTAGGCGTTGCGGCCGACCCGCCGGCGTTCGAGCCAGCCCTCGGCGGCAAGCCGTGACGCGGCGGTTCGTACTGGACCCTCGCCGATGCCCATGGCCGCCATGACGGCGAGCAGCGAGCCGACGGAGATTTCGCCGCCGCGCGGCACGATCGCATCGCCGAACAAGGTCACGATCAGCGAGCCCGTGCGGTGGGGGCCGGCATGCAGCGCGGCAAGACGTGGGGCGAGCCAGGCGGGCGGGTCGATCACGGCCGCTGCGCATGGCATGGACCAAGCCGGGCGGGAAGAGCCCCAGCGGTCTCGCACCGATCGCGCGGCGAGCAGCAGGTGTCCGAGCGAGCCGACGGCACGCGGCCGCCTTCGACCTCCGGGGCACCCGGTCGGCACAGAGAACGTGTCGCGCGCGAGGCCGTTCTGCCCGGCGCGGCCGACATCCTACCCAGCCGCGCCGCGGGGTGGGCGCGTTGCTCATCCGACGCCCGGGCACGGGCCAGCCCGGCGACACCACCGGACAGACCGATTGGCATGGTAACAACAGGGCCAAGAATCAGTCCGGTGCGGCGGCACCATGCGCCGCGGCTCGAGCACTGCTGACCCGTAGGCCGCCGACGTGCCGCCTGGAGTGGCTGGTCGCGTGTGCGGCAAAAGCCTCGATCAGAAAGCCGCGGAACTCGGCCATGTCGTGGACCGGAGCAGTCGGCGTCGGGCGGATGCCGGAGGTGAAGCCCCAGTCGAGAAACGGCTGGAGCAGGGCGTGATCGCTGGTCAGCACGTGCATCGGAACCACTCGGGCCGCCGGATCGCCGGTCACGATCGCCGCCGGCTCATGGTCGCCGACCAGGATGAGCAGTGCATCTCGGTCGGATAAGCGCGGCGCGAAGCCGGCCAGGGTGTCCAGCGTCAGGGCCATGACCTCGCCGTAGGCGGCGCGGATCGCGTCGCGTGATCGCCATACGATCGCTGCGGCGTCGCCATGCTGCGGCAGGCGGGCGTAGATGGCTCCATCCCCGATGGCCGACCAGTCGTCCACCAGCGTCGGCCGCGGCGTGAAGGGCGCGTGGCTGCCGACCAAGGCGACCTGCACATAGGCCGGCGGCCCCTGGTCGGCTGTCAGTCGGCGCCAGACCGCGTCGAGGACGAACTGGTCGGGCATCGTGACCCAGTCGAAGCGCGGGCCCGCATAGCCGAGATCGAGCGCGGTGAGTACCTGCGCGAAGCCGAAGCGATGGAGCGCCTCGGGGTAAGGGCGCGTCATGCCGGGCACGACCAGCACCGGCCGGTGACCGGCCCGGGCGAAGAGGTGGGCCAGATCCGCCTCGGCGTGCCGGCGGTAGACGGCGTGGCCAGTCTCGTCCTCGGTGCGAAAGCCGCTCACCAAGGTGGCGTGCGCGAGCCAGGACTGGCCGCCGACCGCAGGCGAGTCCATCCAGCCGGACGCGGCAAGGAGACCGGCATCGCCGACGGCACGCTCGAGCCGGGCCAGGGCCGGTCCGACGACCGGCGCGAGGTCCGCGGCCTCGAGGACGGTTCGACCGTACGATTCGACGAACACCAGCCAGACATCGACATCTCGCAGGCGCCCGAGCAGGTCGGCACCAGCCAGTCCGCGATCGGCGTCACGCTGCCGTGTCTGCGTCCAGCGGCGTTCGGCATCCGCTGCCGCGGCGGCCCGCGCGATCTGCGCACGGGCTTGATGTAGGCCGTGATGGCTGACGAGCGGCAGCTCAGCGCGCGGGTGGCGCGGCGTATTGGCTCCGGCCGCAACGCCGGCGCCGGCTGCCAGCAGCGCGAGCGAGGTCCAGGCCCGGGCGTGCGGTAAACGCGCGACCGCTGACAGCGCGTTGAAGGCGACGGCGCCGACGACCAACAACGAAGTGAAGCTGCCGAGCACCAGCGCCGCCACCGCGAGCGGACCGAGGCTTTCGCGCGCCACCTCGACCAGCGACGGCAGCAGCGGCAGGTCGAGCGCCAATGTCACCGGCCGTCCCATGGCCTGCCAGACCGCCCAGTCGACGATACGAAAGACGATGAACCAAGCGAGCAGCGCGCAGGCGGCGACGAGCGCGGCCCCGCGCCAGCGGCCTCGGGTCCAGGCGACCAGGGTGGCGGCCAGCAGCAGCTCGAGTGGGATGGCCCAGGTTCCGAGACGGCCGAGATCGGCGAGGGAGGTCGGCAGGTTCAAGCCGAGCGCGAGCAGGAGAAAGGCCGCCCCGACGATGACGGTGCGCATCACCGCGCCGAACCCTCGGCGCGGTGGCTAACCAGCCAGCGCAGATCGACGGCGAAGGACCCACCAAGCATCAGAACGGCAGACAGCGCCAGCAGTGCGGCGGTCGTCTGGCCGGTAGACGGGGCCAGCGCGATGGCGAGCATGAGCAAGGGCGCGACGCAGCAGAACTTGCGGCGCATGCTCGGCGGCAGCGGCGCCGTCAGAGACGGCCAGATGCGGCCGCCGAGCAGGAACAGCGGGCGGAATGCGGGGGCCAGCAGGAGCCAGACACCGGCCCGCCCGCTCACCAGAACGAGCAATGCGAGCACGGCCAGCAGCAGCGTGTCCGCCTCCATGTCAAATCGGGCACCGAATGCGGTCACTTCACCACGTCGCCGGGCGATCCATCCGTCCAGCCCGTCGAGCGTGACAAGCAGCAGCGCGATGGTGAGGAGCGGCCAGGAGGGGTCGACAGGAATCGGCTGGAAGAGCGGCGCGGCAAGGGCCGCGGCCAGCCCGGCCCGAACCAAGGTGACGGCATTCGCCAAGCCGAAACGGTGCTCCGCTCTGACATGATGGGCGGCCAGCGCGACGATCATCGGGACGCAGGCGAGGAAAATCGCCCACAGCAGTGAGACACCGAGGGTGCCGGCGAGGCCGGCCGAGAGAGCCAGAGTCAGTACGAACGCACCCGTGGCGGGCACAAAGACGATCGCGCCGAGCCGGCCGGGCCCTGGTTCCAGGAAGGATGCGATCCGCATGTCGGTCGTGACGGTAGGCGATGGAACAATGTCCGCAAACCGCTGTTGACCTGTGTGACATTCGCGCGAAATCCACACGGCCAACGGGTCCGGCGGGATTCGGACGGCTGACGGGATTTGAGCCTCGGGATCGGATCGAGAATGACGAGCCGGCGCGTGGTCGCTGCCGAAATGGCGATGCTCTCCGCAGCGGAGAGCGTGCTTCGCGCGGGCGGCAGCATCGCTTTCGACGACGACCCGAACGGGGCCCTCTATGCCGCGATCGACGCCACGGGGGCGGCGGAGTGGCGCCGCTGGATCGAGGTGGATGGGGGCACGGCCGTGGTTCTCACGGGTGCGCGCGCCTCGCGGCTGGGGATCGCCGCCTGGCTCGACGGGTGCCTTACGATCCCGCTCCAGCCGGGCGACGACGTCGAGGCGCTGGCCGGGTGTCGCGACCGGGTGGTCATGCCGAGTGGCCGGCGTTCTTATCCGGCGAGCGCCGCCGCCGAGGCGGCGGTGATGCTCGCAAAGCAGGCCGGCCTGCTCCCGGCGGTGCTGGAGCGAGCCCGTGGAGGGCGTGCCGCGCCGACGCTGCGCTTGCCCGGCGTGGAGCTGGCTCGCTCGACCGCGGGAACGACCGAACCGCTCACCCTGGGTGTCACGGTGCGACTCCCCATCCCGGGAACGAATGCCGCGCGGCTGTTCGCGTTCCGCGCCGCGACCGAGCCGGCCGAACATCTCGCTCTCGTGATCGGCGACCTGGGTGCGCGCGACGCCCCCCTGTGCCGGATCCACTCCGAGTGCCTGACGGGCGACGTGTTCGGCTCGCTGCGCTGCGACTGCGGCCAACAACTGCGCATGGCGCTGACACGAATGGCGGCCGACGGCGCCGGGGTGCTGCTCTACCTGCGCCAGGAGGGCCGCGGCATCGGGCTGCTCAACAAGCTGCGCGCCTACGAGCTGCAGGAGCGCGGGCTCGACACCGTCGACGCCAACACCCACCTCGGATTTCGCGACGACGAGCGGGATTTCTCGCTCGCCGCCTCGATGCTGCGGCAGCTCGAGATCACCCGTGTTCGGCTGCTGACCAACAACCCGGACAAGCTCAGCGTGCTCGAGCGCCACGGTGTGGCGATCGTCGAGCATATCTCGCACTGCGTTCCTGCCAACGAGCACAACCGCGCCTACCTTTTGACGAAGGCGACACGCAGTGGACACCTGCTGCGCGATCTCGTGTCCGCGGCCGCGCGACCGCTGCCCGTCGGGACCTGAGCTGGGCTAGCAGTGTGGACGCGACCTCTAGCCGAGTGAGTGCGTGGCGGCCGCGCGATGTCCTGGGTGTCGCCCGATCAATCGTGATCTACCACCTGAAGCCGGGCCAGCAGCGTCGCCTTCAGGCGATGTACCGGCGGTTCGTCCGTCCTGGCGATGTCTGCTTCGACGTCGGCGCGCATGTCGGCAACCGGACGCGCACCTTCCGCGCGCTCGGGGCGCGAGTCGTCGCGATCGAGCCCCAGCCACGGCTCGCAGCACTGCTCGCACGGATGTTCCGGCGTGACCCGATGGTGACGGTGCTTCCGGCCGCGGTCGGAGCGGTCAACGGGACCCTGGAACTCGCCGTCAGCCGGCTGACGCCTACCGTCTCGACCACCTCGACGCGATTTCGCGACGCGGTCGCCCTTGTCGATTCGTTCCGTGGGGTGCGCTGGGATGAACGGGTCGCGGTACCGGCGTTCACGCTCGACACCCTGATCGCACGACATGGGCAGCCAGGCTTCGTCAAGATCGACGTTGAAGGCATGGAGGATGCCGTCCTGGCTGGCCTGAGTTCGCCGATCCCTGCCCTGTCCTTCGAGCTGCTGCCTGCCTTCAAGGAGCCCGCGCTCGCGGCCGTGCGGCGGCTGACCGAGGTCGGCCGATATCGGTTCAACCTGTCCGTTGGCGAGACGATGCGGTTCGTCTGGTCGGACTGGATCGATGCCGGCGCACTGACGACGTGGATCAACAACGCACCACTGCAGGCTCCGTCGGGCGACATCTACGCCGAGCGGGTCGACCGCGCTTGACCGCGCTCGACCGGGCTTGGCCGGCGCTCCTCGCGGCGCGTGACGCCGCGGCCGAACCAACGGCTGCGCCAGCAAATCTGCGCGGCGCCGGACGCCGCCTGTGGGCCAGTTACGTTGAGTTCCTCACGCGCGGCAGCAGCCGACCCGTGGTGCTCGCGCATCTGGGCGCGAGTCTCGACGGCCGGATCGCCACCGAATCCGGCCACTCCACCTGGGTCACCGGGCAAGCGGATCTCGTGCACATGCACCGGCTGCGGGCGCTCGCTGACGCGGTGGTCGTCGGCGGCGGCACGGCGGCGGCGGACGATCCGCAGCTCACGGTGCGGCATGTCGCCGGGCGCTCGCCCGTCCGCGTCGTCCTCGACCCTCGCGGAACGCTGCCGGACCGACTTCGCGTGTTTCGTGACACGCCGCCGGCGACGCTGTGGTTGCGGTCGAGCCAGCGGACCGCGCCGATCGGTGTGGAGGTCGTCCAGCTGCGCGTCGAGCATGGCCAGTTCGATCCACGCGACGTGCTGGCCGCCCTGAGCGCCCGCGGCCTGCGGCGTGTCATGATCGAGGGCGGCGGACGCACAGTCTCCGCGTTTCTCGCCGCGGGGCTGGTCGACCTGCTTCATTACTGCGTGGCGCCGGTGGTGATCGGATCGGGCCGCCCTGCCCTCGTCCTGCCTGAGATCGCGACGATGAACGAGGCGATACGTCTGCGCGCCACGATCATCCCGCTCGGTCAGGATCGCCTGTTCGTCTGTCACCTTGGCGGCGATCCGCAAGTCAGCCGGGAGGCAGCCAGAGAAGGTCCTCGTGCCCGACGCGCATCGACGAGCGACCCTCGGTGATCCAGAGAAGCCTGCGTTCCCGCCATCCGGCGATCGCCTCCGCGTCGTCCGGCGCGACCTCGGTGGCGGCCTGCGCCCAGCCGGTGACCAGCGCGCTCTGCAAGGCGGCGTCCGTCGGCGTGAGCAGCCACGGCGACGCGCTGCGACGGATCTCTCCTTCCAGGGCCGCCAGCAGGCCGAGAAGGACCGCTGACGCCGTCGGGCCGAGGGCCGGACCGAAGCCCTTGTCGCGGCGCTGGTGGCGGTTGAGCCACTCGACCAGCAGACCATCGAGCGGGTCGGCGGGCCACAGCTCGATCGACCCGTCATAGGTCAGCGCGATGAGGAGCGCGCAACCGCGGGCCGCCGCGATAGCAATGAGGCGCTCCAGCCAAGCGCGCGACACGAGGTCGATCAGCGCCGACGAAGTCACCACGTCGAGTGGTCCGCTCAGAACCTCTTCGAGATCACGGTGCAGGTCGGCCATGACATAAGACGCCTCCGGAAACCGGGACGTCCCGAGCGTGACAAGGAACGGATCGTTCTCGACCAGCCGCCAGCGCTGGACCACGCCCAGCCGGGGCGCGAGCCAGCGCAGGTTCGACCCGAGGCCGGCACCGAGATCGACGACCTCGAGCGTCGCGCGGGGCGCCGCCCAGGCTCGGAGCTGCTCGGCAAGCCCCGCGTTCCGAGCAGCGTGGTCGTACGGCTCGCGAAGGGCAAGCCAGTCTGCGGTGAACGAGCCGCTCACGACCGCGCGACGCGGTTCAAGGTCCCGGCGACGATGCGCGCCGTGTCGTCCCAGCGTGGTAGCCGCTCGCGTGCCGCAAGCGCGCCGCGACGCAGCCTGGCGCGCTCCTGCGGATCCGCGACCACCCGCGCCAATGCGGGCGTCAGCGCCTGCGGATCGCTCGACGCGACCAGCAGGCCCGCGTCACGGTCGAGCCAGTCGACGAGCGCGCCGCCGGCTACCGCGACCACCGGTAGCCCGCGCGCCACCGCCTCGGCCACGGCCATGCCATAACCCTCATATATAGATGACGAGATGAACAGATCGGTGCGATCGTAGGCGCGGCCCAGGTCGTCGCTGTCGAGTTCGCCGAGGAGCCGCACCCGCCCCGGGTCGTGGAGGCCCGCGATCGCCGCCCGCAAGGCAGCGACCGACTTGCGGTCGCGCTCGAGACTCCCGGCGATCTCGAGACGCCACGGGAGGTGCTGTAGCGGCACCAGAGCCGCGACCAGCCGATCCAGGGCCTTGCGCGGGATCACCGCGCCCACGGCAAGGAGTGCTGGGACGGCTCCGCCGCTGCCGCGTGCGAGCGGAGCGCGGTCGGTCCCGGGCGGGGCAACGGTGATGCGTTCGTCAGCGACCTCGAAGTCCCGGACGAGCGTGCGAGCCGTGGTTGTTGATGTGACCACGATCGCCTCGGCCAACCGCAACGCGGCTCGCTCGCTCTCCAGGAGTCGCTCAGCGCGCTCGGCGGGGAGCCCCGTCTCGAGCCCGACGGGATGGTGGACCAACGCCACGAGCCTCAGCCGCACCGCCTGAGCGGCGGCGATCGCCGGCATCGCGGCGAATGCGAGGCCGTCGATCAGGACGACGCTGTCATCGGGAAGGTCGGCAAGGGCGGCCGCGGTCGCCGCGAGGTCGGCAGGAGATGGTTGCGGAAAGGAGCTCGGGAGACGGAGGTGAACGACGCGCCAGCCGGCCGCCGCGAGCTCGTGCGCCAAGCGCTTGTCGTAGAGGTAACCGCCGGAGCGCTGGTCGGGATCACCGGGAACGGCGAAGATCAGGGTCCGCTGGCTCAACCGATCGCGCCTTCGTAGCCGGCCCAGGCGACATGACTCTCGCCGATCTCGACCTTGATCGAGCGTAGCGCATCCGCCCCGGGACCCAGCGAGCCGTCGGCGACCGCTGCCCGCATCGCCTCGAACACCCACCGCGCGATCACCTCGGTGGTGGTGTTGCGCCCGGCGAACTCGGGCAGCTCGTCGAGGTTGCGATAGTTGATCCGGGCGAGCGTCGCCTTCAGCACGTCGTGGGCGCGACCGATGTCGACCACGATCCCGTTCTCGTCCAGCTCGTCTCGGCGGAACTCGACGTCGATGACGAACGTGGCGCCGTGCAGCCGCTGCGCCGGCCCGAACACCTCGCCCTTGAAGCTGTGTGCGATCATCACGTGGTCGCGAACCCGCACGGTATACATCGGTCTCACCCCTCCTCCTCGCTGTAGGTTACCCGATGGCACAGCCCGCCCTCGGCGCGCGTCAGCAGCGCGGGCAGGATTTCGGGGAGCCGCGCGAAGCTGCACTCGCTGTCGATCAGCCGGTCCAGCACTGGATCCGCGAGCAGGGCCAAGGCCAGCTCGAGCCGCCGACGTGCGCTCCACCGCGGCCGATGACTACCCGCGACGCTGCCGACCTGTGAGGACACGATGCGCAGCCGGCGCGAGTGGAACGCGCCGCCCAGCGGCAAGGTCGCCTGGCGCGAACCGTACCAACCGACCACCAGGATCGTGGCCTCAAAACCGGCGACTTCGAGAGCCAGCGCCAAGGCCGCGGGATTGCCGCTCGCCTCGACGACGAGATCGGCGTCTCCCGGCGCGCGTTCGGGCGCGGTGAAGCGGGCGCCGAGCCGGCCGGCGATTTCGGCGCGCGACGGCAGCGGATCGGCGAGTGTGACCGTCGTGCCCGGCAGCCTGGCCGCGAGATAGGCGATCAGGCAGCCGACGACGCCCGCACCGAACACCAATATCCTCTGGCCCGCCGTTGCCGCACCGTCCCACAGCGCGTTCAGCGCCGTCTCCATGTTCGGGCCGAGCACGGCGCGCCCGGCCGGCACTGCCTCGGGCAGCGGAACCACGGCATCCGCCGGCACCGTGAAGGCGGTCTGGTGGGGGTGCAGCGCGAGGACGTCACGACCGCACAGCTCACCCCCGCCCTCGACCACGCGACCGACGGCGGCGTAACCGTACTTGACCGGAAACGGGAACTCACCGTCCTGGAACGGTGCGCGCATCGTGAGGCGCTCGTCCTCGGGGACGCCACCGCTGGCGATCACGCGCTCCGTGCCGCGGCTCACCCCACTGAAGCGGGTTCGTACCAGCACCTCGGCGGGGCCCGGGCTGGAGACCCCCTCGGCGCGCAGCTCGGCGCGCAGTGGCCCCGTCCACCACAACGCCGACGCCTCGATCAGCGCACGGTCTCCAGCGCGCCAAAACGCACCGGCATGATTGCCGTGGACCGCACTGTCCCCGTTGGTCCCTTGAGAATGAGGGTCAATTGCTGACGATCCTGGGGCCCGGTCGGGATCACCATTCGCCCACCCGGCGCGAGCTGCTCGAGCAGCGGCCCTGGGACGTCCTCGGCCCCGGCGGCGACCAGGATCCGGTCGAACGGCGCGTGCTCGGCCCAGCCCGACGTCCCGTCGCCGATGCGGATCGTGACGTTGCCGTAGCCCAGCGCTGCGAGCCTGCTCTCCGCCGACTGCGCGAGCTCCTCGATGATCTCGATGGTCCAGACATGCGCGACGAGCCGCGACAGGACCGCCGCCTGATAGCCGAGCCCGGTGCCCACCTCCAGGACGCGCGAGGACGGCTCGACGGCGAGCAGGTCGGTCATCAAGGCGACGATGAACGGCTGGGAGATCGTCTTCTCGAACCCGATCGGCAGCGGCGTGTCCTGGTAGGCGAGCGCGCGTAGCGGCTCCGGCACGAACAGATGCCGCGGCACCTCCTCCATGGCGGCGATCACCCGCGGGTCGAGCTGTGCGCGGCCGATCAGCTCCTCGCTGAGCTCGGCATGGATCGCGATCACCTCCACCATGTGGCGGCGCAGGATCGCCAGATGGTGCTCCTTCACGCCGGGCCTCCCATCTCGCCACCCTGACCCTACACGAATCGACGCAGCAGCGTCTCAGAACATGCGTCGGGCGATCGGTCGCACGCTCACGGGACCCATCACCGCGCGCGCGCGAGCGCCCGGCAGGTAGAACGGGTGTTCGCAACTCGTCTCGAGTCCGGGCACGACGACCCGTACGACCGCGATATCGAACTCGGAGCGGCTCAGGTCCACCGCCGCCACCTGCGACACGCCGACGGCGCGCAGGCGCCGCAACACACCGTGGAGGGCGCCCGTCAGGTCCGTCTCGGGCATAGACAAGCAGGCACGGAAGGCGACCGGCGTCGGACCGCGGACGAGCTGGGCCCGAAGGCGTGCGTTACGGGCGTGATGCTGACCGTGGCCATAACTCGAGTCGTCGAGATCGTCGCGCGCGCCGGCGATCACCGTCAGCCGCGACTGCGCCGCCTCGGTGAGCGCGCGGCAGAGCGCCACGCCGGAGCTTGGATGGCAACCCGCACCGGCGAAGGGCGCCGCATGGAACCAGGGCAAGCGGGCGCCGCGCTCGGCGATCTCCGCACGAAAAGCAGGCACGCCCACGTCGCTGGTGACGTCCCATACGGCCACCGCCATGTCCGCAGCCTCGAGGCGGGCGAGAAGCGCCGCGGCGGCGGGGTCGTCGACCGTGGCCAAGTCGATCCGTGCCGCGTCGCGCCGGGCGGCCGGCGAGGCGTGCCACAGCGCCACGGCATCCCGCTCGATCACCTCGCACAGCGCGTGGAGCAGCGCCTCGGATGGTTCCGAGCCGGCGGCGAGCCCGTTCGAGCTGGCGCAGAAGCAGGACGTGCCCGGCGGCGGCGGCAGGCGGTAGTCACCATGGACGAGCTGATGCGGCACCCAGACGGGGCCGCCGCCGAGCAGATCGCGCCCCTCGACCCACCACATCGGCAGGTCGGGCCGCCAAGCGCTCTGCCGCCGGGGCGGCAGCCGTGTCACGTCGAGGATCGGCGCTTCGGCGGCGATGGTCTCATAGCTCGCCAGGCGCGGCTCGAGCACGAGGTGCTCGGCGTGCCACGCCTCGACCGCTTCCATCAGCCCCGACGCCGTGCTCGCGGCGAGATCGCAGCCCTTGCCCTGGCTGACCGCCGCGCCCCGGGCGTTCGGTCGGACCACCATGACGACCGGGATACCGATCCGGTCGAGCCCGGTGACATCCGCCACTCGGGTGACGCCGATCCGCGGCGCGAGCGCACGGGCAAGCGCGACCACCGTCGAGACGTCCCGCGCGCGCCAGTTCACCGGGGCGCGCGGACGACTTCCCCCGGGTCGAGTCAGGTCGGACGTGTCAATGCCGCGAGTCCGTCGCCGTGCCGGCGACCTTGGCGGCGCCTCCGCTCCCCGTGTCCAACTCGACATTGAAGATCTGCGCGAGGAACGGCCCGACCTGGGCCGCATCGCCATGGCCCGCGGCAACGGCGTCCTGTTGCGCCTTGGTCTCGGCCGCCTTCAGCTCGGCATCGGGAACCAGGAACACCTTGTCGCCGGTGTCGACCTGCTGCTTGTCGCCGGCGATCCCGCCCTTGATGAAGTAGGTGGCGCCGTCCGCGGTGCGGATCAGCAGACCGGTCACCTTCGCCATCGTTTCCCTCCCGAGCTGGCCACCGCACGAGCGCCGTGGCGTTCACGTATCAAGGATGCTGGGCCGGCTCCGGAAGTAGGAGGCCGGCCAGAGCGGACCGTAGCCTGCGAAGCGGTCGTGCGCGCCCGGATTGGCGGCCATCGCGAGCAGATGGTCCTTGAAGTCCTCGGTGTTGAGGATCGGCGTGTCGTTGTACGGGGCACGCCCGAGCGCGTCACGCCGTAGCGCCATCAGCCGGCGCACCGAGCCGGTACTCAGCGGGCTCACGATCGCCCGCAGCCGCTGCCAACGCGCCGTGAGTTCCGCCTCTGCACTCTCGAAGTCGAACAGCCATTCGACAACGCCGGCATCGATGCCGTTCGCGGCGCGCCCAACGGCGCGCAGCTCGCCGAGGATCGCCCCGCCGACCTTCTCGTCGAGCGACCGCAGAGTCGCGATGATCTCATCCCGCCGCTGGTCGGCCTGGTGATGCTTGGCGAGCAGCAGCGCGGCGATGCCGGCGACGAACGGGGCTGCCATGGATGTGCCGCTGTAACGGCCGTAGCCAGCGGGGATGGTCGACCAGATCCCCTCGCCCGGCGCGCTGAAGTCGATCTCGCCACCGCTCGCGGAGAAGCTCACCGGCACCCCGGATCGGTCGTGCGCGGCGATGGTGATGACGCCCCCGTAGCGGCCGGGATAGCCGACGTTCTTCCGGTAGAGCTTTCCGTAGTTGCCGGCGGCGCAAATGACGATGCAACCGCGCCGCAGCGCGGTGTAGACGGCCTCGTAGAGAGCCGGATCGGAGGCCCGCGACTGGATCGACATCGAGATCACATGGGCCTTCTTGTTCAGCGCCCAGTAGATCGCGGCGGCGACCTCGTCCATGAAGCCGAAGCCGTCAGGATGCAGGCAGCAGGCATCGAGGATCTCGGCCCTGGGCGCCACACCCCGCGCCGGGATCAGCTCCGCCACCGGGCCGTAGCGGCCCTCTTTCGGTAGCGGTCGCGCGGCGATGATGCCGGCACAGTGCGTGCCATGATGGGCACGCCGGAGCACGCCCGCCGGATCGACGACATGTTGGCGGTCGAGAAACGAGGCGTGCTCGACCACCGCGTCGGCCAGAGCCGGGTGGGTCCGGTCGACGCCGTTGTCGAGCACCGCCACCCGCACCCCGACGCCCTCGGTGCTCGCCCAGATCCGTTGGAACTCGTACAGCCGTGTCGATCCCTCG
This sequence comes from uncultured Alphaproteobacteria bacterium, assembly GCA_937995535.1. GTDB lineage: Bacteria > Pseudomonadota > Alphaproteobacteria > Geminicoccales > Geminicoccaceae > CALKJU01. The sequence continues at coordinate 76,598 of CALKJU010000039.1, forward strand.
ACGTCCTCGCGCAGCAGCCGCAACCGGCGGTCGAAATCCGCGGTCTGATGCAGGATCGCAGCGTCATCTGCAGCGCCGGGCGCCCAGCGATCCGCCAAGTAGTCCCAGCGGTCGTCCGGCGTAGGCCGCTGCAGCAGCGGCTCCAGGAGGACGGTCATGTCCTCGCGGTCGGCGCAGACTTCGCAGGTGGCGAACGGGGCCATGCGCGGTCAGGCCGACGCCGCCACGGGCGGCAGGCGCGATCGCCGCAGCGAGGCCTGCAGCGTAAGGAGACGGTACTCCTGCGCCAGGGCACTGGCACGCCCGATCGCCTCGCGATGCTGCTCGCCGCAGCGCCCAAGGCCATCCTCCTCGATGCGTGCCCGGGTGAGCCAGGCCCACGCCTCGTTGCCGCGCTCCTCGCAGGCACGGGCCAGCGCGACGGCACGCTCGGCCAGCTCGCGGGCCCGCGCGCGCTCGCCGGACAGCAGCAGCAGCTCGGCGAGCCAAGTGCATTGCTGCGAGCGCCGGATCCGCACCCCCATCGCCTCGGCGCGCCGCTCGGCTTCTTCGATGAGGGCGCGGCCACGATCGACTTCGCCACGCATGCCAAGGACAAAGCCGTAGGCCGACGCGATCGCGGGGAACAGCACGTGGTTCGGAACCGGCTCGACGATCTCGAGCCCCCGGGCCAGCACCTCGCAGGCGGCAACGAACCGTTCGCCGCGCAGGTGCAGCATCCCGACCTCGCGGCAGGCATAGGCAATCGAGAAGCGGTGGCCGGACGCGAGCGCGCGCTCCAGCCCCTCGGCGCCGACCGCCGCGCCCCGGTCGAACTCGGACAGCTCGCCGAGACTCCGGGCCAAAGCCGTGGTGCAGATGACCGAAGGCAGCGCGTTGAGATTGAAGAGATCGTCGAGCCGGTCGCGTGGCAGCTCGCGCCGCACCCACTCGAAGGGCTCCACGGTCCGCTCATACATGCCGTGCGCCTGGTACGCCATGCACAGGCGCAGCGTCGTGTTGATGCGCAGATCGAGATCGTCGAGGCGCTCGGCGATCTCGCACGCCTCCTGGCTCGAGCGGATGTTCTCGGCAAGCTCGCCGCGGATCCAGTGGCCGATCGCCCGGCGCGTCAGCGCCTGTGCGAGCCGGCGGGCGTCGCCGGTCTCACGGGCCAGCGCGAGGGCCCGCTCATTCTCGGTCCTGAGCCGCTCGTGGGCGCCCGATGCGAAGCACGCGTCAGCGCGGAGGAAGGTGATGTCGACCGCCGCCCCGCCCGGCCGGTCACGCGCCGGCATGGCCTCGAGCGCGGCCTCGGCGCGATCGCAGGCCACCCACACGTCCTGCGCCGCCGAGCGCGCCAGGGCACGCTGGGCGACCTCCCGATAGGCGGCAAAGGCCTGGGGCCACAGCTCCGCGGCGAACGCATGCCGCGCCAGGGCGGCGAGCCGCTCGGTGGAGAGTTCCGGCAACCGCCCGTCGAGCGCGCCGACGGCCCGCCGGTGCAGGTTGCGCCGATGCCGATGAAGAATGCCCTCGTAGGCGATCTCGGCAGTCAGCGCATGGCGGAAGCGGAGCCCCTGGCGTCCTGGCTCGACGCTCGGGCGGAGGAAGTCGGCGGTGACCAGCCGCCGCACGCTGCTGTCCAGGGATTCCGCTGTGACCCCGGCAACCTGCTCAAGCAGCAGCGGGTCGACCACCTCGCCGATGGTCGCCGCCGCGCGCAGGACGGCGCGATCGGCGAGCGGCAGCCTGTCGATCCGCGCCGCAACGGTCGCCCGGACGGAGATCGGCAGGGGGATCGCGTGGAGCGGGCGCGCGAGCCGCAACGCACCGGGGTCGCCGCTGAGCCAACCGAGATCGACGAGCTCGCGGACCGACTCCTCGGCGAAGAACGGGTTGCCGGCGACCCGCCGTGCCAGCTCGTGCTTGAGCGCGTCGAGCGACCGATCGCGGCCCATGATGGCGTCGACGACCGCCGTGATCGCGTCCTCGCCCATCGGCTCGAGAGGCACCACAACGCAACCGCTGCGCCCAGTCCAGGGTGGCGTGAAGCCGGGCCGTGCGGTCATGACCAGCGTGAAGCGGCGGCCGCCGAGCGTCAGCGTCAGGCGATCCAGGTAGCCCAGCGTCTCCCTGTCCACCCAGTGCAGGTCCTCGACGACCAGCGCCAAGGGGGTGCGGAGCGCCAGCGCGTCGAGCAGGCGATCGAGAGCGTAGTGGACGCGGTTGCGACGGGTCGCTGCGTCCAGCGCGAGCCATGCCGCCTCGCCACCGGCCAGATCGAGGCAGGCCAAGAGGGGAAGCTCAAGGCCCGCCTCGGCCAGGCCGAGCCGATCGAGCCCGTCACGCAGTTGCGCCGCCGCGGCGGCCGCGGCGTCGGCCTCCTCGATGGCGAAAAGCCGCCGCAGGACGCTGGCAATCGGAAGCCAGGGCGCGACCTCGCCGAACGCCAGGCCACCGCTCGTAAACGCCATCCCTTGCGGCGGTAGTGCCCGAGCGAGAGCTTCATGGACAAGGCGTGACTTGCCGACGCCCGCCTCGCCGACCACCGTGACCGCTGCGCCCGAGCCCGACAGGCCGGCGCGGATCGCGAGCTCGACCTCGTCGCGTTCCGCGTCACGGGCGACAAAGGGCGTCAGGCCGTGCCCGGAGCGCACGCGGAAGCTGCCCTGCCACGGCTCGGCACCGAGCAACTCGAATGCGATCACCGGCTCGGCCAGCCCGGCGATGGACAGTGAGCCGAGCGGGCGCAGCCGGAACAACGGGCCGAGCAACCGCGCGGTATGGCCGGCGACTCGGATCGTCCCCGGCGCCGCCGACTGCTCCATGCGCGCGGCGAGATGATTGACCGAGCCGACGGCGCTGTAATGCAGGTCCGTGTCGTCCTCGACGGCGCGGACCATCGTCTCGCCGGTGTTGAGGCCGACCCGTAGCCGAAGCGCCACCCGTTCCGGGCTCTCCCGGTTGAAGCGCTCGATGCCCCCCAGCATGTCGAGCGCAGCGTAGGCGGCGCGCGCGGCGTGGTCCTCCACGGCCACGGGCGCTCCGAACAGCGCCATGATGCCGTCGCCGAGGTTCTGCGCGACGAAGCCGCCGAAGCGGCGCACCGAGCGGCGCATGACGTCCACCGCCCGGTCGAGGACGGCCGCAGCCTCCTCGCAGTCGGCGTCACGGATGAGATCGAAGGATCCGCTCAGGTCGGCGTAGAGGACCGTGACGACCTTGCGCTCGCTCTCGGGACCACCTTGCCCCTCACGATCGCGCAGTGCCGCACCGCAGTGCATGCAGAACCGCGCGGCGGCCGGGCTGACACCCCCGCAAACCGCGCAGCCGGCGGGCCTACTGGCCCGTGCATCGTCGCCGACCTGCATGTCCCGCAGTTCCTCGGCGCCGGGACGGCGCGCGCGTCGCGATCCCCCTTCGCGGAGCAGAGGATACCAGCGGTCGCGTGAGGACGGAACCATCAGCTCCGCACCGATCCGGCCGCGGGCGCGACACGCTCCAGCAGGGCGTCCCACATCTCCGTGTGGGCCAGCTGAAACCTGGGCGGTGGCCGAGCGGACCGGAGTGGGCCGCGAGCGATCGTCCGCAGGAGCAGGCGCGCATCGATCGCCTTCGCGTCGACGCGACCACGTGCCAACCACGCCGGGAAAGCCCGGATGTCGAGCCGAAGCCCGCGCGCTTGCCGCAGCAGACGCGCCCAAGACCGTTCCGGGTAGAAGGTGCTCTTCGCCAGCTCGACCAATCGCGCGGCGGTGACGGGCTCGAGCACTTCCTGCCGGACAGCGCGCGAGATCGTGGCGCGGATGTTGACGAGCGGCTCGGACAGCAGCGGATAGCCCAGAGCGGCCGGACCGTGACGCACGGCCACCTCGTCGTCGTCGGTGAGGCAGCCTCGGGTGAAGGCCGCCGCGATCCGCCCGACACCGACCATGCCGAACGGCGCCAGCTCGGCGGCGCGCAGTGCACCCATGCTCGCCGCGCCGAGAACCTCGACCCCGCGCTCCAGGGCGTGCAGGATCTCCTTGTGCCAGACCGCCGGAACGTCGTGGAAGTAGCCGTCGATCAGGCCGATCACGGCGGCCCCGTCGAGCACGGCGCGAAGCACATCGCCGCAGCGGGCCGGGCCGCGATAGTCGGCCGCGAGGACACGGCGCGCCGTGTCGATCGGCAGGGTCGGTCCCAGATGGATGACGACGCGTCTCATGGATCGGCTTGGTGGGGGTCGCGCTCCAGCAGAACCGGACGGACCTCGGCGATCACATGGCCCGAGCCGGCGAGATCGCGCAGGTTCTGCATCTGCTGTGCGGTGAGCATGCCGGCGCGATCGAGATCGGCGCGGCCCAGCGGCGGAGCACCGGAGCTGTCCGGCCGGACGCGGTACGTCTCGAGGTCGCCTGGCACGAAGTAGATGGCGTCCGCGCCCGTCCAGATGATGGTGCCGCTCGGCATGCCGCGCTTCCAATCCGCAGATTTCGTAAAGCCTAACGGCCTGCGACGCGGCCAACTGTGCGTTTTCGCACGGCGGCGACGCTTCGCTCAGCGCCGCCCGTCGAGCTCGGCGATCATCGGCGCGATGCCCGCAGTCAACCCGCCGTCGGCGACGAGGTTGGCGCCGTTGACGAAGCTCGCCTCGTCGGAAGCGAGGAACGCGATGCACGCGGCGATCTCTTCGGGCCGGCCGACGCGCCCGACCGCGTACCAGCGGGCGAGCTTCTCGAACGTCGCGGGATCGCGACGCAGCCGCTCCTGCCAGCTCGGATGCTCGGTACGGATCGAGCCGGGGCTGACCGCGTTGCAGCGAACGCCCCGCGGGCCGTACTCGTGCGCGATCGCCTGGGTCAGGCTGAGGAGCCCCGCCTTGGCCGCGCTGTAGGCCGGATTGCCCAGCGCGAGCAAGGCATTGACCGAGGCGACATTGACGATCACCCCGCCACCGCGCTCGGTCATGCCCGGCAGGACCGCGCGGGCCATCCGCCACGCCGCCTCCAGAGTGACGGCGAACTCGGCCGACCAGTCGGCGGGTTCGGTCGCGGCGAGGGTCGCCTTCGTGGCGTGCGCTGCGTTGTTGACCAGGACGTGCACGGGCCCCAGCGCCCGTTCCGCATCGGCGACGAAGCGGGGTGCGGACTCGAAATCGGCGATATCGCCGACCAAGGCCGCGCCGGTCCGTCCCAGCGCTGCGACCTCCCGGATCACGCCGTGGGCCGCCGCGGTGTCTCGGTCGATCACCGCGACGGCAGCGCCCTCCTGTGCCAGCCGCAAGGCGGTCGCCCGGCCGATCCCGCGGCCGCCGCCCGTGATCAGCACCGTCCGACCGACGAACCGGTTCATGGCGCCATCCACGCCGCGAAGGCGGCACGGACGTGCTCCAGGGCCGGTAGCCGCCAGTGGCCGTAATTGTAGAAGGCCAGACCTTCGGCGCCGGCGGCACGCAGGATCGGCACGGCGGCGGCGGTGTCTCGGCCGGAGCCGAGGTCGGGGTACGCCGGGCGCAGGATCACGTTGAGGCGAGCAGCAGCGCCGATGTGCAGGCGAACCTGCGCCAAGTCGGCCTCGAGCATCGCCAAGGTGGGCTCATAGCCGCAGACCTCCAGGCAATCGCAGGCGCGCGACAGCCGAGCGAGGTCGCTGCCCTCGGTCCAGCCCCGCGCCGAGGGTCGTTGCACCGAGGGGATCACCCGGACTTCGGTCCGACGCGGGACCGCGGCCCGGATCTCAGCGAGCAACTCGGCGACGGTTTGGCAACGCCAGGAGAGGAAGGCGACCCACTCCGGCACGGCGACCAGCTCAGCCAGCAGCCAATCCCGGGCGCGATCGGGCTCGAGCTGGACGTCGCGACCGAGCCAGTCCGATAGGGCCGACGCGGCGCGAGCCTTCAGGGGTGCCGCGTCGACGCCGGCGGCACGAGCCGCCGCGAGGGTCGCGTCGCTGAAATCGAGCCCGAGCAGCACCGTCAGCCACTCGTTCAACGGCAGGAGCTGGAACTCGTGATGGTAGCCGTGCTCCCAGGGCAGCCAGCCGGGCGTTTCGAGTGCCAGCGCGTCGAGCTCGTAGAGCTCAGCGACATCCCGGCACAGCGCCACCACGTAGGCCCGCACCTCGGGGTGCGCGGGGTTGAGGCTGTAGATCAGCGGGTCGCCGAAGCAGGTACGAGCGACCATCTCAGGGTGCATCAGGCCCAGCCGGCTGTTGTGGCAGCAGACGGTCCAGCCGACCCGCCCGAGATCGGGTGCGCGGCGGGCCAGCTCGGCCAGCACGTCGATTTCCTCGACCAGGGCCGCGCGCTGCGGCTTGATCAGGCCATATCGCTCAGGACGATGGCGGAAGTAGATCGTGCCATCCTCCGGGAAGAGGACCTTGCCGCTGCGGCCGTGCGGGCGGATGAACTTCCCAGCGTGATAGGCGGTGGCGAGCGCGACCGTGTCGGCGCCGATGTCTCTGAGTCGCCCTGCGACCTGCTCGACACCTTCGTCGGCGAGGTCCCAGGCGTAGACGTAGACGGCCCGCGACTTTCCGGACGTCGACATCGATCTGCCCTCCCCTCTCGGCTCCGCTGCGGGCCGGACGCCCTGACTTAGGAGGCCCACCGCCGCCCCGGCAAGCCGCCGCCGACGCGGGCGGGTCGGGCCGGTGCCGCACCGGCCTCACAGCAGATAGAACGTGGCCAGGGTCAGAAAGGTGAAGAAGCCGATGGCGTCGATCGTCGGCGTGACGAAGACGCTCGACGCGATCGCAGGATCGAAGCCGAGGCGATCGAGGATCAGCGGCACGGTGATGCCGATCAGCGCCGCGACGCAGATGGTGACGACGATCGAGCCAGCGAACACCAGAGCGAGGCCGACCGAGCCGAACCAGAGCAGCGTCAGGGTCCCGGCGACCGCCATGATCACCGCACTGTTGAGCAGCCCGACGGTCAACTCCTTGAGCATCACCCGTAGCGCGTTGCTCCGCGTCAGTTCCTTCACGGCCAACGCCCGGACGACCACGGCCAAGGTCTGCACGCCGGCGTTCCCACCGAGCGCTGCGCTGATCGGCATGAGCACGGCCAGCGCGACGAGTTGCTCGATCGACTCCTCGAAGTGGTGGATGACCGTCGCCCCGACGGCTGCGGAGATCAGGCTGAGCAGCAGCCAGGGCACCCGCTTGCGACTCGTCTCCATCGGGCTGGCGAAGACGTCCGTCTCCTGCACGCCGCCCAGCTTGAGGATGTCGTCCTCGGCCTCCTCCTGGATGACGTCGACCACGTCGTCGACCGTGATCACGCCGAGCAGCCGACCCGCGTCGTCGACCACCGGCGCCGAGACGAGCCCGTACTGCCGGAACAGGAACGCCACCTGCTCCTGGTCCATGTCGACCGGGACGAGGCGCAGCTCCTTGATCTTCAGCTCGCCGAGCGGCACCCCCCGGCGACTGCGCAGCACGTTGCTCAGGGGCACCGCACCGACGGGACGAAAGCGCGCATCGACAATGATGATGTCGTAGAAGTCGTCGGGCAGATCGGGTGTGGCGCGGAGATAGTCGATGACCTGACCGACGTTCCAGTACTCCGGAACCGCGACGATGTCGCGCTGCATCAGGCGCCCGGCACTGTATTCCGGAAACGCCAAGCCCTGCTCGATGACGACGCGCTCGGGCATCGGCAGCGCGGCAAGGATCGCGGACTGCTCCTCGGGGTCGAGGTCGCCCAGCACCTCGACCGCGTCGTCGGTGTCGAGTTGGGCCACCGCGGCGCCGGTCTCGCGCGGCCCCAGGATTTCGATGACGGACTCCCGAACCTCCTCCGCGAGGTAGGTCAGCGTGTCGGGATGGAGATCGGACCCCAGCGCTTTCAGGAGCGCTGCCCGATCCGGCGGGTCGAGGAGCTGGATCAGGTCCGCCTGATCGCTCGGATGGAGCGGGGCGGCCAGCGCCGACGCCAGCACGTCGTCGTGACGGTCGAGCGCCTCGCGGACCTCGCGGACGAGCGTGTCGTCGAGCCCGACGGTCGGATGCGCGGTGTCGACCACCGCCTCCCTTGCGGGCATGTTCAGCCGCCGGCTCCGGCCCGCGCCGCCAACGCCTCGACACAGGCGATGACGGTCATGTTGACGACGCCACGCGTGGTTGCGGCGTTGGTGACGATGTGCGCCGGCCGCGCCGGTCCCATCAGGATCGGACCGACTGAAACGCACCCAGTCACCGCGCGAACCAGGTTGTAGGCGATGTTCGCCGCATCGAGGCTCGGGGCGATCAGCAGATTGGCGGCGCCGGTCAAGGTCGTGCCGGGGAGCAGGCCGCGCCGGACCTCCTCGGACAGCGCCGCGTCGGAATGCATCTCGCCGTCGATCTCCAGCCCGGGCGAGCGGGCCCGGACGAGCGCCAGCGCCTCACGCATCCGCACCGCCGAAGGCGTGTCGCGGCTGCCGAAGTTGCTGTGCGACAACAGCGCCACCTTCGGCTCGATGCCGAAACTGCGCACGACGTCTGCAGCCTGGATCGTCGTCTCGCAGACCTCTTCGGAGGTCGGCTCGTAGGCGACGTTGGCGTCCGCGATGAAAAGCGGACCGCGGTCGAGCACGAGCGCACGTAGCGTCGCCGGCTGGCGCACGCCCGGCCGCAAACCGAGCACGCCGACGATGTGGCGCAAATGGCTCTCGTAGACGCCGACCGGACCGGCGAGCAGGGCATCCGCCTCACCGCGGGCGACCATGACCGCGCCGATCACCGTGGTTCGGGTGCGCACGATCTCGCGAGCGCCCTGCGGCGTGACCCCGCGTCGACCCATCCGCTCCAGATAGGTCGCCACATAATCATTGTAACGCGGATCGGATTGCGGGTTGACGAGCTCGAGGTCGCGCTCGACGCGCAGCCGCAGACCGAGGCGACGGATCCGCGCCTCGACGACTTCCGGGCGGCCGATGAGGATCGGTCGCGCCAAACGCTCCTCGACCACCACCTGGACGGCGCGGAGCACGCGCTCGTCCTCGCCGTCGGCGTAGACGAGGCGCTGCGGATCGGTCTGTGCCCGATCGAACAGCGGTCGCATCAACAGACCCGACTTGAACACGCGCTGCGACAGAGCTTGGCGATATTGGGCAAGATCGGTGATCGGCCGTGTCGCGACGCCGCTCGCCATGGCCGCCGCCGCCACGGCCGGCGGGATCTCCACGATCAGCCGCGGATCGAACGGCTTCGGGATCAGATAGTCCGGCCCGAACGCGAGTTCCTCGACACCGTAGGCCTTGGTCACCGCCTCGGGTGTCGTGGCGCGGGCAAGACCTGCGAGCGCCTCGACGCACGCGATCTTCATCGCTTCGTTGATTGTCGTCGCGCCACAGTCCAGCGCACCACGGAAGATGAAGGGGAAGCACAGAACGTTGTTGACCTGGTTGGGGAAGTCGCTGCGCCCCGTAGCGATCACGGCGTCAGGGCGTGCGGCTCGGGCGACCTCCGGCCGGATTTCGGGATCCGGGTTCGCCAGCGCCAGGATCAGCGGGCGTTGCGCCATCCGCTCGACCATCGCCGCGGTGAGAACGTTTGGCGCCGAAAGGCCGAGGAAGATATCGGCGCCGTCGATCACCTCGGCGAGGCTCCGCGCGGTCGTCTTCCGGGCGTAGCGGGCCTTGTAGGGATCCATCAGCTCGCCGCGGCCTTCGTAGACCACCCCGGCGATGTCGCAGACCATGATGTTCTCACGAGGCAGGCCCAGCGCGACGAGCAGGTCGAGGCAGGCCAGGGCCGCGGCCCCGGCGCCGCTCGAAACCAGCCTCACCGTCTCGATCGGCTTGCCAACGAGGTGCAGCCCGTTGCGGATCGCGGCGGCGACGATGATCGCCGTCCCGTGCTGGTCGTCGTGGAACACCGGGATCCGCATGCGTTCGCGCAACCGGCGCTCGACCTCGAAGCACTCAGGCGCCTTGATGTCCTCGAGATTGATCGCGCCGAAGGTCGGCTCGAGCGCCGCCACGATGTCCACGAGGCGGGCAGGATCGCGCTCGTCGACCTCGATGTCGAAGGCGTCGATGCCGGCGAACTTCTTGAACAGCACGGCCTTGCCTTCCATCACCGGCTTCCCGGCGAGAGGGCCGATCGCACCCAGCCCGAGGACCGCCGTGCCATTGCTGACGACCGCGACGAGGTTGCCCCGCGCCGTCAGCCGCGCCGCCTCACCGGGCTCCTCCACGATACGCAGGCAGGCAGCGGCCACGCCTGGCGAATACGCCAGAGACAGGTCGCGCTGGGTCGCCAGCGGCTTGGTCGCCACGACCTCGAGCTTACCGGGCTGGGGAAAGGCATGGTAGTCGAGCGCATCGTCGCGCAGACGGTCGGCCATTCCTCCCCTCCCAGATGAGCCACGCCCGGCAAGAGCGAAGCCGGCGCGGTGGTAGGCCAAGCCCTCCCGGGCGGCAAGCCGACGATGGTACGGCTATGAGGAGATGGTGCGGTCGAGAAGACTCGAACTTCCACGGCCTTTCGGCCACAGCGCCCTCAACGCTGCGCGTCTACCAATTCCGCCACGACCGCACGCGGGGCAAGGCCCTTGCCCCAGAGATGCGCGGGCGCTTACCAGATCGCCCGTGCACTGACAAGAGATGGGAACGTGGCGGGTCCGACGGAATGGCGTGTGTCAACGGATCTCGTGCCCTATCCGGAGGCGCTCGCCGAGATGGACGAGAGGGTGGCGCTGGTCGCTCGTGGCGACGCTCCCGAGCTCGTCTGGCTGCTGGAGCACCCTCCGCTCTACACGGCCGGCACCAGCGCCGCACCCGACGAGCTCTTGTCGACCGGCGACGTGCCGGTCTACCGGACCGGCCGCGGCGGCCGGTTCACCTACCATGGACCTGGGCAGCGGGTGGCCTATCTTGTGCTCGACCTCGGCATGCGTCGCCGTGACCTCCGTCTCTTCGTCTGGACATTGGAGGAGTGGGTGATTCGAAGCCTCGCGCGGCTCGACGTGAGTGCTGGTCGCCGTGCGGGGCGGATCGGCGTGTGGGTCGGTCGTGGCCCGGCCGACGAGGCGAAGATCGCCGCCATCGGCGTCCGCGTCCGGCGTTGGATCACCAGTCACGGTATCGCCCTGAACGTCACCACCGATCTCGACCGCTTCCACGGCATCGTGCCGTGCGGCCTGCGCGATTCGCGCGTGACTTCGCTGCGCGCTTTGGGCAGCAAGGCGTCCATGGAGGACGTCGACACCGCACTCGCGCGCGAATTCCCGGCCTTGTTCGGGACGATTCCCGTCATGGCCGGCGAATGAGGGCGTTCCTCGCCGGGCTGGCGGTGATCGGCGCGATGAGCGCCGTGGCGTTGCCACGCGCCGCGCATGCCGAATGCAGCGAGGCTGCCGCTCCCGGGGTTTCCTGGCGACGCTGCCGCTTCGATGGCATCGACCTCCGCGGGGTCGACCTGACGGGCGCGGATCTTCGCGAGTCCTCCCTGACGCGCGCCGACCTGTCCGGCAGCACGCTGAGCCGGGCGGATCTGCAGCGGGCGCGGCTGGTCTCGGCGCGGCTGCACGATGTCGCGCTCGACGGCGCCAACCTGACCCGCGCGGACCTGACCTCGGCGGACCTCCGCAACGCCAAGCTGAACGGTGCACAGCTCCGGCAGGCGAGGTTCTTTCGCGCGAACCTGCGCGGGGCGGATCTCACGGGAGCGATCACCGACGGGATCGATCTGCTCCACGCCGATCTGTCGGGTGCCACCTGGACCGATGGGCGCACCATCTGCGCCGAGGGTTCGACCGGCCGTTGCCATCCGGCGGCGCCGGCGCCGGCTGTGGCGGCGCCGCAGGGCTGACCCTCAGTCCCAGCGGTTCTCGCGATCGCGCAGCAGGACCAGGAGATCGGCTGCCGGGACCGGGCGGGAGAACAAAAAGCCCTGCATCTCGCGACAGCCGTAGCGCAGCAAGGTTTGCATCTGAGCGCGGGTCTCGACACCCTCGGCGACGACGTTGAGCCCGAGGCTCGTGCCGAGGGCGATGATCGCCTGCACGATCGCCGCCCCGTTCGGGTCGCGATCGACGTCGCGCACGAAGGTGCGATCGATCTTCAGCGATCGGATCGGGAAGCTCCGCAAGTAGCTGAGCGAGGAATAGCCGGTCCCGAAATCGTCGACGGCAAGACTGATGCCCAGAGCCGTCAGCTCGCGAAGGCGGTCGGCGCTCCCAGCCGCATCTCGCATGATCACGCTCTCCGTCAACTCCAGCTCCAGCGCGCCCGCCGGGAAGCCGGTATCGCCGAGGGCGTGGGCGATCGTTCCAGCGAGGTTCCGGTCCTGGAACTGCCGGCCGGAGAGATTGACGGCGAGGCGCAGCCCATCGAAGCCCAGCCTGTGCCAAGCGCGCACGTCCGTGCAGGCGCGGCGGAGGACCCATTCCCCGATCGGGACGATCAGTCCGCTCTCCTCGGCCACCGGAATGAACTCGGCCGGCGAGACCATGCCGAGATCGGGCTGTGCCCAGCGCAGCAGCGCCTCGACGCCGACCATTCGTCCGAGCGAGAGGTCTACTAAAGGTTGGTAATGAACGGTGAGCTCCTCCCGTTCCAGCGCCCGGCGAAGCTGGGTCTCGAGCATCAGCTGCCCGAAGGCCCGGGCGTTCATGTCGTTGGTATAGAACTTGAAGTGGTTGCGTCCCTGCTCCTTGGCCTGCGACAGCGCCGCATCTGCATTCTTGATCAGCGTGTCTGGGTCGTCGCCGTCGTCGGGAAACACCGCGATGCCGATACTGGCGCCACCCGTCACCTCGTGTCCGTTAAGGGAAAAGGCCGGCTGAAGGACGTCCAGGATCTTCTGCGCGACACGCGCGGTGGCCTCGGCGTTCGTGGTCGTCGAGAGCAGGACCATGAACTCATCGCCGCCGAGCCGCGCCACGGTGTCGCTCCGGCGCAACGTCCCGCTCAGCCGCTCGGCGACGAGACGCAGCATCTGGTCGCCCTTTTCGAGCCCAAGAGAGTCGTTGACCAACTTGAATCGATCGAGATCGACCAGCATCACCGCCAACATCTGGCGGTTGCGGCGCCCGCGCTCGATCGCCTGGTGCACGCGATCCTGGAACAACAGGCGATTCGGCAGGCCGGTGAGCGGATCGAGATAGGCCAGGGAACGCACCGTCTCTTCGGTCTGCCTTCGGAGGCTCGCATCGCGGACGATGATCAACACCGACGGGGCCTCGGCATCGAGCGGAACGGCGACGACCTCCACCGGCGTCACCTCACCGGTCCGCCGACGCGCGAACAGTTCGCGCGGGAAGCCGTGGCCCGCCGCGCAGCGCCGCAGCAGAGCCGGCAGATTGAGGCCGATCGTTGGCCCGGCAGTCAGCAGGAGGTCGAGCGAAGCGTGCAACAGCTCGGGCCTGCGCAGACCGAAGAGATCGCCGGTCGTATCGCTGCAGGCCTCGATGCGGGCCTCCTCGTCGGCCACCAGCACGGCGCAGGACGACCGGCCCCCGACCCCAGTCACCCACGGATCGCTGGAGCGGTCCGGAGACAAGTCGCGTCCGCCGCGGCTCGTCCCGAACATCACGACCGCGACAGGTTCCCCATCTCCTTTGCGAACCGCCAGCGGATGCCAGTAGCGGACGATCGGTTGCAGCCCTGGCGCGGCAAACTGCGCGAGGATCGGCTCGGACGAGTCGCCGCGGACGGCCGCGGCGACGGCTTCCAGCACTCTGCGCCGTTGCGCGTCGTCAGGGAAATAGTCACCCAGCGCACGTCGCGACAGTGTGTCCGCCGGTGGTGCTGCGTGTGTCGCGGTGAGCCCCAGAACGTGCAGCACCGTTTGCGCACCGTCGACGACGAGGAGCACTTCGGTTTCGCGATCGATGGCCGCTGGATGCGGCTCCGCGCGAGGGACCTCGGTGCTGGCAGCCGGCAGGACCAGAACGGCGGCCAGGTCGTCGTCGAGCGCCGCCATACGAACCGCGTAAGCCGAGGATACGTCGTCTTGAGGCCATTGCATCTCGAACGCGACTGGCTGACCTGCCGCCAGCGCCAGATCGAGCCAGTCACGCCAGTCGTCGGCCCGTTCGGCTGTGAGCACCGAGTCGAGACTATGGCCGATGGCGCCGCGGAACCGATCACCCAGCAGTGCGCCGCCGCCCTCGCTCACCCAGTCGATGTCGCCATCGATGTCGACCAGGACGACGAGCGCGGACAGCGATTGCGCGAGCAGAGCGGCCGCGGCTCTCGCTTGCCGGCGTCGCTGCGCGTCGTCGTGCTCTCGCTCGGTGCTACCGACCGCGCCGACGACCGCCGTCACCAGGTCGTCGCCACCTTCGAACATGGGCCGAGCGGTGTCGTGTACCCAGCGCAACCGTCCCGCGGCCGTTCGAACCCGGTACTCGGCAGTCGATTTGCGGCCGGCGAGAAGGGCTTGGACATGGCGTAGAAACCGCGGCCGATCGGTCTCTGCGACGACCCACGCGAGGCCACCGCGCGCGACCGCGTCGGGGGCGGAGATGCCGACGAGCCGTTCGACCGAGCCGTCGATCCATTCGAGGCGCAAGCCGCCGTCGATCCCGCGCCGAAGCAGATAAAGGCAGGCGTCCACCAGGCCGGCCAGGAAGGCGGCCTGCTGACCGAGTTCGCTGGGCGATGGGGCAGCTTGGTCCTGCCGAGGGCGGCGAATGCGGAGAAGGTAATGTCCGGCGTCACCGGGGACGGCGCGGCCCTCGGTAAGGGCGACCACGGCCTCGCCAACGCGGGTCGTATAGGCAACGTGGCCGCGAAAGGGACGCATCTCGCGAACTGCGGCCGGCAGATCGAGGCTGGCCGCCGCGCCGTGCGACGCATCGAGCAGGAAGCGCAGGCGGCGACCGCCAATCTCGGCCAGCTCAAATCCCGTCAAGGTTTCGAAGCTGCTGTTACACCAGACGATTTCCGGCGACGGGCGGCTGCGACCCTGGCGCGACACCACGACTAGGCCATCCTCGTCCAGGTTGAGCAGAGCCGCGAGATCGGGTACATCAGGCATCATGCGCGCCGACGGCGGAAACCTCGCGAGGGAATCGGCACCAGCAGCCCTGCCCGATAACGCGGACGGCGGACGTGGAAGTCTGCACCTGTGCCCGGTGGAGGGCCTAGCGTCGACACACGCCGTCAGTCACTCACGCGACGTCCTCTGGCAGCGGCTGGGCCTCCGCAGCGGCCAGAACAGTGCCCAGGCGGTCCGGCAGATCATCCGCGATCAGGCCCGCCCTTCCCTGCGCCGCGGCAGCGTGGAGCCAGGTCGCGGCGCATGCGGCCTCGTACACCGGCATCCGCTGGGCTGCGAGGCCCAGCACGATCCCCGCCAGGACGTCACCGGTACCCGCCGTCGCCAGCGCGGCCGGCGCGAGCGGTTGGATCGACGCCCGCCCGTCGGGTGCCGCAACGACCGTGTCCGCGCCCTTCAACAGGACCACGCAGCCGGCCTGCGCCGCCGCGGCGCGGGCCCGCGTCAAGCGATCGCCTGTGAAGGAGAAAAGGCGCGCGAACTCTCCGTCATGCGGCGTCATCACGCATCGCTCATGTAGTTTTGGTCGACTGGCGACAGGCGCCGCGGCGATGCTGGTCAAGGCGTCCGCGTCCAGGACGGTGGTGCCCGGTCGGCTCACCGCGCACGCGACAGCGTCGAGCGTGCGATCGCCGACGCCCGCGGCCGGTCCGATCAGCACCGCGCTGATGCGATCGTCAGCGAGCAGCCGACCAAGCGCGCCGCGATCGTCCACCACTCTCGTCATCACGGCCGCCGTGGTGGCAGCGTAGCTTGCGACGGCGTCGGGCGCGCACGCAACAGTGACGAGGCCGGCACCGCTGCGCAGCGCGGCGCGCGCCGCAAGGCGGCACGCGCCTGTGGCGTGGCTCGGCCCGCCCACCACGACCGCGTGCCCATGAGTGTATTTGTGCGATGTCGTCGTGCGGGTCGGCAGACGAGACCGCCACCGGGCCGGCGCGTTGACGCGCAGACCGACATCGTGTTGGCCGACGATCTGGTCGGCGATACCGATGTCCGCGACGACGAGCTGTCCGACCAGCTCACGTCCTGGCAGCAGGACATGGCCCGGCCGGGCACGGCAGAACGTCACCGTCACCGCCGCTCGGGCGGCGGCACCACGAACGGCACCCGAGCCGGCGTCGACCCCGGACGGCACGTCCACGGCGATGATCGGCCGGCCCGTGGCGGCCATCGCCCGCACCAGCGCCTGCGCCGGTCCGTCGAGATCGCGCGCGAGACCGCTGCCGAAGAGCGCGTCGACAAGCAGACCCGCTGTGCCGAGGTCCGTATCGGCGCGCTCGATGGGTCCCGACCACGTCGACCGGGCCCACGCCGCGTCGCCCCTCAATTCGAGGGGGTCGACAAGGGACAGGACGCGGACCGGCCAGCCGGCCTCGGCGAGGACCCGCGCCGCGACGTAGCCATCACCGCCGTTGTTGCCTGGTCCGCACAGGACGGTCACCGGCTGCGGCGGAACTTGCCCGGTGATGACGCGGGCGACAGCGCGCCCGGCCCGTTCCATGAGCGTCGTGCCGGGCGTCCCAGCGGCGATCGCGGCCCGGTCCACCGCACCCATCACGTTCGGGGGCAGGAGAATGCCGTCGCCGCCATCCCACCACCCGGCCAGCGGCAGGCCACTCACCCCCGGCGAAACCGCGCGCGGGCGCCGCGCTCAATCGCCGCCGACACCAGAGGATCGAGCTGGAGTTTGTAGCGAAGCAGCTCCAGCAGGCGCAGTTCGTCCTGGGACGCCGAGCCGTCCGCCGCGGCCACGTCGCACGCCAGCGCGTAGGCCGTCTCGCGCAGGGATAGGGGTAACGCCGCAGCGATCAGATCGGTGGCGACGTCCAGCCCGTCCTCCCGGCGCAGCAGTTCGATGCACTGCTGACCCAGAGCCTGGATCCGGTCCGTGTCGAAGGTCTCGAACACGGGCAGCGTCCGGACCAAGCGGGTCATCATGGCGACCTCGGCGTCGGTGATCCGACCCTCCGCTGCTGAGACCAGGACCATTGTGTAGATCAGCGCCGAGTGCCGGTCGACCGCGTCGTCCATGAGGTCAGTCCAGTTCCGTAACGGGGTTGCCGACCGTTGTGCAGGATCGTTAGAGAGCCGCGGGCCACAGGAGCCGGCCGCCACCGCATGTCCCTGCACGTCCTACCGGAGGTTGCTGCGGCTCTCGCCGCCGGCCGTCCCGTCGTCGCTCTCGAAACGACGCTGATCTGCCACGGGATCCCGCGCCCGCGCAACCGCGTGCTCGCGACCGCAATCGAGGCCGCCGTCCGGACGGGCGGTGCCGTACCTGCCACCATCGCCGTCGTCGACGGCAAGCTGCGGGTCGGCCTGTCGCCCGAGGAGCTCGTCGCCCTCGCCGACCGGTCGGACGTCAGGAAGGCGTCGACGGCCGACCTTGCCCTGGCGTTGGCGACCGGCCGCTGCGCTGCAACCACCGTGGCGAGCACGATCTTCACCGCCTCGATGGCGGGGATCCCGGTCATGGCAACGGGCGGCCTAGGTGGCGTGCACCGTGGCGCCGAGACGACGATGGACGTCTCCGCCGACCTGCGTGAGCTGGCGCGGTCCCGGCTCGCGGTGGTGTGCAGCGGCGCCAAGTCGATCCTGGACCTGCCACGGACGGTGGAGGCTCTGGAAACCCATGGCGTGACACTGCTGGGGCTCGATACCGACGAACTCCCGGCGTTCTACAGCCGCTCCAGCGGATTGCGCATCCCATCGGTGGACGGCGTTGCCGGCGCCGCCGCCGTTGTGCGCCGCCAGATCGAACTCGGTTGGCCGAGCGCCGTCATCCTGGCTGTCCCACCGCCCGACGATCTCGCGCTTGCTCCGGACGAGGTGGATGACCTCGTCGCGGCGGCCTTGGCGGCTGCCCGCGCAGCCGGGATCGGCGGCAAGGACACGACACCTTTCATGCTCGCTCATATGGCCCGGGCGAGCAGCGGGCGGACGACCGACCTCAACGAGGCGTTGGTGCTGAGAAACGCCGCCGTGGCGGCGGCGCTTGCCGTCGAGCTCGCGAGGCCCCCGGACTCGCGCTAACCGAATATTTCTCTTGACCTTTTCGCGTGCTACGCGAAGTGTCCACGACCGTGAGCAGGGCCGGCTGTGATCTGGAGGGACGTGGCGCGCGGTCGCCAAGCCTCGCGCGGCGCGTGCTCATCGTCGGCGATCCACCGCTCGGGCGTGGCCTGCTGCGGACGATGCTGACGCGCCTCGACTACGCGGTCGCCTGGGCCGGAGAGGCGCGCGAGTGCGAGCGGCTCATGGCGCAACACGCCTTCCGTCTGGCACTCGTCGCGCTACAGCTTCCGGACAGCCCTGGACTGGTCCTGGCGCGGCGCCTCGTCGAGCGGCGCGAACGCCTGGGCGGACCGGCAATCGTACTGTTCGGCGAGGCCTGGGACGATGCAGCGGTGCGCCAGGAGTGCCGCCAAGCCGGCGTCGACGCCTTCCTTCAGAAGCCCATCTCATTCACGCGACTCGTCGCCATGCTGCGCGACCTGACGCGAACGGAGGCGCCGATGAGCCCACCGCCACCGTTGGCGAGCAACGTGACCGACGAGATCGACGTGGCTCGCCTCATGACCTTCACGCAGGGCGACGCGCAGCTGGAGCGGGAGCTCGGCGCCCTGTTCATCGCCACAGCCGAGGGCCACCTTCGCGAGATGGAGCTGGCCCTCCAGGGCAAGGCGGGCTGGGCCACGACGGCGCATGCACTCAAGGGGGCCAGCGCCAACATCGGTGCTGTGCACCTCGCAAGCCTGGCGGCGGAGGCCGAGCGCTGCGCGCCGAGCGCCGACATGGTGGCCCGCCTGCACGGCGCGCTGGCGCGGGCGCGCGCGTTCTTCGAGCG
Source organism: uncultured Alphaproteobacteria bacterium (assembly GCA_937995535.1). Lineage (GTDB taxonomy): Bacteria > Pseudomonadota > Alphaproteobacteria > Geminicoccales > Geminicoccaceae > CALKJU01. The sequence continues at coordinate 95,406 of CALKJU010000039.1, forward strand.
GGACGTGGAGCGAGCCGGCACATCGCGCAGATAGCGGCGGCAGTTCCCCGGGCGGGGAGCCCGCTCGCGGTCACGACCGTTGGATAGGCGCAACAGTTGCCTACGGTGCTACCACCTACCCGCGAAGCTCCTTGATTGCCCACCTACCCTGGCTTGTTATCCGAGCGCCGCATGCCGCAGCGACGACGCCCTGGGGATCGCCGGTCGGGGCCCTTACGAGTTCATGCGCTGCCGCACGCCTGGAGTGGACCATGCGCCTCGGTGCTCGCCTGCTCATGCTTGTCGCGCTCGCGGGTGCCGCGGGGGGGTGCGTCGGGCTCGATCCCAATCCGAGCGACGATCTCGACCTCCTCGCGGTCGACATCGAGGCGGCGCGGGCCATGGCGCCACACGGGCCGCCCTTCGGCATCGCGCTCAAGGACGGCTACTTCAAGCTCTCCGACTATGACGCCGCGGCAGGCGACCCCGCCGACTCGATCCATTTCGCGCGCAAGGCCGTCGCCAGCGCCAAGGCCTTCAACGTCCAGCCCGACATGGTCGGGCTCCGCCGCCTCGGCGGCGACGCGGTCAGCGAGCTCGAGGCCGCCCGCAGCCGACTGATGGCGGCACTCGAGGCGAACGGCCGCACCACGCTTCCCGCCGAGGCGGCCCGGGCACAGGTCGCGTTCGATTGCTGGCTCGAGGCCGTCGAGGCCAAGGACCAACCTCGCATCGACCTCTGCAAGACGACGTTCGAGGACGCGATCGGCAAGGTCGAGGCGGCACTGCAGCCCGGCGTCGAGGACATCTATCTCGTGTTCTTCGCCTGGGACCGCGCCGATCTCACGCCGGCCACCGAGCAGGTCCTGGACGGAGTGGCGAAGGCGGCGCTCGAAGGCAGGCGGCAACGGATCCTCGTCGAAGGCCACGCCGACCGCTCCGGCTCGGAGAGTTACAATCTCGCCTTGTCGCAGCGGCGTGCCGAAGCCGTCGCCGCGGCGCTGCGTGCCCGCGGCGTGCCGGGCGACACCATGTCGCTCCAGGCATTCGGCGAGACCCGCCCGCGGGTGCCGACGGCCGACGGCGTCCGCGAGCCACAGAACCGTCGCGTCGAGATCCTGTTCCGCTGAGCGCGCGCTCAGCCGCCGGTCACGCTCATGTGCCGGCGCACTGCCGGACGGCGACGGCGGCGGTCGATGACGAAGTCGTGGCCCTTCGGCTTGCGTGCGATCCCCTCCAGGATCGCCTCCCGGACCAGCTCGTTCCCTTCCGACGCACGCAGTGGTGCGCGCAGATCCACCGCATCCTCCTGGCCCAGGCACATGTACATCGTCCCGGTGCACGTTACCCGCACACGGTTGCAGGACTCGCAGAAGTTGTGCGTGAGCGGGGTGATGAAGCCGAGCCGTCCGCCCGTCTCGGCGACACGCACGTAGCGCGCCGGACCACCGGTTCGGTACGGGATATCTTCGAGTGTCCAACGCTCGGCCAGTCGGGCGCGGACCAACGACAGCGGCAGGTACTGATCGGTCCGGTCCGCGTCGATCTCACCCAAGGGCATGGTCTCGATGAGCGTCAAATCGAAGCCCTCCGCGCCACACCACGCGATCAGGCGGTCGAACTCGTCCTCGTTGAAGCCCTTGAGTGCCACCGTGTTGATCTTGATGGCGAGACCGCCGGCCTTGGCCGCAGCGATACCCTCCATGACCTTGTCGAGCCGCCCCCAACGGGTGACGGCGCGGAAACGCTCCGGATCGAGGGTGTCGACCGACACGTTGAGCCGGCGAACGCCGGCGTCGACCAGCTCGGACACGAAACGCGCAAGCTGGCTGCCGTTCGTGGTGAGGGTCAGCTCGTCCAGCGCGCCACTGCGAACGTGCCGTCCGAGCTGGCGGATCAGCCACACGACATTGCGACGAACCAGCGGCTCGCCGCCGGTCAGCCGGATCTTGCGCACGCCGAGATCGACGAACACGGCGCACAGGCGGTCGAGCTCCTCCAGGGAGAGCAGGTCCGCCTTCGGCAGGAACGTCATGTCCTCCGCCATGCAGTAGACACAGCGGAAATCGCACCGGTCGGTGACCGAGACCCGCACATAGGTGATGGTCCGACCAAACGCATCGAGCATCCGCGACCGAGCCTCCGGACGTTTGGGCCGCGCGCCGCGCTTCCCTTTCCGCGCCATATAGCCTCGGCATTGACAGCCGTCGACGCCTCGTCTCCCCTCGCGCCTCGCGCTCAGCGTCCGGGTAGGTTTCGATGCGCCTTGCCTTCGTCGCGGCGGATACCAACGAGGCGCGCAGCGCGCTGGCCGAGCTGACGACCCGCTACGGCAACGCGGTGCCTGAGGAGGCAGAAGTCGTCATCGCCCTTGGCGGCGACGGCTTCATGCTCGAGACGCTGCACGGGGCGATCGACCGCGGAACGCCGATCTACGGTATGAACCTGGGCACGGTCGGCTTCCTGCTCAACGCCTATGCCACGGACCGGCTGCCCGAGCGGATCGCGGCGGCGACACCGGTTGACCTGCACCCGCTACGAATGCGCGCCCAGGTCGACGGCCATGCCCGCATGGGCCTCGCCATCAACGAGGTGTCGGTATTCCGCGAGACCCGTCAGGCCGCTGCGCTTCGCATCGAGATCGACGGCGTTGTTCGGATGCCGGAGCTGGTCTGTGACGGTCTGCTCGTCGCCACGCCCGCCGGCAGCACGGCCTACAATCTCTCGGCGCACGGCCCGATCATTCCGCTCGGCTCGCAGCTCCTTGCTCTGACGCCGATCAGTCCGTTCCGCCCGCGCCGGTGGCGCGGTGCGCTTCTGCCCAGCCGGGCGCACTTCGCGATCGAGGTGCTCAAGCCGGAGAAGCGTCCCGTCAGCGCGGTCGCCGACTACACCGAGATCCGCGACGTCTCCCGGGTCGAGATCTGGGAGGACCGCGCGATCTCGCTGCGGCTGCTGTTCGATCCCGAGCACAACCTCGAGGAGCGCATCCTCAAAGAGCAGTTCGTGCCCTGAGAGCGGCTCACGCCGGGTAGCGGACCAGCGACACAGCAGGCGCGCCCAGCCGCGCGACCCCGTCGAGGCCTTCGAGTTCGATGAGGAAGACCGCCCCCACCGGCTCGGCCTGCACCTTGCGCAGGAGTTCGATCGACGCCCGCGCGGTACCGCCGGTGGCGATCAGATCGTCGATCAACACGACGCGGCCCCCGGGCGGGACGATCCCTTCCGCGACCTGCAGGGTGTCGCTGCCATATTCAAGGTCGTAGGAGTGACTGATCACCGCACCCGGCAGCTTGCCGACCTTGCGCACCATCACCCAGCCAAGGCCCAGTCGCGCCGCGATCGGCGCGGCGAAGATGAAGCCACGCGACTCGATCCCGGCGAGCAGCGTCGGTGCGTAGGCCGCGGTGGCGTCGGCCATCCGATCGACCGCCTCGCGCCATGCCGCGGCGTTCGCCAGCAGCGTCGAGATATCGTAGAAGAGGATCCCGGGCTTCGGGAAATCCGGGATCTGTCGGATGTGCCGCGACAGCTCCATCGGTAAGGGCCTCCTGGTGCGAGCCACGGTCGCGCCGCAACCTGTGTCGGCGCGGCGCGGTTCTGGCAAGGGCCGAGCGACGGCGCGCAGCGCGTCCTCGAGGATGATCGCGGCAGCGACATGGTCGATCGGCTCGCCGGGACGGACACGCCCGAAGCGACCCGCGGCGACGGCCTCGGCGGCAGCCTCGGTGGTCAGCCGCTCGTCCTGCAGCAGGACCGGCAGGGGATAGGTCCGGCCGAGCGCCGCGACGAAGCTCCGGACCCGATCACATGCCGGCCCGGCGCTCGCATCCATGTTGAGCGGCCAGCCGATCACCCAGCCGACTGCGGCACGCTCGACGGCGACGAGCCGCAGCGTCTCGAGATCCAGCCGCAGACGACGTCTTTCGAGGGTGCGCAATGGGGTAGCGAGGCGGCGTTCCGGATCGCTCGCGGCCAAGCCGAGCCGGCGTGGCGATACGTCGACTGCGATCAGCGCGCCGCGCCGAGGGAGAATTGCCGCGAACGCGGCGGCATCGGTGAACGGGCGCAGGGTTGCCCTCCCGGCACGGGCTGGATAGGGTCCGCACCGTTCTTTCAGGCCGCACGGTCTTTCGCAATCCGTACGAGGTTCCACGCGATGTCGATCGACCAGGCAACCGTCGCCCGGATCGCGGCGCTGGCACGGATCCGGCTGACTGACGCACAGCGCGAGGCGGCGGCCGTCGAGCTGTCGCGGATCCTCGACTGGGTGGCGCAGCTCGACGAGGTCGACACGAGCGCCGTCGAGCCGCTGCGCAGCGTCATGCCGATCAGCCCGACCCTGCGCGAGGACATCGTCAGCGACGGCGGCCGACCGGAGGACGTGCTGCGCAACGCACCGCAGAGGAGCGGGGACTATTTCGTCGTTCCGAAGGTCGTCGAATGACCAGTGAGCTGACGCGGCTGACCCTCTCCGGTGCCCTGGAGCGCCTGTCCCGCCGCGAGCTCTCGGCGGTCGAACTGACCGCTGCCCATCTCGACGCGATGGCAGCGGCTCGGGAGCTGAACGCGTTCATCACCGAGACGCCGGACTGCGCCCTGGCCATGGCCGAGGCGTCGGATGCCCGGCGGGCCCGTGGCGAGGTCGGGCCGCTCGACGGGATCCCCTTGGCGGTCAAGGACCTGTTCTGCACGTCGGATGTCCTCACGACCGCGGGGTCGCGGATTCTCGACGGTTTCCGCCCACCTTACGAATCGACCGTCACGGCGCGGCTGTGGCAGGCCGGTGCGGTGTGCCTCGGCAAGACGAACCTCGACGAGTTCGCGATGGGCTCGTCGAACATGACCTCGGCATTCGGACCGGTCCGCAATCCCTGGACACGGCCGGGTGAGAACGAGGCGCTGGTGCCCGGCGGCAGCTCGGGCGGTTCGGCGGCGGCGGTCGCGGCGCGGCTCTGCCTCGGCGCCACTGGGACCGACACCGGTGGCTCGATCCGCCAGCCGGCAGCGTTCACGGGCACGGTCGGTCTCAAGCCCACCTATGGCCGCTGCTCGCGCTGGGGCATCGTCGCCTTCGCGAGCTCGCTCGATCAGGCCGGGCCGATGGCGCGCACCGTCCGCGACTGCGCCCTGCTGCTCGAGGTCATAGCCGGGTACGATCCAAAGGACAGCACCAGCGCAGATCTGCCGGTGCCGCGGTTCTCCGCGGCGGTCGGCCGGAGCCTCGCGGGTCTGCGGATCGGGGTGCCACGCGAGTACCGCGTCGACGGCATGCCGGACGAGATCGAGAGACTTTGGCAGGCCGGTGCGGCTTGGCTGCGCGACGCCGGCTGCGAGCTCGTCGAGATCTCCCTGCCGCACACGCGCTATGCGCTGCCGACCTACTACATCATCGCGCCGGCCGAGGCCTCCTCGAACCTCGCCCGCTACGACGGCATGCGCTACGGGCTGCGCGTCCAAGGCGACAGCCTGACGGACACCTACATGGCGACGCGCGGCGAGGGATTCGGCGCGGAGGTCAAGCGCCGGGTCCTGATCGGGACCTACGTTCTCTCGGCCGGCTACTATGATGCCTATTACCTGAAGGCACAGCGCGTGCGCCGCCGGATCGCCGACGATTTCACGCAGGGCTTCGAGCATTGCGATGCGATCCTCACCCCGACGGCGCCCTCGGCCGCGTTCCGCGCCGGCGAGAAGATGGACGATCCGGTTGCGATGTATCTCAACGACGTCTTCACCGTTCCGGTCAACCTCGCCGGCCTCCCGGCGATCTCCGTGCCGGCCGGGCTGTCCGACGACGGCCTGCCGCTCGGCCTGCAGGTGATCGGCCGACCCTGGGATGAGGAGACGGTCTTCGCCGTTGCCGCCGCTCTGGAGTCTGCGGCCGCGTTCGACCACCTGCCCTACGGGCTGGAGGCCTGAGACGATGGGCTGGATCGTCGAAGGCAGTACCGGCCGCTGGGAGATCGTCGTCGGCCTCGAGGTGCATGCGCAGGTGATCTCGCGGGCCAAGCTGTTCTCGGGTGCCTCGACCGAGTTCGGCGCCGCGCCCAACCATCAAGTCTCGCCCGTCGACGCCGGGATGCCCGGCATGCTGCCGGTTCTCAACCGGTACTGTGTCGAGCAGGCGGTGCGCACCGGCCTCGGCCTCGAGGCGCAGATCAACACCTACTCGGTCTTTGAGCGGAAGAACTACTTCTACCCCGACCTGCCGACCGGCTATCAGATCTCGCAGTACCAACATCCGATCGTCGGCAAGGGCCGCGTGCTGATCGACCTGCCCGACGGGCGCACCCGCGCGATCGGCATCACCCGCCTGCACCTCGAGCAGGATGCCGGCAAGTCGTTGCACGATCAGCACGACGCGGCGACGCTGATCGACCTCAACCGCTGCGGCGTGGCGCTCATGGAGATCGTCTCCGAGCCCGACATCCGCGCGCCCGAGGAGGCCGTCCTCTATCTGCGCAAGCTGCGCTCGATCCTGCGCTATCTCGGGACGTGCGACGGCAACATGGAGGAGGGCAGCCTGCGCTGCGACGCCAACGTGTCGGTCCGCCGCGAGGGCAGCGACGCGCTCGGAACGCGCTGCGAGATCAAGAATGTCAACTCGATGCGCTTCGTGGCCAAGGCGATCGAGTACGAGGCGCGGCGCCAGGTCGAGCTGCTGGAGGCGGGCGGCCGCGTCGAGCAGGAAACGCGTCTGTTCGATGCGGTGCGCGGCGAGACCCGGTCGATGCGCAACAAGGAGGAGGCGCACGACTACCGCTATTTCCCCGATCCCGACCTGCTCCCGCTGGTACTCGACGAGGCGCTGATCGAGCGCCTCCGCGCCGAGCTGCCGGAACTGCCGGACGCGAAGCGGCAGCGGTTCGAGCGCGAGTACGGGCTCTCCGTCTACGATGCCGGGGTGCTGGTCGCGGAGCAGGCCACAGCCGACTATTTCGAGGCCGCGACGCGTGGCCGGGATGCCAAGCAGACGGCCAACTGGGTCATCAACGAACTGTTCGGGATGCTCGGCAAGGCGGGCCTGCCACTGGAATCGAGCCCGGTCACGCCAGCCCAGCTCGGCAGCCTGATCGATCTCGTCAACGCCGGCACGATCTCCGGAAGGATCGCCAAGGACGTGTTCGCGATCATGTTCGAGACCGGTGACGATCCGGGCTCGATCGTCGAGGCGCGCGGGCTGCGTCAGGTGACCGACATGAGCGCCATCGAGCCGATCGTCGACCGGCTGATCGCCGAGAATCCAGGACAGGTCGAGACTGTCCGGAAGAATCCGAAGGTCGCCGGGTGGTTCACCGGACAGGTCATGAAGGCCACGGGCGGCAAGGCGAACCCGCAGCTGGTCAACGAGCTGGTGGCGCGAAAGCTCGGGCTGTGACGCGCGCGCTGAGCCTCGTCGCCTTCGCGGTCTTCGTCACGGCGAACGCGGCGGGGCGGGAGGCGGGCCCGACGGAGGCTTTCCTGGTCGTGACGAGCGCGGGCGTGGTTCAGCTCGAGCTGGAGCTCGCCGACGACCCTGCGGAGCGGGCTAAGGGGCTGATGTTCCGTCACGCGCTGGCGCCGCGCAGTGGAATGCTGTTCGACTTCGGGACAACCGGGCCGATCACGATGTGGATGAAGAACACCTTCATCCCGTTGGACATGCTGTTCATCGACGAGGACGGGCGGATTGTCGCCATCGCGCGCGAGACCGTGCCGGAATCGCTGGACACGATTTCGGTGCGTGAGCCGGTCCGGGCGGTGATCGAGATCGCCGGCGGCAGCGCCGCCGCGCTCGGGATCGCCGAGGGAGATCTCGTCGCCCGCCCGCTGTTCCCGGACTGACCTCAGTCGTGCAAGGCTTCGCAGGCGCGGATGATCCGCCTGCAGGCTTCCTCGAGGAGCTCCGTCGCGGTGGCGTAGGAGATCCTGAAAAAGGGATCCATCCCGAACGCGCTGCCGTGGACGACGGCGACCCCCTCGCTCTCCAGCAGGTAGCGGGCGAACGTCTCACTGTCGCCGATGACCGATCCTTGCGGCGTGCACCGCCCGATCGCGCCGGCGCAGCTCGGATAGACGTAGAAGGCGCCCTCGGGCTTATGGCAGCGCAACCCGGGCGCGTCGCTCAGCATCCGCACGACAAGGTCACGACGCTCCTCGAAGACGCGGTTGCGCTCCGGTAGAAAGCCCTGGTCGCCTTCGAGCGCTGCTGCGGCGGCGGCCTGGCTGATGGAGCAAGGGTTGGACGTGCTCTGCGACTGGACCTTCGCGATGGCCTTGATCAGCTCTTTCGGTCCGCCGGCGTAGCCGATCCGCCACCCGGTCATGGCATAGGCCTTGGAGACACCGTTGACGGTCAGGGTACGCGGGCGCAGGCGCGGCTCGACCTGTGCCGGCGTGACGAAGCGGAAACCGCCATAGACTAGGTGCTCGTACATGTCGTCGCTCATCACCCAGACGTGGGTGTGCCGGACAAGGACGTCCGTGAGCGCGCGCAGCTCGCGTTCGTCATAGGCGGCGCCGGTGGGATTGTTGGGCGAGTTGAGGACGACCCATTTCGTTGCCGGCGTGATCGCCGCGTCGAGATCCTCGGCGCGCAGCTTGAAGCCGGTCTGCTCCGGACAGGTCACGAACACGGGCGTGCCACCGGCGAGGAGCACCATGTCCGGATAGGACACCCAGTAGGGCGCCGGGATGACCACCTCGTCGCCCGGGTTCAGGGTCGCCATGAACGCGTTGTAGAGAACCTGCTTGCCGCCGCTGCCGACGGTGACCTCATCGATCCCGTAGTCGAGGCCATTCTCACGGTTGAATTTCGCGACGATCGCGCGCTTCAGTTCGGGCGTGCCGTCGACCGCGGTGTACTTGGTCTCGCCGCGGCGGATCGCAGCGATGGCCGCTTCTTTCACGAAGTCGGGTGTGTCGAAGTCAGGCTCGCCGGCGCCGAGTCCGATCACGTCACGACCCTGACGCTTCAGCTCGGCCGCGAGCGTGCTGACCGCGATCGTCGGTGACGGCTTGATCCGCCCGAGACTGGTCGCGACGATCGACATGGCAGGGCCCCCGCGCAGTGGCGCGGCGCCGGTTTAAAGGCTGGCCGCCGTCGAGACAACGCAGCGGCTGCGGTCCGCGGCGCGTGCCTGACCGTCGAGGCGCGCGACGCGCTCGTAGAGCCGCCGGCCCCGCGTCGCCAGCGCGGCGAGCGGCGCGGACACCGGGACCGGGGCCCGTGCGCTCCCCTCTTGGTGAAGCTCGGCGCCGCCCAGGCGGTAGCCCGGGGCGTGGGCCTCGTGCCGCGACAGCTCGCCGGCGTGAACCGCTTCCCGCGCGATGAGCCAGGCGAGACAGTAGCCTAGGCAGGCGCTGAGTTGTGCGAGCTCGCGCGCCTCTGTCAGCACCGCCAGCTCAGGCGATGCGGCGATCGGTCGATCGCTGCGCAGCTCGAGATAGGCTCGCAGGTCGAGCGCGAGGGCGATCGACTCGTCGAGCAGGGAACTGATGCGGAGCAGGTTAGGCGCAACGGGGCCTGCGCTCATGGCGATGCCGCACCCCTCGGCACTGGGGGTGCCCTTTTCTGGTTATCGAACGATCGTAAAGCCATCCTGACAGATGTTCTGGTCACCCGTCCAGCCCGGCCTGTTCTGCCGCGGCACCAACCCGTTTCGGCAGGCGCTTGATGTGTCGCGCAAGGTCCAGGGGGCGGGCGGGTCGATGGGTCCACAATGACGGTCCGACCCGCACCGGCGTCAGCCGCCAGCGCGGCGTGGCCCACGCGAACGGCGTGCCGTCCTTGGCCTCGGCGACTGACGCCGGCTCCTGCGCCACGCGCGGGCGCAGGACGCGCAGCCCCGCACGCCGCTCGTCGGCTCGAGCGATCGCGATTCCCCTCGGAGCGTCCGTCCACCGGGCGAACACCCGCCCCCTGTAGTCCTCGCCGCGCACCGGATCCGCGGAGTGATAGCGCGCCACGGCCTTTTCCCACGAGCCGGTCTCCGCCCGCAGCGCCGACAGGAAGCGCGCCCCGTACTCGACATTCCGCTCCGGATCGAACGCGGCCTCCAGGCTCGGGAAGGCGTCCGGATGATGCAGCAGGTTGACCTGCATGCAGCCCACGTCGATGTTGCGCCGTCCCTCGGCCTGCAGCTCGCGCACCTTCGCCAGTGCGGCCGCCTTGTCCTCGGCATAGTGCGAGAAGTCGATCCCTGAGGCGATCGCCCACGGCCAGGGGCCGAACCGTCCGGTCGTTCGGTCGTGGCGACCGGACTCGGTCAGCGCGATGGCGCGCAGAAGCCCCTCGGGCACGCCGAACCGGCGCTCCATCCGAGCGGCAATCGTCTCGCAGTCGGCCGCGATGGCCGCACCGCCAGAGGCGGCGAGCGAGATGACGACAGCCAGAACGCGCCACATGGCGCCGTTCTCGCACCGCGGGCTTAACCAAGGCCTAAGGGTGGCCGTCAGTCATGCGCGCAGCGCGGTGCGGCGTGCCGCCATACCGATCTCGCGAGCGACTTCGGCCAGCTCGCCGGCCAGCATCCGGACGACCCCGGGAATGCCACCATATTCCGCCAGAGGCTCGTAGCTGGCCTCGTCCATGAACAGAGAGCGCCGGAACTCAACCTGCAGGGCGCTGACGCCCCGCCACGGGCGCCCGTGGTACTTCGTGATGAAGCCGCCCGCGTAAGGGCTGTTGCGGCCAACCGTGAGGCCCGCCGCTCTGAGCACGCTGACCGCCCGCTGCATGACGACCGGATCGGCCGCATAGCCGAACCGGTCGCCCAAGGCGACGTCGATCGCACCCCGTCCGCGACCCGTGAGCATCGACGGCATCGAATGCAGGTCGAGGAGAATGGCGGCACCGAACATGGCCACCCGCTCGCCCAACAGAACCGCAAGCTGTCGGTGATAGGGCGCATGCGCGAGGCTCAGCCGCTGATCGACGACCGATACCGGCAGATGCCCACGATAAAGGCTGACTGTGCCCAGCCGGCTCGGAATGACACCGAGGCCGGCGCGCACCTTGGCGCTCAGCCGGCGTGCTGTCCCGACATCCGGCACGAGGTCGGGATCGAGCTCCTCCGGGTGGCGGTTCAGATCGACATAGGCTCGCGGCAGCAGGGCCGCGATCAGCACCGCGCCGGATCCGCAGGCATGTTCGGCGAGCTTGTCGGTGGGACCATCCTCCAGCGGACGGAGGGCAGCCGGTGCGACGCAGAGGCTGGCGACGAGCTCAGGCGGATACACGCGTCCACTGTGCGGCGAGGACAGCACCACCGGCGACACATCGGCCGTCGGCGTGGTCAGGCGGAACGGCAGATGCGAACGCTCGCTCATCGATCACCACGCTAGGCACCGATGCGGAGAGATCACATCCGCTGTGCCTCCGACAAGTCCCGCGCGGGTTCGCCGCAGCCGGCCGGCCTTGGACAACCGCCTTGCGTGGCCGCGCGCCCTTGCCTAAGTAGCGGTCGTCGGGCGCGTAGCTCAGCGGGAGAGCACTACGTTGACATCGTAGGGGTCACTGGTTCAATCCCAGTCGCGCCCACCACCCCTCACACGTACCGCAGCGCCCGGCACGGCGCCGCTCTTTGCTCATCATCCGTTAATCCGTCTGCGGTAGCTTGACCGTCGAGCCCGCTACGAGACGCGTCGTCCTTCGCGGATTGCGGTCGCCTCGGCCGGCTCTTGTCCTCCCTGACGTTGTGATGCCTCCCTCAGCTGCGGGCACCGGCGTGCCGGTGCCCGCTCTTTCTTCGCTCACGCCTATTGGCTGAGCCACACGATCCGGCCCATCCAGGCGATCTCGGCGGCGGCGAAGGTCCGGTCCGGCTCCCGCCCGGTCACGTCGCCGACGGTGAGCCGGGGGCCGGCGCGGCGAACCACGGTGCCGATCAGCAGGCTCCCTTGGCGCAGGCGCAGCAGCATGCGGTCGCCGCGCCGGATCCCGCTGCCGGGCGAGACGACGAGCGTGTCACCGCGCCGGAACATCGGCGGGGCGACGTCGACATCCAGCTCGACGAGATAGGCATGCCGATCATCGGTGAGGGTGACCTCGACCTCCTCCCAGGCGTTGCCGACCGGGAAGCCTGCGCTGTCGAGCACATCCTCGCTGGCGAGCCGTGACCAGGGCAGACAGCGCAGCCGCGGCCCGCCCACGGCCGCCGCCGCCGGCCCGTACATCAGGCTGACGAAGTCGGCCATGGTGGTCTGGGTGGCGGCGAGCACCTTCGAGAGGCTCTCGGTGCTCGGCCAGCGCGGTTTGCCCTCGCCGGTGGTACGCTTGCTCTTGTTGAAGGTCGTCGGATCGAGGCCGGCCCGCCGCGCGAGGCCCGAGGTGGAGTAGCCGTGCTTGGCGGCGAGCAGGTCGATCGCGTTCCACACGTCCTTGTGTGTGAGCATTGACCGCCCTCCCCGGGCGTCCGGCCCGAGCTAGGAAGATTATCTTGACTCCTTCGCAAGCTGTCACTAGGAAGAGATACCTGGACACTCGACCCTAGCCGGAGGGATCGAGCAGCCGTGCAGATCGGCGCGCGTCGAGCGATCGTCGTGTTCGAACACCGCGCCGCACGCGGCCCGCTTCGCTGGCTCACGCCGGGCTTCCGCCACTGCTTCTGCCTGCTCGACGTCGCCCACACCGGCTGGCTCCTGTGCGACCCTCTGAAAGGCTCGTTGCGCCTGGACATGCTGCCGGCGGTCGAGATCGGCGTCCTCGCCCGGCACTACCTCGGGACGGGACGGCACATCGCTGTGGGCCGTGCGCGCACCGTCACGGTGGAGCAACCGGGTTGGCCCACGGTGCTGACCTGCGTCGAGCTGGTCAAACGGGCCATCGGCCTCCGCACAGCGAAGATTTTCACGCCCCGGGGCCTGTTCCTGGAGCTCGGGCGGCAGCCTGGCTGGATCGTGGCGCGGCCGGGTTCGGCACTTGACTTCGAGCACGAATAGGACTATTGTCGGATCATGGCTACTCAGTCCGCACCCCGAGACATATCCGCCGCCGAGCCGAGCGTCGCGCAGCTCCGGGCCGTCGCACGTCATGCGAGCGAGCGCCGCGCTCCCTGGGAGCGCTTGTGGCGCGAGTGCTACGCCTACGCGATGCCGTTGCGCGGCCACGGTCTGGGGCCGGAGTTCGACCCGGCGAGCCGCGCCGTCGAGCGGATGTACGACGCCACCGCGGCCGACGCCGCGGAGCAGCTTGCCGCGAGCCTCCTCGCGCATCTGACGCCGCCATGGTCGCGCTGGTTCGCCCTGCGACCCGGCCCTGCGGTCATCGGCGATGCGGAGGCAGGCGCACTCGCCGAGCACCTCGACGAGGTCACCGAGCAGGTCCAGGGCCATTTCCACCGCTCGAACTTCGCGGTCGAGATGCACCAGTGCTTCCTCGACCTGGCGACGGTCGGCACGGCGGCGCTGACGTTCCAGGAGGCGCCGACGGGTTCTCCCTCGGCGTTCCGCTTCGCCGCGGTCCCCATGGCGGAGATGTTTCTCGACGACGAGCAGCTTGGCGCACCGGGCCGGGTGCTCCGACGCACCCGGCTGGCACCGTCCGCCCTGCGCGCGCTGTTCCCGGCCGCCGGCCCGATGGTCGACGCGCTTGCCCCCGCCGAACTCGAAGGGCTCGGCACGCTGGGCGTCGTCGAATGCGTCTGGCCGCTCGGCGGTCAGTTCGTCTATCGCGCGTTCCTCGAGCAGCCTCTGGCGGCCAGTGCCGACGGCTGGCTCGCCAGCGGCACGTTCGACCAGTCGCCCTTCATCGTCTTCCGCTGGCTCAAGGGCGCCGGCGAGACCTATGGCCGGTCGCCGGTGATGACCGCGCTGCCCGACATCCGGACCGCGAACAAAGTCGTCGAGCTGGTCCTCAAGAACGCCTCGATCGCGGTTACCGGCATCTGGCTGGCCGACGACGACGGCGTCCTCAACCCGGCGAACATCCGCCTCACGCCCGGCAGCATCATCCCCAAGGCGCCGGGCTCCGCCGGTCTGACCCCGCTGCAGGCCCCGGGCCGGTTCGACGTGTCCGAGCTCGTCCTGTCGGATCTGCGCGCACGGATCCGCCATACCTTGCTGGTCGACCGGCTGGCCCCCTTGGACGGGCCGCGCATGACCGCGACCGAGGTGGTGGAGCGTGCCGCCGAGACCGCCCGGCTGCTGGGCGCGGTGTTCGGCCGTCTGCAGGGCGAGCTGCTGACGCCGCTACTGATGCGCGCGCTGGCGATCCTGCGCCGCCGCGGCGTGATCGGGGAAGTCCGCCTCGACGGGCGGGTCGTCGACGTGCGCTGGCAGGCGCCGCTGGCCCGCGCACAGGCCCGCGAGGACGTGCGCGACACCATGCTCTGGCTCGACCAGGTGCAGCGGCTCGGGCCGCAAGCGGCAGGCGTTGTGAACGTCGCGGCGGCGGCGCGGTGGCTCGGGCGGACGCTCGGGGTACCGGGCGAGCTGATCGTCGACGATCCGCTCGCGACCGTGACGGCGCTGCTCGATGGCACGATCGATGCGCGCTGATCCGGGCGAGCCAGGCTGGCCATGGAACGACGCAGGCGACACGCCCGCGTCCGGACGTGACATGAGCGAGGTCTACCGGCGCTGCTTCGCGGGTCCGACCGGCCGACTCGTGCTCGACCACCTCCGCAAACTGTTCCTGCTGCGGCGTGTGGCGCCCACCGCGAGTGACGCCGAGCTACGGCATGTCGAGGGCCAGCGGACGGCCGTCGCCTGGATCCTCGCCATGGCCGGCAGCGGCGACGCCCTTGATCAGGGCCCCGACGGGCCCACAACCGAACGGACAGCTCCATGAGCGATCACGAGATGGACCAGGTGCCGGACGTCGCCGATCTTCCGGCCCGCGAGGTCGACCCGCCGCCGGCCATGCCCCAGCGCCCCGAGTACGTCCCGGAGAAGTTCTGGGACCAGCAGGCCGGTGCCGTGCGGGTCGACGCCCTGGCCCGCTCCTACGTGGAGCTGGAGCGCAAGCTCGGGCGGATGGTGCCGGTGCCCGACAGCGAGGAGCCCGGCGCCTACGACCGCCTGCTCGCACTGCTCGGACGGCCGGAGACGCCGGAGGGCTACGAGATCGCGCCGACGCACCCGCTGCTCGCGGCGGACAGCGAGCTGAACGCGCGGCTGCACGCAGCGGGCTTCACCCAGAAGCAGGCGCAGCTCGTCTACGAGCTCGCGGCCGAACGCATGCTGCCGATGCTACAGGAGGGCATCGAGGAGATCGAAGCGAGTCGCGAGGTCGAGCGTCTTGAGCGACATTTCGGCGGCGCCGAGGCGTGGCGTGACTGCGCCCGGCAGATCCGCACCTGGGCCGAGGCCAACCTGCCGCGACAGGTGCGCGAGGCGCTGTCGACCAGCTACGAGGGGATCCTCGCCCTTCATCAGATGATGAAGAACGCCGAGCCCGCGCTGGTGGCGGTGGCCGGTCAGGCCGGTCGCGAGACCGACGAGAAGGCGCTGCACGAGATGATGCGCGACCCGCGCTACTGGCGGGACCGTGACCCCGAACTGATCGCCCGGGTGACCGAGGGCTTCCGTCGCCTGTACCCGGACTGAGCCCCTTCGCACGGGCGTCAGGGCAACCCGCCGGCTGCGGCCGGCCGGGTCCTGGACCGTGCTCCATGCGGCCCGCCGGCCCGAACCGGGCAACCGGCCGCCGCTCGTTCGACATCCACCCTCTTCGGAGATTCCGATGTCCACGAGTATCGACCAGGCCTTCGCCAAGCAGTTCGAACGCGAGGTTCACGAGGCCTATCAGCGGCAGGGCTCGAAGCTTCGGCCCACGGTCCGCGTCAAGAACGGCGTCCGCGGCAGCTCGACCGTCTTCCAGAAGGTCGGCAAGGGCGCGGCGTCGACCAAGTCGCGGCACGGCATGGTGCCGGTCATGAACGTCGACTTCGCCGCCGTCGAGGCACAGCTGTTCGACTACTACGCCGGTGAGTGGGTCGACCGGCTGGACGAGCTGAAGACCAACGTCGACGAGCGTCAGGTTCTCGCCAACGCGGGAGCCTACGCGCTCGGGCGCAAGACCGATGAGCTGATCATCGCGGCCCTCGCCGGCAGCACGCAGGTGGCGGGCTCGGCCTCGGGCGGCCTGACCAAGGCCAAGGTCCTGGCGGCGTTCGAGATCCTCGGCGCGAGCGACGTGCCGGACGACGGTCAGCGCTACGCCGTGGTCGGCTGGAAGCAGTGGTCGCAGCTTCTCGAGCTGCCGGAGTTCGCCTCGGCGGAGTTCGTCGGCGAGGCGCATCTGCCGTGGCGCGGGACGCAAGCGAAGATGTGGCTCGGCACGATGTGGATGCCACATTCCGGCCTGCCCTCGACCGGCTCGGTCCGTAACTGCTTCTGGTACCACAAGAGCGCCGTCGGCCACGCCGTCGGCCAGGACGTCGTCACCGACATCACCTGGCATGGTGACCGCGCCGCCCACTTCGTCTCCAACTCGATGTCGCAGGGTGCGGTGCTCATCGACACCGCCGGCGTCGTCAAGATGCCCTGCACGGAGGCTTGATCCGATGGCGTACCGGCCCCAGGACCTGAGCGCCCTGTCCTACGCGAACGGGTTCACGCTCTGGCACTACCGCTCGACCGACTCGGCAGCGGAGATCGATACCACCGGCTACTTCAACGACGCGGCACGGATGCTGCGGCCGGGGGATTTCATCCTCTGCAACTCGGCCGTCGGGTCGGCCCCGGCGAACGGCGTGCTCATCGTGGCTGCCAACGACGGCACGACGGTCGACGTGACCAACCTCAGCCCGCTGGGTGTCCTCAACAGCGACTGAGCGGTGGCGGCCGCGCCGCGAGGCGCGGCCG
>CALKJU010000040.1 GCA_937995535.1 uncultured Alphaproteobacteria bacterium
GACCACATGCGGCAGCCGCCAAGCGACGGCCCGAGATTGGTGTTGTGGATGGCGATGATCGACCGGAGACCGGAGCCGCGGTCGAAGAAATGGGAGACATGTTCGTGATCGTCAAAGTCCGGATGGTCGAAGACGGCCATGACCTTTGCCCTCGCATGCGCAGATTGTACTGGAGGGTTGCGTAACCCCGCGGCGAAGTATCGGGTCGCGCGGAAACCATTGCAACCGGCCTGTACCGCGCGCTCGAAATTCACAACAAAGGGTCGCTTGGACCGGCCCAAAGGACCGGATGCATCAACAGCGCCTCGGCTACGGGAAATATTTTTTTCCGCCGTGTTCAGGCGATGGTGCCGGCGACCGCTTTTTCCAGAAGAGTCTCGAGCGCGGGCACGTCCAGCGGGATCGGGTTTTCCGGCGCGGTGGGATCGCGCGCCGCCATCTTGGCGATCTCCGCGATCCGGTCCGCCGGCATGCCGATATCGGCAAGCGTATGCGGGATGCCGATCTCCTCGCGCAGCGCCAGCACCCAGTTCAGCACTGCGTCGAAGCTCGCCTCCGGCAGCGCCAGGTATCGCGCCAGGCGCACCATCTTCTCCTCGATGGCGGGCCGGTTGAACTGCAGCACATAGGGCATGACGACCGCGTTGGTGAGGCCGTGATGGGTGTCGTAGACGGCGCCGACCGGGTGGCTGAGGCTGTGGATCGCGCCAAGCCCCTTCTGGAAGGCGGTGGCGCCCATGGCCGAGGCGACCAGCATCCGGCCGCGCGCGGCGAGGTCCGAGCCGGTCCGCACGGCGGTCGGCAGAGCCTCCTTGACCAGCCGCATGCCCTCGACGGCGATCCCTTCGGCCATCGGATGGAAGCTCGGCGCCAGATAGGCCTCGAGGCAGTGCGCCAGCGCATCCATGCCGGTGGCGGCGGTGAGCCGGGGCGGCAGGCCGACCGTGAGCTCGGGGTCGAGGATCGCCGTCCTCGGCATCATCAGCGGGTGAAAGATGATCTTCTTGGTGTGCGTCGCCTCGTCGGTGATCACTCCGGCGCGTCCGACCTCGCTGCCGGTCCCGGCGGTGGTCGGCACCGCGACGATCGGCAGGATGCCGGCGGGATCGGCCCGCTTCCACCAGTCGCCGACATCCTCGAAGTCCCACATCGGGCGCGTCTGGCCGGCCATGAAGGCGATCACCTTGCCGGCGTCGAGCCCGCTGCCGCCGCCGACCGCGACGACACCGTCGTGCCGCCCCTCGCGGAGCACGGCGAGTCCGGCCTCGACGTTGGCCGCGACCGGATTCGATTTCACATCGCCGAACAGCCCCGGTTCCAGCTCGCCTTCGCGGAGGATCGCCAGCACCCCGGCGATCAGCTCGCTTCGGGCGAGGCCGGCGTCCGTCACGACCAGCGGCCGGCGCATCCCGGCGCTGGCGCAGGCGCGCGGCAGCTTGCGGGCCGAGCCGGCGCCGAACAGCACCGTCGTCGGGTAGTTCCAGGTCGTCTGCAGGGTCCAGAGATCGGTCGGCACGCGCGGTTCCTGGCAGCTGAGAGCCGCGGCTAGGTAGCGCAGCCCTCCGCCCGCCGCAAAGCGCCACGCGCGGCGCTGGTAGCCCGGTGATCGCGGATCACCGGATCTCCACCTGCCCTTCCAGGATCACCTTGGTGAAGTCGTCGATCAGCACGTCGAGGCGCAGCGACCAGGGCCCCGACACCGGGAGGAGCGCCGCCGGTGCCAGGTACAGGCCGGGCGCGACCCGGCCGATCTCGTAGATGACCGGCTCGATTCCGGCCTCGGGCAGCGCCAGCCGCAGCCGCACCTCCCGGGCGTCGCGCGGAAGACCGCCGGCATCTTCCAGGCTCACCTCGATCTGGTTGGCACCGGCCTGACCGGGGACCGCTACGAGCACGGCGCGCAGACCTTCGCCGGCGAGCGTCGCCACGGCCGAGGTCGGGAGCGGCACCGCGCGGGGCGGCGGCGACAGGGGGAAGCTCGCGGTCACACCCAGCACACCCAGGACCAGGGCGAGATCGACGACCAAGGTCGTGCGCATCCGGCAGCCGAACAGGCGCCCAGCCACCAGGGCCGGGGTCAACCAGAAGCGGTTGACGACGGCGATCGCGAGCAGCCCGCCGACCAGCGCCAGCTTGGCCACGAGGCGTCGCCCCCAGTCCGAGAGCCAGAGCGCGGACCAGTCGCCCCCGAGCTGGATCACGCTCAGCGTGCCGCCGGCCAGGGTCAGCGCCAGGACCGCCGGGAGGGCGGCGCGGCTGAAGCGCTGGACGACGGCAACCGCGCCGTCGCGCTCGAGCCCCAGCGCCAGCAGCAGCGGCAGCAGGGAGCCGGCCCAGAAGGCCGCGGCGAGCACGTGCAGCCCGAGGGCTGGCCCGGCCAGCCAGCGCGGCGGCGCGGTCGCCGCATGGCCGGTCAGAGCGAAGGAGGCGACGACCAGGAGCGCCGCGATCGCTCGCCAGCCGCTGGCGGACGGCGCGAGCAGCAGGAGCAGGCCGAGCGCCAGCACGGCCACTGCCGTGGCTGGTCCCAGGCTCGTATCGAGCGCAAGCGGCCAGGGCCAAGCCTGCAGCAGATCCGCCACGGTGCCGCCGCCGAGCTCGACCCCGGCGAGGCCGAGCCGCACCGTGGCGGCGACGATCGCAGCAGCGGCGAACCAGCCCCCGAGGCGCGCGCAGAGGCGCGCGAGCGGTGGCGGTGGGCGTGTGGCGAGAACGAACAGCACCGCGCCGGCTGCTCCCAGTGCCGTGGTGAAGAAGGCGAGCCGTGCCGCCACGCCGAGCAGCCGGACCGGCGCGTCGTCGGCCGCACCGCTATCGGCAGCGGGCTCCACCGCCGTACCGATCCCGAAGCGCAGGCTGGCCCCGACTGGATGCCCGTCAGTAGACACGACGCGATAGGACAGCAGGTAGGCCCCCGCCCGTAGCGGCGTCGACGGGCGGATGACGATCCGCTCGCCCTCCGAGTCGATCGCAAGATCGGGGACGCTCGCGCCGGCATCATCGAGGAGCCGCAAGGCGATCACCGCCACCGGTTCGTTGAAGCGGAGACGCAGCTCGGCCGGCGGCTGCGGCAGGCTCGCGCCGTCGGCCGGCTGCGCCTCGACCAGCACGGCATGCGCAGCAGCGCCGGAAGCCAGCAGCACGGCCACCAGCGTCCAGGCGCCGAGCGCGGCGCCGATGATCGTCCACCATCGCCGCATGGGCGAACGGGGAGGCCTGACGGCCTCCCCTTCGGCGGTCAGTGGCCGCCAGGTTGCTCGACGATCTTCAGCCCGGGTGCCGGCTCCTCGTAGTCGTGCGCGCTCTTCCCCTCGGCCGGAATCTCGATCCAGCGGTGAGCGAGCCCGTCGGCGCACTCCTGGACGACCGGGAAGTAGACCATGGTGCCCGGCTCGAAGGCGGTGAGGCGCGCCCGGAAGACGAACTCGTCGTACCACTCGTCGGGCAGCTCGCCGCCGGACCAGATCACCTCGACCACGCCCTCGCTGAGCTGCGATCCGAAGTATTCGTACGACCTCTCATATTTATCCTTCACGGTGGTGAGCTGCCAGCCTGGCTTCGGCATCGGCTTGGCGGCGATCACGCCTTCGGGAACCCTGACCCGCACGGCGATGGTCGGCTTGCCTTCGCAGCCGTGAGGCACCCGCAGCACCGCCTTGTACATGGAGTTGGCCGGGGCCTCGGCGGTCTCGAGGGTGGCGTGCGCGGCGGCGTCGCCGGCGGCGAGCAGGGCGAGCGCAACGAGCCCCGATGCGAACGGAGTGATCCTGGACATGGCTTGATCCTCGTCGGAGATGGACGAAAGCATCCCGCCGCCTGATCGCGGCGGCGAAGGACGCGTCGATTGCGATCTCAGACGGGGCGGAGCGGTGGCGCGCGGCCCTGGGGGCGCTGGTAGCGCGGCGTCGCCACTGGCGGCGACGGCGAAGGCCACAGGTCGGCCACGCGCACAGCGCCGCGGAGCGGAAACACCGCGACGGTCGGTGCCGGCAGCAGACCGCCCGCGTGGCGACCGAGACAGCAGAAGTCGCAACGGTGCTGTTGACCCTGCTGCTCCGGCGCGGCCGGGTCGAGGGCGATGCTGCGGAAGCCCTGCGGCGTGCAGATGACGAGCGTCTCGCCCGCGGCGAGGGGCTCGGTGGCCGTCGCGACCGGCAGCAGGAGCTGCCCCAGCAGGGCCAGGATCGCGAGGCAACGGCTCGCCACGGCCACCGCGGGCCGCTGCGTCCACCAAGATCGCCGGTGCCAGCGCATGGCTCCAGCCTAGCAGGGCGCTCGCGCTTGACCAGCCGCCCCTGCCCAGGCAACGGGGCTTGATCTGCCGCAACCGGCGTGCCGTGATCTCGGTTACGCTGGGCCCGTGATCATCCCCGCCGCGCCGGAGCCCGACGCCATGCCGACCATCGACCTCGACACTGTCTGCCGGATCGTCCTTCTGGCCCGCCAGTTCGACGCCAAGGTCGACGTGGTCGACCCCGATTCCGGCTCCAATCCCGGCGACGACGAGATGCGCGAGGTGCTGGAGGACTTCGCCGACGACGCCACGGCCGAGGCGTTGCGCCAGGCGATCCGCGACCTCAACGTCGACGAGCAGATCGAGCTGGTGGCCCTGGCCTGGGTCGGGCGCGGCAGCTTCGCCGCCGAGGAATGGGACGAGGCGCTGGCCGAGGCGCGCCGCGCGCACAACGAGCGCACCGCCGAGTACCTGATGGGCCAGCCGATGCTGGGCGACCTGCTGGAGGAGGGCTTGGCCGCCTTCGACCTGAGCTGCGCGGACTAGGCCGCGGGCCGCAGTGCCGCGATCGCCGCGGCATAGTCCGGCTTGCCGAAGATCGCCGACCCGGCGACGAGGGTGTCGGCGCCGGCGGCGGTGACGATGGGGGCGGTCTCCGCCGTGATCCCACCGTCGACTTCGATGCGGATCGGCCGTCCGCCGAGGAGCGCCCGGAGGCGGCGGATCTTCTCCGCCGCCTCGGGGATGAACTTCTGCCCGCCGAAGCCCGGATTGACGCTCATCACCAGGACGAGGTCGAGCTTGTCGAGGACGTGCTCGATCGCCGTGACCGGAGTCGCCGGGCATAGTGACACCCCGGCCTGCTTGCCGAGCGCCTTGATCGCCTGCAGCGAGCGGTCGAGATGCGGGCCGGCTTCGGCGTGCACGGTGATCAGGTCGGCGCCGGCGGCGGCGAACGCGGCGAGGTAGGGATCGGCCGGCGCGATCATCAGATGGCAGTCGAACAGCTTGCGCGAGACGCCGCGCACCGCCTTGATGATGTCCGGGCCGAAGCTGATGTTCGGCACGAAGTGCCCATCCATCACGTCGAGGTGGATCCAGTCGGCGCCGGCCACGTCGACCGCGCGCACCTCCTCGCCCAGCCGCGCGAAATCGGCGGCGAGGATCGACGGTGCCACGACCAGGGGGAGCGGGCTCATGCGGCGGCCGGCCGATCGCCGGCGAGCACGCGGCTGGCGCGGATCTCGTCGGCCTCGATGGTGACCAGATCGTCGGCGGTCAGCTTGCGGTCGCGCGCCTCGAACAGGCGCACCGCCTGCCGAAGGCGGGCACGGTCGAGCGCGTTGCGGATCGAGCGGGCGTTGGCGAAGTGCGGCTGCGCCATCCGGGCGCGGATGTAGTCGGCCAGCGCCTCGCGCGCCGACGCGCTCAGGCGGTAGCTCTGCTCGGCCAGCATCCGTTCCGCGATCTGCAGCAGCTCCTCGGCCGTGTAGTCGGGGAAGTCGATGTGATGCGCGATGCGCGAGCGGAAACCCGGGTTGGCGGTGAAGAATCGTTCCATCCGCTCGGCGTAACCGGCCAGGATCACGACCAGGTCGTCGCGCTTGCTCTCCATCACCTGGAGCAGGATCTCGATCGATTCCTGCCCGTAGTCGCGCTCGTTCTCCGGGCGGTAGAGGTAGTAGGCCTCGTCGATGAACAGCACGCCGCCCATCGCCCGCTTGAGCACCTCCTTGGTCTTGGGTGCGGTGTGCCCGATGTACTGGCCGACCAGATCGTCACGGGTCACCGAGACGAGGTGATTGCTGCGGATATAGCCAAGGCGGTGGAGGATGTCCGCCATCCGCAGCGCCACCGTGGTCTTGCCGGTGCCGGGATTGCCGGTGAAGGACATGTGCAGGGTCGGCGGCGCCGCACTGACCCCCAGCTCCTTGCGCACCCGCTCGACGAGCAGCAGGGCCGCGATCTCGCGGATCCGCCGCTTGACCGGCAGGAGCCCGACCAGCTCGCGGTCGAGCTGGTCGAGGATCGCACCAACCCCGGAGGCGGCGTAGGCGCCGGCGAGGTCGACGCTCAGGGCGCCATCGACCGGGAGCGTCACGACCCGCTCACGAGTAGCGCTCACCGACCGGACGGTCGGTGGCGTAGGCATGGGTCGTATAGCGGATGCCACGGCCGGCCGTCTCCTGGCGCTCCAGCGCGAACCCGGGCTCCTCCGCGGGGCGATGGACGATGAACGACAGCCGGAGCGACTCCCAGCCCGGGCTCGCATCGAACGCCGAGAGCCGGATATAGCCGTTGGCATACACCTTGCGGCACTGCTCAAGCTCGTACATGACGGGGGCCGGATCCTTCAGGTCGAACATCGGCAGCCCCCACATCTCCCAATAGGTGTTGCGCGGGTGCGGGTCGTCGGTGAACTCGAGGTTCACCGCCCAGCCCTTGGCGATGCAGTAGGCGACCTGCTTGCGGATCTGCTCGTCGGTGAGGTCCGGCAGGAAGGAGAAGGTGCCCTGGGTCAGGCGCATGATCGGCACTCCGCAGGCTCAGACAGGGGTCGCGACCGGCACGAAGTCCGGCGTGTCGGTTGACGCGTAGTCGAAGGTGACGTCCTTCCAGACCTCGAGCGCCTGGGCGAGCGGCGTGCAGTGCCGCGCGGCGCGCTCCAGGATCTCCGGGCCCTCGTTGAGATAATCGCGACCCTCGTTGCGGGCGAGGATCATCGCCTCGAGCGCCACCCGGTTGGCCGTGGCACCGGCGGCGATTCCCATCGGGTGGCCGATCGTCCCGCCACCGAACTGCAGCACGCAGTCCTCGCCAAGGTGGTGCAGAAGCTGATGCATCTGACCGGCATGAATGCCACCCGAGGCGACCGGCATGACCTTGCGCAGGCCGGCCCAGTCCTGGTCGAAGAAGATCCCGTGCTCGAGCCGCATCGGATTCCGGTTCTCGAGACAGATGTCGTAGAAGCCGCGCACCGTCAGCGGGTCGCCCTCCAGCTTCCCGACCACCGTCCCGGCGTGGATGTGGTCGACGCCAGCGAGCCGCATCCATTTGGCGATGACGCGGAAGCTCACGCCGTGGCTCTTCTGTCGGGTGTAGGTCGAGTGGCCGGCACGGTGCAGATGGAGGATCATGTCGTTCCGGCGGGCCCATTTCGACATCGACTGGATCGCCGTGTAGCCGATCACGAGATCGATCATGACGATGACCGAGCCCAGTTCCTTGGCGAACTCGGCACGCTCGTACATCTGCTCCATCGTCCCGGCGGTGACGTTGAGGTAGGTCCCCTTGACCTCGCCGGTCATCGCCTGGGCCCGATTGACCGCCTCCATGCAGTAGAGGAACCGGTCGCGCCAGTGCATGAAGGGCTGGCTGTTGATGTTCTCGTCGTCCTTGGTGAAATCGAGACCACCCTTGAGGGCCTCGTAGACGACCCGACCGTAGTTGCGGCCCGACAGGCCGAGCTTCGGCTTGACGGTCGCGCCGAGCAGCGGTCGGCCGAACTTGTCGAGCCGCTCGCGCTCGACCACCACGCCTGTCGGTGGCCCGTCGAAGGTCTTCACGTAGGCGACCGGCAGGCGCATGTCCTCCAGCCGGAGCGCCTTCAGGGGCTTGAACCCGAACACGTTGCCGATGATCGAAGCGGTCAGGTTGGCGATCGAGCCGGGCTCGAACAGGTCCAGGTCATAGGCGATGTACGCGAACCACTGCTCCGGGTTGCCCGGCACCGGATCGACGCGGAAGCACTTGGCACGATATTGCTCGCAGGCGGTCAGCCGGTCGGTCCAGACGACGGTCCAGGTGGCGGTCGAGCTCTCGCCGGCGACGGCGGCGGCGGCCTCCTCCGGGTCGACACCGTCCTGCGGCGTGATGCGGAACAAGGCGATGACGTCGGTGTCCTTCGGCTCGTAGCCGAGGTCGAAGTAGCCCATCTCCTTGTATTTCATGACCCCGGCGCGATAGCGCTCGGCAGCCGTGCGGGTCGTCGCTGTGGTCGTCATCGTGCGCTCCCTCGGGACGTCTGTCGGTGGCTGGTCATGCGGCCTTGGCGACCGCGGGCGGCGCCGACCCGAGACTGCCGCTGCGATAGCGCTTGGCCATCTCGGCGAGCGGCAGCGGGCGGATCCGTTCGGCCTGGCCGGCGGCGCCGAACTCCTCGAAGCGCTGGGCGCAGAGCCGCTCCAGCGCCGCCATCGCCGGCTTGAGGAAGTTCCGCGGATCGAACTCGCCGCGCCTCTCGACCGCGACCTTGCGGAACTGCCCGGCCATCGCGATCCGGCAGTCGGTGTCGATGTTGATCTTGCGCACGCCGAAGCGGATGCCTTCCTGGATCTCCTCCACCGGCACGCCCCAGGTCTGCGGCATCTCCCCGCCATAGCGGTTGAACAGGTCCTGCAGCTCCTGCGGCACCGAGGAGCTGCCATGCATCACGAGATGCGTGTTCGGCAGGCGCTCGTGGATCGCCTTCACGACCGACATGGCGAGCACCTCACCGGTCGGGCGACGGCTGAACTTGTACGCGCCGTGCGACGTGCCGATGGCCACCGCGAGGGCGTCGACGCCGGTCCGGGCGACGAACTCGGCGGCTTGATCCGGATCGGTGAGGAGCTGGTCGCGGGACAGCACGCCCTCCGCGCCGTGCCCGTCCTCGGCCTCACCGTGGCCCGATTCGAGCGAGCCGAGACAGCCCAGCTCGCCCTCGACCGAGACCCCCACAGCGTGCGCGAGTTCTGCGACCTTCGCCGTGATCGCGACGTTGTAGTCGTAGGAGGCAGGGGTCTTGGCATCGGCCTCGAGCGAGCCGTCCATCATGACGCTGGTGAAGCCGTTCTGGATCGCGGAGAGACAGGTGGCCACGTCGTTGCCGTGGTCCTGATGCAGGCAGACCGGGATTTCGGGGTACATCTCCACCGCCGCCTCGACCATCCGCCGCAGCATCAGATCGCCGGCATAGGCGCGGGCGCCGCGGCTGGCCTGCAGGATCACGGGCGCCATGGTCCGGCGTGCCGCCGCCATGATCCCCAGCAGCTGCTCCATGTTGTTGATGTTGAAAGCGGGAACGCCGTAGGCGTGCTCGGCCGCGTGGTCGAGCAGCTGGCGTAGGGTGATCAAGGCCATGGGACGGCTCCGTAGGATGTGGCTCAGCCGCGGCGCGCGCGCTCGACGAGCCGGATGATCATCGGCGTGAGGATGAGCTGCATGGCGAGGTCCAGCTTGCCGCCCGGGATGACGATCGAGTTGGCCCGCGACATGAAGCTGTCGGGGATCATCTGGACGAGATAGGGGAAGTCGATGCCGCGCGGGTTCTTGAAGCGGATCACCACCATCGACTCGTCCGGGGTCGGGATCCATCGGGCGATGAACGGGTTCGAGGTGTCGACCGTCGGCACGCGTTGGAAGTTGATGTCGGTCTGGGTGAACTGCGGGCAGATGTAGTGGATGTAGTCGGGCATCCGGCGGAGGATCGTGTCGGTCACCGCCTCGGTCGAGTAGCCGCGGGTCGCCTTGTCACGATGGATCTTCTGGATCCACTCGAGGTTGATCACTGGCACCACGCCGATCTTGACGTCGGCCCAGCGGGCGACGTCGATCTCGTCCGTGACGACCGCGCCGTGCAGGCCCTCATAGAAGAGCAGGTCGGTGCCCTCGGGGAACGGCTCCCAGGGCGTGAAGGCGCCCGGCGGCACGCCGTAGAGCTCGGCCTCGACAGGGTCGTGGACGTAATGGCGCGTCCGGCCTTGTCCGGTCTCGGCGTAACTGCGGAACGTCGCCTCGAGTTCCAGCAGAAGGTTCGCCTCCGGTCCGAAATGGCTGAAATGCGGGTTCCCGGAAGCCGCGGCCTCGGCCATCGCCCGGCGCATGCCCTCGCGGTCGTAGCGATGGAAGGCGTCGCCTTCGATCCACGCGGCGGAGATACCCTCGCGGCGGAAGATCTGGGCGAAGGTGTGCTTGATGGTAGTCGTGCCGGCGCCCGAGGAGCCGGTGACCGAGATGATCGGATGACGCACGGACATGGCTCGCCTCAGGCCCGGAACAGGCCACGCTGGCCGAACAGCGGCGCCCGATGCGCCGCGAACGGGGGATCCTCGTGGTAGCGACGCACGCGCTCGACCTTGTCGCGCGAGCCGAAGACCAGCGGCGTCCGCTGGTGCGGGCTCTCGGGAACGAGGTCGAGAATGCGGCGTGTGCCGTCGGTCGCGGCGCCGCCCGCCTGCTCGGTGATCAACGCGATCGGGTTCGCCTCGTAGAGCAGGCGCAGCCGGCCCTGGCCGTAGCCGGGCCGCGCGTCGGCCGGGTAGAGGAACACGCCGCCGCGGACCAGGATGCGGAACGCCTCGGCGACCAGCGACGCGACCCAGCGCATGTTGAAGTCGGCGCCCCTGGGCCCGTCGGCGCCGGCCACACAGTCGTCGACATAGGCGCGGATCGCCGGCGCCCAGTGGCGGTAGTTCGAGGCGTTCACGGCATATTCGGGACGCCCCATGGGGATCGCCGCCGCGACCCGGGTGCGCACGAACTGCCCCGTGTCGCGGTCGAGGGTGAAGACGACCGTCCCGTCGCCCAGGGCCAGGACCAGCGCCGTGCAGGGGCCGTAGATGGCGAAGCCGGCCGCGAGCTGCGCTGAGCCGGGCAGGCGGAAGGCAGCCACGGGCTCACCGACCGGGGCGGGGAGAATGCCGAAGATCGTTCCCAGCGGCACGTTGGTGTCGATGTTGGACGAGCCGTCGAGAGGATCGATCGCCACCGCGAGCGGGGCGTCCGGCGCGAGGATCTCGGGCGCCGCGACCTCCTCCGACAGCATCGCCGCCACCGGCGCCTCGCGCAACGCCGCGGCCATCAACTCGTGGGCCTCCAGATCGAGGCGCGTCTGCGCGTCGCCGCCCCCGACGGAACCGGTGGCGGCGGTCATCACCCCCGCCAGCGGCCCGCGACCGATGAGATGCGAGAGCCGGGTACAGGCTGCCGCGAGACGCGCGACGGTGACGGCGACATCGGCGCGGCCGCCACGTCCTGCCACCCATGCGTCGAGCTCGTCCTGCAGCGTGATCATCGTTGCCCAGCCTCCCGCCGAGTGCCCGGACCCGATCGGGCTTCCTGCGGCTTCGTGTGTGACAGTTTGTGGCACGGATTGCGGCTTGAGAAAATTTGAATTATCTTCGTAAGGGTGAAAGAAAAACTTACGCCAGCGCTGCGCCGACTGACCCTGCGCCAGCTCCGCGCCTTCGCCTCGGTCGTGCGCACCGGCACCGTCAGCGGTGCCGCCGAGGAGCTCGCCGTGACACCGCCGGCCGTCAGCCTGCAGCTCCGCGAGCTCGAGCGCCACCTCGGCTGTGCGCTGGTCGAGCGAGCTCCGGGCCGTTTCCAGCCGACCACGGCCGGGATCGAGGTCCTGACGGCGATCACGCGGATCGAGCGGGCGCTCGCCGAGATGGGCGACGTCCTGGCGGCGCTGAAGGGCGACAGCGGCTCGGTCGCGGTCGGCGCAGTGAGCACCGCCAAATACGTCGTCCCGCGCATCCTCGCCGCCTTCAAGCGCCTTCGCCCGCGCGCCGAGCTGATCTTGCGCGTGGGCAACCGCGACGAGATCGTCGCCGCGCTGGAGCGGTTCGAGATCGACTTCGCGATCACCGGGCGCCCCCCGGAGAGCTTCGCCGTCGAGCGCGAGGCGATCGGCGACCACCCGCACGTGATCATCGCTGCACCCGACCATCCGCTCGTCGGCCGCCCGCGGCTGCCACTGCAGGCCCTGGCCCACGAGACCTTCCTGCTCCGCGAGCGCGGCTCGGGTACCCGCGCCCTGGTCGACGCACTGCGCGGCGAGGCGGGGCTCGACGCCGAGGCCGGCATGGAGCTCGGTAGCAACGAGACCATCAAGCAGGCGGTGATGGCGGGCATGGGGATCGCCCTGCTCTCGGCGCACACGGTCGACGCCGAGCTGCGCGACGGCCGGCTCGCGACCCTCGACATCGAGGGGCTGCCGGTGATCCGCCGCTGGTACGTGATCCGCCGGTGCGAGCGGCGCCTGCTGCCGACCGGACAGGCGCTGTGGGACTTCATCGCCCGCGAGGGCGGCAGCTTCCTGCCAAGCTTGGTCGAGCCGCGGCGCTGAGCCCTGCCGGTGGGCGTCGGAGAAGCCTACTCCGCGGGCTCGAGGGCGCGGCCGGGGGTCGGCGCAGCTACGGGGGGCGCGGCCGGCGCGGGCGGCGCGACGAGCCCGCCGGAGATGATCAGCTTCATCGCGTCCTCGACGGACAGCGCGATCGCCACGACGTCGCGGCGCGGGACCATCAGGAAGTAGCCCGTCGTCGGGTTCGGCGTGCAGGGCAGGAACAGGCTGATCAGGTCGGCGTCGACGGCGTCGCGTACGACCAGCGGCGGGGTGCCGGTGACGAAGGCCACCGACCAGGCGTCGCGGCGTGGCCACTCGACGAGGACCACCTCGCGGAACGAGCGTGACGACTGGCCGAACAGCGTCTCGAAGACCTGCTTGAGCGTGGCGTAGAGACCGCGGACCACCGGCATGCGGTGCAGGAGGTTCTCGCTCACGCGCATCAGCAGGCGACCGAGATAGCTGGCGGCGAACCAGCCGATCACCACGAGCCCGCCGATCGTCACCAGGAGGCCGATCCCCGGCAGGCTGAACGGCAGATAGGTCTCGGGGTTGTACCGGGTGGGCAGCCAGTCACGCACGGTCGTGTCGAAGAAGTCGACCACCCGCCAGACGATGTAGAGGGTCAGCGTCACCGGCGCGGCGACGATCACGCCGGCGAGGAAATAGGTCCGCAGGCGCACTCCGATGCCGCCGCGCCGCGCCTCGCCCACCGGCTCGCCATGCTTGCCGTGTCGCATGCCGTCTTGTGCCTCTCCATCCCGACGCCACGCAGCTTAGGGCGCGGGCGCAGCCGGCGTCCAGCCCCGTCCCGTACCCCTGGACCGTCATCCGGACAGTTTCATAGACGCGGACCCATAGTAAGCAATCAGTGAATCCGAAGAAAAACAAAACCGGTAAAATTTGATCGATCTTTTCTTCAATGGTCGTCTTTGTCACTATTGAAGAAAACATTGACAGATTTGCCGGACGTGGCGAAACTGTTGCCGTGTCGTGTCGTCGGGCGCGTCGGCCTGTCGGTAGCGCCCGCCGTTGACACCGGGATCACCCCGCGCCGCGCGGCCGGGGCGTCGTCGAGGAGCGCAAGGGATGAACATCATCGCCAACTCGACCCTCCTGGCCCGTCGGATCGCCGAGCTGCAACGCCGGCGCGGCCTGCTCGCCGAGCGGCAGGAGCGGCTCCGCCAGAGCCTGCCCGACTGGACCTTCGCACCGCTCAAGCTGGTCGGCATGACCGCCGAGGAGATCCGCAGCATGATGAGCGAGCTGAGCGACGCCGAGCGCGCCGCCGGGCTCGACGAGGTCGACCGCGAGCTGGAGCGGCTCGACAGCGAGATTGAGGATGCCGAGAACGCCCTGCTCGCCGCCCCGGCGACCTCGCTCGAGGCGGTCCAGGTGCTGCTCGAGCTGGCGCTCGGCCGGTTCCGCGCCACGACCACGACCGACCCGAGCGACGTGTTCTACGACTATGGCGACGCCCGGGTGCTGCTGTTCCTCGAGCGGGCCGCCGAAGATCTGCGCGCGCTGCTGAGCGATTCCGAGCGCGTCGCGAGCTGAGCCGCCGCCCCCGTCAGCCCGCCGCGCCCTCGACCGCGGCGGGCCGCTCGGCCGCCTCCTCCGCCCGCAGCCGCTCGCGCACGCTCAGCGAGAGCTGCAGCCCGAGTTCCTTCAGCTGCTTCTCCGTGACCGTGCTCGGCGCGCCGAGCAGCAGCTCCTGCGCCTGCTGATTGAGCGGGAATGCCGTGATCTCGCGCAGGTTCGCGGTCCCGGCGAGCAGCATCACGATCCGGTCGATCCCGGGCGCGATCCCACCATGTGGCGGCGCGCCGTAGCGCAGCGCGCGCAGCATGCCGCCGAAGCGCCTCTCCAGTTCCTCGCGGCCATAGCCGGCGATGGCGAAGGCGCGCTCCATGATGTCCGGACGGTGGTTGCGGACCGCGCCCGAGCTCAGCTCGACCCCGTTGCAGACGATGTCGTACTGGAAGGCGAGAATCTCCAACGGGTCGCGCTCCTCGAGCGCGGCCAGCCCGCCCTGCGGCATCGAGAACGGGTTGTGCGAGAAGACCACCTGCTTGAGGTCAGGATCCCACTCGTACATCGGGAAGTCGACGATCCAGCAGAACCGGTAGGTGTCGGTGGCGACGAGCCCGAGTTCCTGACCGACCCGTTGGCGTAGCGCCCCGGCATGGCGGGCGATGTCGGCGGCCTTGCCGCAGACGAAGAACACCCCGTCGCCGTCCGCGAGGCCGGCGAGATCACGAAGGCGCGCGATCCGCTCGGGCCCGAGGAACTTCGCCACCGGTCCGCGCGGCTCCGCCTCGAGCACGATCCAGCCGGCCCCGGGCAGGCCCAGCTCCTTGGCGTAGCCATCGGTCTGGTCGAAGAAGCGGCGTGGCCGGCCGGCGGCGCCGGGCGCCGGGATCGCGCGGACCACCGCCCCCTGCGCGATGGCCGCGGCGAACACCTTGAAATCGCTGCCGCGAAACGCCTCGGTGACGTCGGCGATGCGCAGCGGGTTGCGCAGATCGGGCTTGTCGGTGCCGTAGGCGAGCATCGCCTCGCGATAGGGGATCCGCGGAAACGGCCGGGGGCTCACCGTCCAGCCCGCCGGCGCGAACTCCTCGAACAGCCCGTGGATGACCGGCTCGACGGCGGCGAACACGTCCTCCTGGGTGACGAAGGCCATCTCCAGGTCGAGCTGGTAGAACTCGCCGGGGCTGCGGTCGGCGCGCGCGTCCTCGTCGCGGAAGCAGGGCGCGATCTGGAAGTACCGGTCGAACCCGGCGATCATGTAGAGCTGCTTGTATTGCTGGGGGGCTTGCGGCAGGGCGTAGAACTTGCCCGGATGTAGTCGCGACGGGACGAGGAAGTCGCGCGCGCCCTCGGGCGAGCTGGCGGTCAGGATCGGGGTCTGCAGCTCCAGGAACCCCTGCTCGACCATCCGTCGGCGGATGCTCGCGATGATCGCCGACCGCAGGCGGATGTTGCGCTGCATGGTCTCGCGGCGAAGGTCGAGGAAGCGGTAGCGCAGCCGCAGGTCCTCGGGGTACTCGCGCTCGGCGTTGACCTGCAGCGGCAGGGTCTCGGCGGCGGAGAGCACCTCCAGGCTGCGCGCCACGACCTCGATCGCGCCGGTGGCGAGGTTCGGGTTCACGGTCTCCGGGCTGCGCGCGACCACCTCGCCCGTGATCGTGACCACACTCTCGTTGCGCAGCGCCTCGGCCGCCTGAAACACGTCGCCGTCCGGGTGGACGACGATCTGGACCAGCCCGGTGTGGTCGCGCAGGTCGACGAACAGGAGCTGCCCGTGGTCGCGCTTGCGGTGCACCCAGCCGCTGAGCCTGACCACGGCGCCGACCGCGCCCTCGCGCAGCTCGCCGCAACGATGCGTGCGGTAGACGTGCATCCCGACCGACCTTCGCGGTGACGCCGCGCCTCGCGCGCGGCGGGCGTAAGGTCACCGTGGGCGCGCCCCTGTCAAGCGACAGCGCTCGGCGAGGCCTGCGGCGACGGTCGCGACCCCACGAGGACTGGAAGCGCACTCGGCTGGCGGAGCCTGCGCCGCTGGGCTAGACACCGGCGCGCGATGAGCCTGATCGTCACGACGTCCGAGCTGGCCGCCTTCGTCGAGCGCCTCAGGGGCCAGCCCTATGTGACGGTCGACACCGAGTTCATGCGCGACCGGACCTTCTGGCCGAAGCTGTGCCTCGTGCAGCTCGCCGGTGCTGACGAGGCGGTGGCGGTCGATCCGCTGGCGCCGGGCATCGACCTCGCGCCGCTGGTGGCGCTGATGGACGACCCGACGATCCTCAAGGTGATGCACGCGGCGCGCCAGGACCTGGAGATCTTCTTCCGCCTCTCCGGGCGCCTGCCGCGGCCGTTCTACGACACCCAGATCGCCGCCATGGTGTGCGGGTTCGGCGAGGAGGTCGCCTACGAGACGCTGGTCAACGAGATCGCCCGCGCCCGCCTCGACAAGGCCTCGCGCTTCACCGACTGGGCGCGCCGCCCGCTGAGCCCGGCGCAGCTCGCCTACGCGATCGGCGACGTCACGCATCTGCGCACGATCTACGAACAGCTCAGCCGGCGGATCGCGGCGGCCGGTCGCGAGACCTGGGTCGAGGAGGAGGTCCGCTACCTCCTCGATCCGGCACTCTACCAGCCCGATCCGGCCGAGGCCTGGCGGCGCCTCAAGCCACGCACCCGGGACCGGCGTTTTCTCGCCATCGTCCAGCGTCTCGCCGCCTGGCGCGAGCGTACGGCGCAGCGCCGCGACCTGCCGCGCAACCGCGTCCTGCGCGACGACCTGGTCATGGAGATCGCGGCGACCCGGCCGACGACGGTCGAGGCGCTGCGCGCGCTCGAGCGGGTCAGCCTCGATCGCGACGCCGCGCGGGAGGTGGTCGGCGAGATCGCCGCCGCGCTGGCCTTGCCCGAGGACGAGCTGCCCACGATCGAGCCGCCGCGCCACCTGCCGCGCGGCATCGGCCCGCTGGTCGAGCTGCTGCGTGTGCTGCTCAAGCTGCGCGCCGAAGAGAGCGGCGTGGCGCAGCGCCTGCTCGCCAACGGCGACGAGCTCGAGGCGATCGCGCTCGACGACGCGGCGGATGTGCCGGCCCTCAAGGGCTGGCGGCGCGAGATCTTCGGCAACGACGCGCTCGCCCTCAAGCGCGGCGAGATCGCGCTGGGCGTGCGCCAGCGCCGCGCCGCCGTGGTCCCGCTCGCACCCGCTTCTTGACCTGGCGACGCGGCGGTCAGCCGAGCCGCTCGACGGGAAAGAGCTCGGGCGGGGCCTCGAACGCGGCCTGGGTCTGGACGAGGCGCAGCTCGCGCGCCCCGGCCGCATGCGTGGCGGCGACCAGGGCGTACATGGCCGAGACGGCGCGCTGCAGCGCCTCCGGCACGCTGCCGGTTCGCAGCCACCAGCCGAGCAGCAGTGCGGTGAAGGCGTCACCAGTGCCGTTGATGGCCAGGTCGAGATGCGGGGTGGTCACCGTCCAGCTCCCGTCGACGCTGTGCGCGAGCACGGCCAGCCGCCCCGGCTGATCGGCGAAGACCAGGCTGGTGGCGACGACCAAGCCGGGCCCGGCGCGGCGTACCGCTTCGGCCGCGGCGCGCGCTTCGGCGAGGCTGCGCACCTCGCGGCCGGCAAGATAGGCGAGCTCGAAGCGGTTCGGGGTGATGATGTCGGCGGCCGGGACGATCCGCTCGCGGAACAGCTCGGGAATGCCGGGCCGTACGTAGATGCCGCGATCGTCGTCGCCCATCACCGGATCGCAGACGAAGAGCGCGCCCGGGCGCGCCTCGCGCACGCGACCGACCGTGCGCAACACCGCCTCGCCGAGCTCGGCCGCGCCGAGATAGCCGGTCAGCACGGCGCGGGTGTGGGCGAAGGCGCCACGCTCGGCGACACCTTCGAGCACGGCCTCGAGGTCGGCCAGGGGCACGATCGGCCCGCGCCACCGGCCGTAGCCGGTATGGTTGCTGAACAGCACGGTGTTGACCGGCCAGACCTCGAAGCCGAGCCGCTGCAGCGGGAACACGGCGGCGCTGTTGCCGACATGGCCGTAGGCGACGTGCGACTGGATGCTGAGGATGGCTTCGGGCATGGAGGGGTCCGGCGGGCTGGGCATGGCGGGCTGTTACGATCCGGTGATGGTTGCCCGTAGTGCCACGCCACGCCAGATCGAGGGAGCCACTTCCTGCCCGGAGCCGCGCCCGTGAGCCCGTCACCCGCCGAGCTGCGCCAGCATTACGACCGCGCCGTGCTGCTGGAGGAGGACGCCGGCGACGATCCGATCGCTTTGTTCGATCGCTGGTTCCAGGAGGCGCTCGGCGCCGGCCTGCTGGAGCCCAACGCGATGACGCTCGCCACGGTCGGCGTCGACGGCCGACCGGCGGCGCGCGCCGTCCTGCTCAAGGGCTTCGATGCCCGCGGCTTCACCTTCTTCACCAACATGGAGAGCCGCAAGGGCCGCGAGCTCGCGGCCAATCCCGCCTGCGCGCTGCTGTTCTGGTGGGACGTCCTGCACCGCCAGGTGCGCATCGAGGGCCGTGCCGAAACGGTCCCCGCCGCCGAGGCCGATGCCTACTTCGCCACTCGCCCCTACGACAGTCGGATCGGGGCCTGGGCTTCGCCACAGAGCCGCGTCGTCGCCGACCGGGCCGAGCTCGAGCGGGCCGAGCGCGCGGCGATGGCGCGCTACCCGGAGGACGTGCCGCGCCCGCCCTATTGGGGCGGGTACCGCGTCCTGCCCGGTGTGATCGAGTTCTGGCAGGGCCGGCCGGGCCGTCTGCACGACCGGCTGCGCTACCGCCGCGAGGGGGTCGAGTGGATCCGCGAGCGGCTGGCCCCGTAGCGGTCCGCCGCTGGCCCGCCGGGGCCGGCTGGCAGGAGCTGGCCGTCGGCGGCTCGGCGCTGGTGGCAAGAGGCGCCGCGCGACGTGTCGTCGGCTACCGCGAGCAGCATGCCGCGCCGCAGCGCTGGCGCGAAGTGCCGCACACCGCCGTGGTCCTCGTACTGAGCCTCGGCGAGCCGTTCCGCGTCGCCCGCGCCGACGGGCCGCCGCGACCGGCGCCCGGCTTCGTCGCCGGCCTGCACGACCGGTTCGCGACGGTCGAATCCGACGGAGCCGCGGAGTGCGTGCAGGTCGATCTCGCGCCCACCGCGGCGGCGCGGCTGCTCGGCCTGCCGCTGGTCGAGATCGCCAACCGGGTGGTCGCGGTGGACGAGATCCTCGGCGCGTGGGGCCGCGAGCTGACCGAGCGGCTGGCCGGAACGCGCGGCTGGCCGGCGCGCCTAGCGCTCGTCGAGACGGCGCTGGCGCACCGGCTCGCCTCGGGCACACCGGTCGCCGCCGACCTCGCGGCGGCGCTGGCGCGGCTGGAGGCGAGCGGTGGGATGGCGGCGATCGGCGCGCTGGCCGGCGAGATCGGCTGCTCGCGCAAGCATCTCACCACGCGTTTCCGCACCACGATCGGCCTGCCGCCGAAAACGTTGGCGCGGGTGATCCGGTTCGACCGGCTCGTCCGGCGCATCGACGGCGGCAGCCCTGCCGGCTGGGCCGACCTCGCCGCCGAGGCCGGCTACTACGATCAGGCCCATCTCGCCCGCGATGTCCGCGACTTCACCGGCCTCGCTCCGGGCGCGTGGCTGGCGCAGCATCACCTGCCCTACGACGGGTAACATTCGTCCAAGACCGCGTGCAGGGCCGGGCGTAGGCAGGTGCATCCCCGAACCGAGGAGGACGCGATGGCCGAACCCGAGATCTATCCCTGCCTGCGCTACGACGACGCCCCGGCCGCGATCACCTGGCTGTGCCGCGCCTTCGGCTTCGAGGAGCTGCTGGTCGTT
Organism: uncultured Alphaproteobacteria bacterium; assembly: GCA_937995535.1. Lineage (GTDB taxonomy): Bacteria > Pseudomonadota > Alphaproteobacteria > Geminicoccales > Geminicoccaceae > CALKJU01. Next base: position 19,702 of record CALKJU010000040.1, read on the forward strand.
CCCGGGCCCGACGGCACGGTGGCCCATGCCGAGCTGCGTTTGGGCCCCTGCGTGGTGATGCTCGGCTCGGCGAAGGCCGACGCCTACGGGGTCAGCCCCCGGACGACCAACGCCGTCACGCAGACGATCTATGTCGGCCTCGACGACCCGGATGCGCACTGCGCGCGCGCGACCGCCGCCGGCGCCGCGGTGTTCCGCCCACCGCAGGACACCGATTACGGCTCGCGGGAATATTCCTGCCGCGATCTTGAAGGCCACGTCTGGAGCTTCGGCACCTACCGCCCGGGCTAGGGGCACCAGCGCCGGCCCCGTGCTATGCTGCGCGCGGGAACCTGCGGAGGTCCGGCCATGGGTGGGCGCAAGACGGTCTTCATCACCGGCGCGAGCCGGGGCATCGGCCACGCCACGGCGACCTATTTCGTGCGCCAGGGCTGGCGGGCGATCACCTGCTCGCGCGACGAGGTGCCGGAGGAGTGCCAGCGCAGCGAGCGGCACGCCCACATCACCTGCGATCTCGCCGACACCGAGCGGCTCGAGGACACGGTGCTGCGCCTGCACAACATCCTCGAGGGCGAGGGCCTGCACGCGCTGGTCAACAACGCCGGTTTCTCGCCCAAGGGCGAGGGCGGCCGGCGCCTCGGCTGCCTGGATGGCGACCTGGCCCTGTGGCAGAAGGTGTTCGCCATCAATTTCCTGGCGCCGGTGTTCTTCGCCCGGGCCTGCGCGCCGCTGCTCGAGGAGAATCGCGGCGCCATCGTCAACGTCACCTCGATCGCCGGCCACCGCGTCCACCCGTTCGCCGGCTCGGCCTACAGCACGTCGAAGGCGGCGCTCACCGCGCTGACCCGCGAGCTGGCCGCCGACCTCGCGCACATGGGGATCCGCGTCAATGCGGTCTGCCCGGGCGAGATCAACACCGCGATCCTCTCCCCCGGCACGGAGAGGCTGGTCGAGCGGATCCCGATGCGCCGGCTCGGCTCGCCCGAGGAGGTGGCGGCGCTGATCCACTATCTCTGCGGCGAGGGCGCCTCCTACATCACCGGCGCCGAGATCCCGATCAACGGCGGCCAGGACGTGTTCTGACGCTCACACCGAGAAGAAGATGTCGTCGGGATCGGCGAACAAGCCAAGGCCGGGCAGGACGACGGTCGTGCTGCCGGAGCCGTCGGCGCGCTCGAGGAGAAACGCCGAGATCGTCACCTCGATCTGAAGGCTGTCGGAGAAGATCCCGGCCCCTGCCGCCGGCTCGCTGACAACCTCCAGGCCATCCTCGAGCCGGATGCGATCCACGCCGAGCTCGAAGTCGAGGATCAAGTCGACGCCGTCGCCGGCGCCGATCACGAACGTGTCCGCGCCGGCCCCGCCGGCGAGCACGTCGCCGATTCCCTGGTAGGCGAGGCTCACCGCGCCGACCACGCCGCCGACCACGCTCTGCTGCACGGAAACGCTCCAGGCGACCTCGACCGGGGCCGGGTCGAAGGGATCCGGAACGCCGAACGCCGCGCCGACCTCGGCAAGAATGAGACCCGTGGCGGTGTCTTCGTCGAAGCCTGCACTCGCGGCCGAGTATGCCAGGGGAGCGCTGATGCCGTCCGCGTCGGACGTCGCCGAGATCGCCAGATCGCGCCCGCCGCGCAGCACATCGTCACCGGCGCCGCCGTCCAGCCAGTCGTCGCCGTCCCCGCCGAACAGGGCGTCGCGCCCGGCCCCGCCGTAGAGCCAGTCGTTGCCCGCCTCGCCGCGGAGGATGTCGTCGGCGCTGTCCCCGAACAGGGTGTCGTTGCCGGCGCCGCCGAACAGCCTGTCCTTGCCGTCGCCACCGGAGAGGGTGTCGTTGCCGCCCTCGCCGCGCAGCACGTCGCGACCGCCCAGCCCGAAGCCGAGGTCATTGCCGCCGCGGAGCAGGATGGTATCCGCGCCGCTCGTGCCGATCCTGGTGTCGGCATCGGCCGTCCCGATGATCGTCGCCATGATCACCTCCCCTCCCCGTTGGGCGTCGGTCTCCGCGCGTGTCAGCCGACCAAGACAAGGTCGGTTTCAGAACAGGCTGAAGTCCTGCGCGATGGTGATTTTGAAGAAGTAGTCGCCCGTGAAGTCCGGCTCGCTCGAGGCGAGGACGAGGAATATGGTGTCCAGGAGGTCCGGGTCTCCTCCCAGATGCGCGGGCACGATGCCGAACGCGAAGCTCTGCGTGTCGAGATCGAAGTCCCAGAGAAACTCGTCGGCGAAGCTCAGGTCGGTGATGACGTCGACGTCGGCGGCGCCCTGGAGCAGATCCTCGGCGAACGCCTGCGTTGCGTCGAGGTCGAAGAAATCCAGCGCCGCCCCCGCGGCGGCGATCTCGGCGAGGGTCCAGCCGTCCGGGACGGGCGCGCTGGTCGTGAGGATGAACGTGTCCCGGCCGGCACCGCCGGTGAGCGTGTTGGCACCGCCACCGCCGACGAGCACGTCGTCGCCGGCACCGCCGAACATCAGGTCGTCGCCGTCGCGCCCGTAGAGCTGGTCACGGCCGCCGCCGCCGAACAGGCTGTCGTTGCCGCCACCGCCATAGAGCCGGTCGTTGCCGGCCTCGCCGCGGAGGATGTCGTCGCCGCTGTCCCCGAACAGCGTGTCGTTGCCGGCACCGCCGAACAGTGTGTCCTTGCCGTCCCCGCCGGAGAGCGTGTCGTTGCCGCCCTCGCCGCGCAGCAGGTCGCGGCCGCCCAGCCCGAACCCGATGTCGTCCCCGCCGCGGAGCAGGATGGTGTCCGCACCGCCCGTGCCGATCTTGGTGTCGGCTCCCGCCGTCCCGGTGATCGTCACCATCCCGCTCCTCCCCCGCCGGCGGTTGCTGGCGCCCCCGCGCCGCCGCCGACAATTCCGACGCCTCCCTGCAACCGCAAGGCGGCGCGGTTGGAGAACTCTGGAAATCGTTGGAAATCCGCCTGGAAACCCCGGCGGGACGGCGGCGCGCTTATTCGCGCACGCCTCTGAGCCGCAGGGAGCGGCGGCGCAGCAGCTCGGCAGTGGCCAGCAGCGCCACGGCGACGATGATCAGAAGCGTCGCGGCGGCGAGGATGGTCGGGCTGAGATTGTCGCGCAGCCCATCGAACATCTGCCGCGGCAGGGTGCGCTGCTGCGGGCCGGTCAGGAACAGCGCGATCACCACCTCGTCGAACGAGGTGATGAAGGCGAACAGCGCGCCGGAGATCACGCCCGGCGCGATGAGCGGCAGGATGACCTTGAAGAAGATCGCGGTCGGCGGGCAGCCGAGATTGGCCGCGGCGCGGGCGAGGCGCTGGTCGAACCCGGCGAGCGTCGCCGAGACGGTGATCAGCACGAAGGGCGCGCCCAAGGCCGCGTGGACCAGCGCGAGGCCGAGCAGCGTATTGGTCAGGCCGAGCTGGAGGAGGAAGAAGTAGGCCCCGGCGGCGAGGATCACGAGCGGCACGATCATCGGCGAGATGAGCAGCGCCATGAGCAGGCTCTTGCCGCGGAACTGGGCGCGGTCGAGGCCGATCGCGGCCAGCGTGCCGAGCACGGTGGCGATGACCGTCGCGATCGCACCGACGATCAGGCTGTTCTTGAGCGACGCCATCCACGGCCCGGAGTGGAAGAACTCGGCGTACCAGCGCAACGAGAGCCCGGGCAGCGGGAAGGTCAGGAGCGTGCCGGAGGTGAGCGAGAGGGGCACGATCACGACCAGCGGCAGGACCAGGAAGGCCAGGACCAGCGCGGCGACGAGCCAGAGCGCGAGCTGGCCTACGCGGCTGGTCGGCAGCGTGCCGGGGATCGCCGCCACAGCGCTCAGCCGAGCCGGAGCCGGTCGATGCCGACCAGCCGGGCGTAGAGCAGGTAGAGGATCAGCGTGGCCACGAGCAGCACGGTGCCGAGCGCCGCGGCCATCCCCCAGTTGACCGTCTGCAGCGTGAAGAAGGCGACGAAGTAGCTGATCATCTGGTCGGCCGGACCGCCGACCAGCGCGGGCGTGATGTAGTAGCCGATGGCCAGGATGAAGACGAGCAGGCACCCGGCCGCCACCCCCGGCATCGACAGCGGCAGGTAGACCTTGCGGAAGGCGGTCAGCGGCCGGGCGCCGAGCGAGAGCGCGGCGCGCGCGTAGGCCGGCGGGATGCCGCGCATCACGCTGTACAGCGGCAGCACCATGAAGGGCAGCAGGACATGCGTCATGGCGATGTAGACGCCGGCGCGGTTGAAGATCAGCGCCAGCGGCTCGTCGGTGAGACCGATGGCCTGCAACGTCTGATTGACGAGCCCCTCGCGCTGCAGGAGGACGATCCAGCTCGCCGTGCGCACCAGCAGCGAGGTCCAGAACGGCAGCAGGACGAGGATCATGAGGAGGTTGGCCGTGCCCGGCGGGAGGGTGGCGAGGCGATAGGCCAGAGGATAGCCGAGCACGAGGCAGGCCAGCGTGACGACCACGCTGATCCACAGCGTACGGCCGAACACGGTGACGTAGATCGCCTGGTCCGGCGGGGCGCGGACGATGGCGCCGCTCGGATCGCGCTGGTGGTCGACCGCGGCAAGCAGGAACAGGTCGGTGAACGGCGCCGCGGCGCGGCGCAAGGTGAGCCAGATGTGCGGATCCGCCCAGGTCGGATCCTGCGCCGCGAACGTCGCGGCCCAGGTCCCGTCCGGCGCGTCGGGCAGGCCACGGCCGGCGTTCATCACGACGCTGCGCCAGCCGGCGACCTCGGCGTTCAGCCGGGTCGCCACCGGGGCCAGCGTCCTGGCGGCGAAGGCGGCCTTCAGCTCGGCGGCGACGACACCGAGCGTCGCCTCGTCCGGCAGACCCGCGCCGTCCCAAGCGACCAGCGCCTGGGCGCTCGCCGGCATGACCGCGCGCAGCGCCTCGTTCGCCACGCTGCGCTGCAGCATGTTCCAGATCGGCAGGATGAAGAAGACGAGCAGAAAGGCGAGCAGCGGCAGGGTCAGCCCGAGCGCGCCGAGAAACCTGCGCCGGTCGGCGCGGCGCAGCGCCCGGCGCAGCGCCCCGGCTTCGGCCGGGTCGAGCCCGCGCGCCGGGACCGCCGCCGCCGCCACCGCGCGCTCAGCCCTGGGCCGCCCAGTTGTTGAAGCGCTCGTTCAGCTTCTCGACCCGGTCGACCCAGAACTCGCGATCGAAGAACAGCCCGGCCTCGATGTTGTCGGGCGCGGTCGGGATGTCCGGCAGCACCGCCGGATCGACCAGAGCCGAGGCGTCCTTGTGCGTCGGGCCATAGGGAATGAACGGCGGGAGCAGCTTCTGGTTTTCCGGCCGGGTGAGGAAGGTGACGAGCTGCAGTGCCTCCGCCTTCTTGTCCGAATTCTTCAGGATGACCCAGCTGTCGATCTGGTAGACGAAGCCCGCGTCCCAGGCGATCTTGAAGTTCTTGTTGTCGGTCTTGTTGGCGGCGGTGACACGCCCGTTGTAGGCCGAGGTCATGACCACCTCGCCCGAACCGAGGAGCTGCGGCGGCTGCGCCCCGGCTTCCCAGAAGACCAGATCCTTCTTGATGCTGTCGAGCTTGGCGAAGGCGCGGTCGACGCCGGCGTCGGTGGCGAGCGTGGCGTAGACCTGGTCGAGCGGCACCCCGTCGCCCAGCAGCGCGAACTCCAGCGCCTGGCGCGGCCCCTTGCGCAGCGCCCGCTTGCCGGGGAACTTCTCGGTATCGAAGAAGTCGGCCCAGGACTTGGGGCCGGCCTCGCCGAGGCGGTCCGCATCATAGGCCAGCACCGTCGCCCAGACGATCGCGCCCACGCCGCACTCGTGGACGGCGGTCTCGAGGAAGCTCTCCTCGCCGCCGAGCGCCGCCCAGTCGAGCGGCTCGAGAATGCCTTCGTCGCAGCCGAGCACGAGCTCGTCCGCCTCGACCTGGACCACGTCCCAGGTCGCCGGCCCCTCGGCCTTGGCGCGCAGGGCGCCGATCCCGCCGTCCCAGCTGTCCTCGAGCAGCTTGATCCCGGTCTGCTCGGTGAACGGCTTGAAGAAGACCTCGCGCTGCGCGTCCTGATAGGCGCCGCCCCAGGAGACCACGGTCAGATCGCGCGCCGCGGCGGCGCCCGCGGCGAGCGCCAGCGCCGCGACGGCGGCGGTGAGCTTGATCGGCTGCTTGGTCATGGTCGGTGCCTTCCTGCTTGCCTCACTGGGAACATGGCGCCGCTCAGGCGGCGTCGAGCGCACGACAGTCCTCGGCCGCCCAGGCGACGGCGACCTCGTCGCCCTCGCGCAGCGGCCCGTGCCCGCCGCGGTTGGGTACCTTCACGATGAAATCGTCGTGGTCGAGCACGCGCACCCGGGTCCGGATGTGGTCCCCGTGGTAGATCAGCTCCTCGACCCGGCCCGGGAAGTGGTTCGGCCAGTCGCCGCCGTTCGGGTTGAGATGGACGCGTTCCGGGCGCAAGGACAGCGTCGTCGTGGCGCCCTGGCCGGCGACGCGCACCGCCAGGGCACGCACGCAGGCGCCGCCGACGTCGACCTCGCACAGCGCCCCGTTCACGGCCCGCACCCGGCCGTGCAGGCGGTTGTTCTCGCCGATGAACTGGGCGACGAAGGCGTTCTCCGGCGCCTCGTAGAGCTGCGCCGGGGCGGCGAGCTGCTGGATCACCCCGTCGTTGAACACCGCCACCCGATCGGACATGGTCAGCGCCTCACCCTGGTCGTGGGTGACGTAGACCACGGTCAGCCCGAGCCGATCGTGGAGGTGCTTGATCTCGTACTGCATGTTCTCGCGGAGCTGCTTGTCGAGCGCCCCGAGCGGCTCGTCCATGAGCACGAGCTTGGGCTCGAAGACCAGCGCGCGGGCCAGGGCGACGCGCTGCTGCTGGCCGCCGGAGAGCTGGCCCGGGCGGCGCGTGCCGAAGCCTTCGAGCCGCACCATCTCGAGGGCCTTGCGCACGCGCGCCTCGATCTCCGCCTTGCCGACCTTGCGCACCGCCAGCGGGAAGGCGAGGTTCTCGGCCACGGTCATGTGCGGGAACAGGGCGTAGGACTGGAAGACCATGCCGATGTCGCGCCGCCAGGGCGGGACGTCGTTGACCGGCCGGCCGTCGAGCACGATCCGGCCATGCGTCGGCGTCTCGAACCCGGCGAGCATCATCAGGCAGGTCGTCTTGCCCGAGCCCGACGGCCCGAGCATGGTCAGGAACTCGCCGCGGGCGATGTCGAGGTTCAGGCTTTTGACGACCAGCGTCTCGCCATCGTAGCTCTTCTGCACGTCCTCGAAACGGACGAACGGCGATCCGGCCGTGCCCATACCTCTGCGCTGTCCCCCCGATGCTCGACTGCATCCAAGCGCCGCCTCTCGGCGATCGTCAAGCCGTGCCACGGCCGCGACCCTGTGGCCGGGCGCAGGCCGCCGACCTAGTCGCGGTAGTGGAGCCAGCCCGCCACCGTGCCGGAGGGGAGAAGAACGCGTTCGAGCGTGCCCTGATCGATGATCGGCGGACGCTCGCGGGCGGGCAGGAAGACCGGGCGGCCCTCGCCCGGGAGCGCCGCGCCCGCCGCGTTCACCGAGTCGATCCGGCCGCTGCCGAACTCGACGATGCAGTCATGGCGGGCGCCGCCCGTGTCGACCAGCCGGACCCCCATGAAGCCGCGGTTCATCGGCCAGGCACTCGCCACCTCGGCGACGGCGACTCCGCCATCGACGACGCAGCGCTGCACGCCGGGCAGCAGATCGGGCAGGAGCCGGGACCAGTCCTCGGCCGGCTTCGTCGCCGGGTCGGCGACCGGCGCGGCGAGCGCGTCATAGGCACGGGTGATGCTGCAGCAGCCGGCTGCCGGCGGGCGCTCGCCGCGGACCAGGATCGCTCGGTGGCTCACTGGCGGCGTGTCGGCCATGGTCGAAGCGCAGCTCTCGGCGCGCAAGGTCAGGACCATGCGCTCCGGGCCGGTGCTGCGCCAGACGAGCCAGCCGGGCGGCAGCCAGTCGAGGACGTCGAGCCGCCCGGGCATGACGCGCTCGGCCCCCGGCTCGGCGAACCGGCCGACACGGCGGTTGGCATCGAGGGCCCAGAATGGCTCCTCGCCGCGGCAGGTGAGCGCCTGCACGACCGTCTCCTGTACCGCGGCGGCGGCCGGCGCCGCGGCGAGCACGAGGGCGAGCGGCAGGACGAACGGCAGGCGTGGCATCGGACCTCCCCTTGGACCGCCGCGCGGATCATCCCAGGCGCGGCCGCGGCGTGCTAGAGGGTCGCCCGGGGAGGAGCCGATGGCCGCGACGCTGGGCAGCTTCGATTACGTCATCGTCGGCGCGGGCACGGCCGGCTGCGTGCTGGCCAACCGCCTGTCGGCCGACCCGCGGCGGCGCGTCTGCCTGCTCGAGGCGGGCGGCCGCGACACCTATCCCTGGATCCACATCCCGGTCGGCTACCTTTACACGCAGAACAACCCGCGCACCGACTGGTGCCTGACCACCGAGCCCGAGCCCGGCCTCAACGGCCGCGCGCTGGCCTACCCGCGCGGGAAGGTGCTGGGCGGCTGCTCGGCCATCAACGGCATGATCTACATGCGCGGCCAGGCGGCCGACTACGACCACTGGCGGCAGCTCGGCAATCCCGGCTGGGGCTGGGACGACGTGCTGCCGCTGTTCGTCAAGTCGGAGGACCACTGGCTGGGCGCCAGCGCACATCACGGGGCCGGCGGCGAGTGGCGGGTCGAGCCGCAGCGCCTCTCCTGGCCGATCCTCGACGCCTTCCGCGCCGCCGCGGCCGAGGTCGGGATCCCGCCGGTCGACGACTTCAACACCGGCGACAACGAGGGCTGCGGTTACTTCCAGGTCAACCAGAAGCGCGGGATCCGCTGGCACACCGGCAAGGCTTTTCTCCGTCCGGCGCGTGGCCGGCCCAATCTCACCGTGCTGACCGAGGCCGAGGTCGAGGCAATGACCTTCATCGAGCGACGCTGCACCGGCGTCCGCGTCCGCCGGCACGGGACGGTCCAGGACGTGACCGCGCAGGCCGAGGTGATCCTCGCCGCCGGCGCGATCGGCAGCCCGGTCCTGCTGCAGCGTTCCGGGATCGGACCGGGGACATTGCTCCAGGAGCTGGGGATCCCGGTGCGCCACGAGCTGGCCGGTGTCGGCGAGAACCTCCAGGACCATCTCCAGCTCCGCCTGGTCTTCAAGGTGCGCAACGCAGCAACGCTCAACGAGCGCGTCCACAGCCTTCTCGGCAAGGCCGCCATGGCGCTGGAGTACGCGCTGTACCGCACCGGTCCCCTGAGCATGGCGCCGTCGCAGCTCGGCGCCTTCGCGCGTAGTGGCCCGGATGTCGCCACCGCCGATCTCGAGTATCATGTCCAGCCGCTCTCGCTCGACCGGTTCGGCGCGCCGCTGCATCCCTTCCCGGCGATCACCGCCTCGGTCTGCCATCTCCGCCCGCAGAGCCGTGGGCAGGTTCGCGCCCGGTCCGCGTCGCCACGTGAGAAGCCGGTCATCCACCCGAACTACCTGAGCGCCGAGGCGGATCGTCACGTGGCCGTGGCGGCGATCCGGCTGACCCGCCGCATCATGGCGGCGCAGGCGATGGTGCCGCACGCGCCCGAGGAGTACCGCCCGGGGGCCTCGCTCCAGACGGACGCCGAGCTGGCGCGTGCCGCCGGCGACCTCGGCACGACCATCTTCCACCCGGTCGGCACCTGCAGGATGGGGCCGGAGCACGACACCGGCGCGGTGGTCGACCCGCGGCTACGGGTGCGGGGTGTCGGCGCCCTGCGGGTCGTCGATGCCTCGATCATGCCGACCATCACGTCCGGCAACACCAACGCGCCGGTGATCATGATCGCCGAGAAGGCGGCGCAGATGATCGGCGAGGATGCCCGCGGCGGATGAGGACCTTCGGTTGCCAAGCCGGGCCGGCCTCTACATGATCCGCGCCCGCGGGCCTGGAGGCGGGGATGCACGACATGCTGTGGTTCGTCGTCGGTGTGCTGGTCGGCGCCGGGCTGGCGTGGTTCTGGCTTGAGCGCAAGGTCACCGAGCGGCAGAACGCGATGGAGGCGAACTACGAGGGCCGCCTCAAGCACCTCCAGGACGAGGTACGCCGCGCCGACCAGGCGCACGAGGAGACCAAGGCGATGCTGCGCGAGCTGATCGGCGAGCGTGGCGCGGCCGGCGCGGGCGACGCCGGCGCGGCGGCCGAGCTGGAGCGGGCGCGTGCCGAGACCGAACGCGCCCGCGCCGAGGCCGGGCGGCTCGGCGACGAGATCGAGCGGCTGCGGGCCGAACTACGTGAGCGCCCGTCCCTCGCCCCGCTACCGGCCGCGGCGGCACCGGTCGCGGCCGTCGCGGCGCCGCCGCCGGCCCCCGTGGACGCCCGGGCGCAACGGCTCCGTGCGATCGACGCCAAGCTCAAGATGCTGCCGGCCGGGTCCAGCGCGCGGGCGGCCCTGCTGGCCGAGCGGAGCCGGCTGCTCGGCGGCGACGCGCCGGCGGCGGTGATCGCGGATCTGCCGGTGGCCCCGGCCGGTGCCGCGGCGGACGACCTGGAAGCGATCAAGGGCATCGGCCCGGTGATCAACGCCGAGCTCAGGAAGATGGGGATCGTCACCTTCGCCCAGCTGGTGGCACTGACCCCGGCGCAGATCGAGCGCATCGAGGAGGCGATCGGCTTTCCCGGGCGGGTCGCGCGCGAGCACTGGATCGAGCAGGCCCGCGAGCGGCTGGCCGGGGCCTGATCGCTACCAGCGGACCGCGAAGCGGCAGGACGGGGCGCCCGTGGCCGCGCAGGCGATCTCGCGCACGGTGGCGGTCCGGCTCACCAGAGCCGCGAAGAGGCCCTCGAAGGTGGCCGCGAAATAGCCGCAGGCGGGCTGTTCGGCATGGACCCCGCGGCAGAGCGGGCAGTCGGCGATCACGAGCTGCAAGGGCGGGCCGGACTCGGTGCGGAAGCGACCGCTGCCGGCAAAGGTCCAGGCATGGCGGCGGATCGCGGCCAGCAGCAGCAGCGCGGCTACGGCCGGCGGCGCGGCGCGCATCACCAGCCGTGCCGGAGCCGGGATGCGGTGCGCCAGGATGTAGGCCGCCGTCCGCCGCCCGGCATCCTCGGCGACCGCCTCGGCCGTCGCCGGGTCGAGAGCTTCCGCCACCACCCGGTGCAGCCGCCGGACCACGTCCTCGTCGACCATGGCCGTCGGTGGATCGTCGAGCAGACGCGGCAGCCCGGCGGCGGCGAGAAGCTCCTGCGCCGGTCCCGGACCGAGCGCGACCCGCATTGCCTCCGCCATGCGGATGAGCGCGTTGGGCCCGATGCGCCCGGCGAGGGCCATGGAGCGGCCCTAGCGCAGCTCCTCAAGCTGCTCGGTGCCGCCGCCGCAGGCCATCACCCTGGCCCGCTCGGCCGCGGCCTTCTGCTTGCGGACCCGCTTGTCGGCGACCGCCTTCCAGTCGCCGGTCCGCGCCCGGGCGAGGGTGCGCTCCCGGTCGAAGCCGAAGTCGACCTTGCCCTTCGACTGGGGCCCCCAGTAGCCGACCCGGCCGAGATCGTAGAAGGTCCGCTCGAAGCCGCTCTTGAGGTAGGCCTTGAGGCAGCCGCGCAGATAACGGCGGCGGACCGGATCGCGCTGCCACGGATAGTCGAGGAACGCCTTGCGCATGTAGAAGCGCCGGTAGTTGTGCATGACGCGATCGAGCAGCTCGGCACGGTCCATCGCATCCGGCTTCACGATCGGGGTGACGAAGTTGTATTTGGCGAAGTCGAAGATCTCGACCTTGTCGCCGAGCTCCTGGAACAGATCCGAGAACGGCCAGGGCGTGTACATCGACCAGTTGGCCATGTCGGGCTTCCAGTCCATCGCCATGCGATAGGTCTCCTCGAGCGTCTCCCTGGTCTCGTTCTCGAGGCCGACGATGAACTGCGCCTCGGTGACGATCCCGTGCTGGCGGAGCAGCTCGATCGCCTTCTTGTTCTGCGCGATGGTGGTTTCCTTGCGGAACCGGTCGAGATTGAGCTGGGCTGCCGCCTCGGTGCCGAGTGAGACGTGGACCAGCCCGGCCTTGCGGTACAGCGGCAGGAGCGCCTCGTCGCGGAGGATGTCGGTGACCCGAGTGTTGATGCCCCACAGGACGCCGAGGTCGCGGCGGATCAGCTCCTCGCAGAACTCGACGAACTTCTTGCGGTGGATGGTCGGCTCCTCATCGGCCAGGATGAAGAACCCGACATCGTGGTCGCGGACCAGCGTCTCGATCTCGTCGACCACCTTCTTCGGATCGCGCACGCGGTAATTGCGCCAGAACTTCCACTGTGAGCAGAAACTGCAGGTGAACGGGCAGCCGCGTGCGAGGTTCGGCACCGCGACCCGACAGCTCAAGGGGATGTAGGTGTAGCGATTCCAGTCGAGCACGCTCCAGTCGGGCGTGATGCTGTCGACGTCGGCGATCGGCGGCTCGGCCGCGGTCGCGGTGATCGTCCCGTTCTCCGCGAACGCGATCCCGCGGATCGCGTGGCGTCCGGTCGGCCACCGGCCGTCCTCGACCGCGCGCAGCACGTTGACCAGCACCGCCTCGCCCTCGCCACGCACCACGGCGTCGATCCACGGCGCCTCGGTCAGGACCTGCTGGTACATGAACGTCCCGTGCACGCCGCCGAGCAGGGTCACGCAGCCGGGTGCGACCGCCTTGGCGATCTCGAGGACGCGCTCGGCCTTGTAGATCGACGGCGTGATCGCGGTCGTACCGACGACGTCCGGGGCCAGCGCGGCGAGCCGCCCTTGCAGCGTCTCGTCGTCGAGATTCTCGGTCATCGCATCGATGAAATGGAGGTCCTGGAAGCCCGCCGCGCGGACCGCGCCGGCGAGATAGGCGACCCAGGCCGGCGGCCAGGTTCCGGCGATCTCCGCCCCGCCCGAGTGATAGTTGGGATGCACCAGAACCAGTCGCATGGCCTGCCCTGCCGTCAAGTCATCTGGACAGAGTGCCTGTAAACCAATCCTGACGGTCGCGCCTTGATCTGGATCAAGTCGCGGGGGGAAACTCCTGCGCCGGCGGCGGGCGGCGGAGCAGGGCGTCGACCGCCGCGGCGACGCTCAGCTCGCCATCGACGACCTGCCGCACCGCCTCGGCGATGGGCAGCTCGATACCGTGGGCGCGGCCGAGACGGCAGGCCGCGCCGGCCGTCCAGGCACCCTCGGCGAGCGGCTGGCCGGCCGCGGTCAGCTCCGCCAGCGGACGGCCGCGAGCCAGCTCGTGGCCGAGCCGGGTGTTGCGCGAGGTGAGGCTCGTCGCGGTCAGGAGCAGGTCCCCGACCCCGGACAGGCCGAGCAGGGTCGCGCGCCGTGCGCCGAGCGCCTCGGCGAGGCGGGCGATCTCGGCGAGACCGCGGGTGACGACCGCCGCGCGCGCGTTCTCACCGAGGCCCAGGCCTATGACCGCCCCGGCGGCGATGGCGACGACGTTCTTGAGCGCACCACCCAACTCGACCCCGACCAGATCGTCGCTCGGGTAGAGCCGGAACGCCGGGCCGGCGAGCATCTCGGCGAGCCGCCGTGCGAGGTCGAGGTCGGCCGCGGCCAGTGTCACGGCCGTCGGCTTGCCTTCGGCGAGCTCGGCCGCGAAGGACGGCCCTGACAACGCCGCCACCGCGTCGCCCGGCCGCACGGCGGCCACGACCTCGCTGAGCCGCAGACCGGTCGCCTGCTCCAGACCCTTCGCGCACAGGACCAACGGCGCCGCCGGCGCCAGGGGCAGCACGGCACGCACCTGCTGCGCCGGCACCGCGAGCAGCACCGCGTCGACACGCTGCAGGTCGGACGGGACGGTGGTCGCGCGGACCGCGACCGGCAGCGCCCTGCCCGACAGGCGGTGCAGGCTGCGGCCCCACAGTACGACCTCGGCACCGGCCCGCGCCGCGGCGATGGCGAGCGCCGTGCCCCAGGCGCCGGCGCCGATCACGCCGAGGCGCGGCATGCCTCGTAGTAGCGTTCGTAGGCGGCGCGCAGGTCGGACGGCATGGCGATGCTGCGATGGGTGTCGAGCGAGGTGATGGCGCAGGTGATGCGCCCCTCGAGGCGCGGCTCGCCACCGACCGCGGCGGGAAAGCGCAAGGTCAGCGAGCGGCCGCCGATCCGCTCCACGAGCACCGTGATCTCCAGCGCCTCCCCGAGCCGGCATGGGGCCTTGTAGTCGCACTCGGCGCGGACCGCGGGAAAGCCGGTCCGCCCACGCATCAGCCGGCCCCAATAGTCGATCTGCAACGCTTCGCGGTACCAGTCCTCGATGGCTTCGTGGAAGATGTCGAAGAACCGCGGGAAGTAGACGATTCCGGCCGGGTCGCAGTCGGCGAAGCGGATCAGCCGCCGATGCCGGTAGGGCGTCTGCATCGCGCCGGATCGGCTCAGCCCAGGGGCGCGCGGGTGATGCCGCTCAACGGCGCGTTGACGTCGAAGGCGATGGCTCGGATCTCGCCGATGCCGAAGTTCTGCAGCCGCAGCGTGTGCAGCCGGCGGTACGCCTCGGCCGAAGCCGCATCGTCGAACAGATAGATCCCGCCGGCGCGACCCGCGTCGCGGTTCTCGGTCCAGATCTTCCAGCGCAGCCCGCCGGTACGCGCGATGTCCTCGGCGAGCCCGGCCAGCGCGCCGGCCATCTCCTCGCCCCACGGGCCGGTGAACGGGAAGTCGAACTGGAGCAGCGTCGGCATGGCCGGTCCCCACTGGTGGCGCTGCCGTCCTTGTCGACGATCCGGGCGCGGCTCACAAGGCCGGCGGTCGCGCCGGCGGATCGCTCAAGGCCTTCGCGCCAGGGCCAGCCCGATGCCGGTGGCGAGCAGGAAGCCGCCCGACAGGCGCTGTCGCCAGCGGCCGCGGCGCAGATGCCGCGCCAGCCGTCCGGCGAGCAGTGCGTAGCCCGTGTCGCAGACGATCTGGATCAGCACGAAGACGACGCCGAGCAGGACCAGTTGCTGCACCGGCGCCCGGTCGAGGGCGATGAACTGCGGGAAGAACGCGGCGTAGAACAGGAGCAGCTTGGGATTGGTGGTGGCGACGAGGAAGCCCTGCCACAAGGCGCGTCGCGAGTCGCGCGCGGTGCGTGGCGCCGCTGCGTCGACCTCGGCCTCACGCAGCGCGCGCCAGCCGAGCCACAGCAGGTAGGCGACGCCAGCCCAGCGGACCCACTCCATCCAGCTCCCGAGGGTCGCCATCAGCGACACCAGGCCGGCGAAGACGACGAGAAGATGCAGGGCGATCGCGGCGGAGCCGCCGAGCGCGGTGAGCACGCCGTTGCGCGCACCACGCGCGATGCTGTTGGACATGATCAGCGTCACGTTCGGACCCGGCAGGAGCATGAGCAGGGTGGTGGCGGTGACGAAGGCGAGGAACAGGGTCGGGTCCACGGCGCGAGGCTCCCTGCGAGGCGCCGAGACAGCCACAGCGGGCGCCCGCGCGCAAGGGCGGCCGCTCAGACCCCCAGATGGCGCTCGACCAGCTCCGGCCGTGCGCGGAGTTCGGCGCTCGTTCCGTGCCAGACGTCCCTGCCCTTCTCGATCAGCACGTGGCGGTCAGCGAGGGCGAGAAGGCGTTCGAGGTTCTTGTCGATCAGCAGGATCGCGAGGCCCTCGCGCCGCAGCGCAGCGAGGCAGTCCCAGATCTCGGCGCGCACCAGCGGCGCCAGGCCCTCCGTGGCCTCGTCGAGGATCAGCAGGCGCGGGTTGGTCATCAAGGCACGGCCGACCGCGAGCATCTGCTGTTCGCCGCCGGAGAGCTGGTGGCCCATATTGCCCAGGCGTTCGGCGAGCCGCGGGAAGAGCGCCAGCACCCGCGCGAAGGTCCACGGGCCGGGGCGCGCGGTGGCGCGGAGGTTCTCGGCCACGGACAGCGTGCGGAAGATCTGGCGGCCCTCGGGAACGAGACCGAGGCCGGCGCGCGCGATCCGGTGCGGCGGCTGGCCGGTGAGGTCGCGGCCATCGAGGCGCACCCGCCCACGGCGTGGCGGCGTGAGCCCGAGGATGGCGCGGACACTCGTGGTTTTGCCCATGCCATTGCGGCCCATGAGCGTCACCAGCTCGCCCTCGCCGACGGCGAGCGACAGGCCGAACAGGACCTGTGTCGTCCCGTAGCCTGCCTCGAGCCCCTCGACCGCGAGCATCAGTCGCCCTCGCCCAGATAGGCCTTGCGCACCTCGGGATCGGCGCGGATCGCCGCGGGCGCGCCGCTGGCGACGACGCGGCCGTAGACCAGCACCGTGATCCGGTCGGCGAGGCGGAACACGGCGTCCATGTCGTGCTCGACCAGGAGCAGTGCGTAGTGACCGCGCAGCTCGCCGATCAGCTCGACCATGCGCCGGCTCTCGTCCGGGCTCATCCCGGCCATCGGCTCGTCGAGCAGGATCACGCTCGGGCGGCCGACCAGCGCCATCGCCACCTCGAGCTGGCGGCGCTCGCCATGCGAGAGTGCTCCGGCCTGGACGCTAGCCTTCTCGGCCAGTCCGACGCGGACCAGCGCCGCCTGCGCCGGCTCGACCAGCTCCGGCTCGCGCGCCGCCGGCCGCCAGAAGCGGAAGCTCGAGCCGGCCAGCGCCTGGACCGCGAGCGCCACGTTGTCGAGCGCGCTGAAGCCGGGAAAGATGCTGGTGATCTGGAAGCTGCGGGCGAGGCCGAGATGGCGGCGGCGGTGGGCCGGGGTGCGGGTGATGTCGCGCCCGGCGAGTCGGATCGTGCCGGCCTCCGGCACCAGCTCGCCGCTCAGCAGGTTGACCAGCGTCGTCTTGCCCGCACCGTTGGGACCGATCAGCGCATGGATCTCGCCCGGCAACAGCTCCAAGGACACCCGATCGGTCGCGGTGACGCCGCCGAACCGCTTGACCAGCTCGAGGGCCGCGAGCGCCGCCTCAGCCACGACCGGTGCCGAGGAGCAGGCCGAGCAGGCCGCGCCGGGCGAGCAGCGCCACGCCAATCAGGATCGGCCCGAGCAGCAGCTTCCAGTGCTGGCCGAAGCCGGGGACGAGCAGGTCCATCAGCGGCGGCGTCAGGTCCTCGAGCAGGAGGAAGGCGGCGGCGCCGAGCACCGGCCCGATCAGGGTGCCGAGGCCACCCAGCACGACCATGACGATGAGGTGACCCGAGCTCTGCCAGCTCATCGCCGCGGGGCTCACGAAGTAGCTCTGGTTGGCGAGCAGCACGCCGGCGAGGCCGGTCACGGCGCCGGACAGGACGAAGGCCGCGAGGCGGTAGCGCTGGACGGCGAAGCCGAGGGTCAGCATGCGCCGCTCGTTCTCCTTGGCGGCGCGCAGGACCCGCCCGAAGCGCGCGTCGAGCGCGCGCAGGCCGAGCAGCAGGAACAGCAACAGGCAGGCGAGCGCCAGCAGGTAGAACCAGGTCTCGTCGGCGGCGAGGCTCGTGCCGGCGAGGTCGTTACGGCTCCACAGGGCCACGCCGTCGTCGCCGTTGTAGCGCTCCAGCGAGACGAAGAAGAAGAACAACATCTGGGCAAAGGCGAGGGTGATCATGATGAACGCGACACCGCGCGTCCGCAGGCAGATCAGCCCCGTAGAGAAAGCGAACAACGCCGCGACGAGCATCGCCAGCGGCGCCAGCACAAGCAGATCCTGCGACGGCTCGAGGCCGAGGAAGGTCGAGCCCTCGAAGCCGTGGGTGAAGGCGATGCCGACCACGTAGGCGCCGAGGCCGAGGAACGCGCCATGCCCGAAGCTGACCAACCCGGCGACGCCGAGAACGAGATCGAGCGCCGCCGCGGCCAGCCCGTAAATGACGATCCGCTGCGCGAGACGGAGCAGGTAGGCGTCGCCGGTGAGCACCGCGAACAGCGGCGCCAGCAGCAGGAGCAGCACGAGGCCGCCGAGAACGAGCTTGGCGCGCAGCGGCAGCTCGTGGAGCGGCGGCACGGCGAGGCTCAGGGCCGACCGGAGCGCAACGGCCCGTGCCCTGCGCTCCGCACGCCATGGCTGCCAAGGATCCCCATGCCCGCTCTTCCCGGCGGCCGCTCCCTGCGTCAGGCTCTAGCGGCAGCGGGGCCCATCGGGAAGCCATGGCGATGATCAGCGCACGGCCAGCCGCGGACGACTTCTATGCCCATGTCCCGGTGTTCGACGGCTTCGACCGGATCATGGAGCCCGCCCTCTACCGGCCCCTGCCCGACGACTGGGTACTGGCGCTGACCGACGTCGTCGGCTCGACCAAGGCGATCGCCGCGGGCCGCTACAAGGCCGTGAACATGGCCGGGGCGGCGGTCATCGCCGCGGTGCAGAACGCGCTCGGCCGACGCGAGCTGCCGTTCGTCTTCGGCGGCGACGGGGCGAGCCTCGCAGTCCCGCCGGCGGATGCCGCCGCAACCCGCGCCGCACTCGCCGCGACCGCGACCTGGGTGGCCGAGGAGATCGGGCTGGGCCTGCGCGTGGCGATGCTGCCGATGGCCGCGGTGCGCGCCGCCGGACGCGACGTGCGGGTCGCCCGCTTCGCCGTCTCGCCGTTCGCGAGCTACGCGATGTTCTCGGGCGGCGGCCTCGCCTGGGCGGAGCGGCAGCTCAAGGCCGGCGCGTTCGCCGTGCCTCCAGCGCCGCCCGGCACGCGGCCCGACCTCACCGGGCTGTCCTGCCGCTGGGAGCAGGTCCCGGCCGAGGGTGGCGTGCTCCTCTCGCTGCTCGTCGCGCCGACCGAGGCAGCCGATCCCGCCGTCTACCGCGCGCTGATCGAGGACGTGCTGGCGCTAGCACCCGGGGCGCCCGAGGCCGGGCGGCCGCTGCCGACCGCGCGTCCCGCGCAGCGCTGGCCGCCGCGCGGGCTCGAGCTGGAGGCCCGCGCGTCGCACCGGCCGGGCACCCCGCTGTGGCGGCGGCGCCTGGCGCTGGCCATGGAGACGCTGCTCGCCTGGGTGGTGTTCAAGACCGGGGCCAAGGTCGGCGGCTTCGATCCCGCGCTCTATTGGCACGACCTCGTCGAGAACGCGGATTTCCGCAAGTACGACGACGCGCTGCGCATGACGCTCGACTGCACGCCCGAACTGGCCGAACGGATCGAGGCGCGACTGCGCCGCGCTCAGGCCGAGGGCGTCGCCCGCTACGGCGTGCACCGGCAGCGGGCCGCGCTCATCACCTGCATCGTGCCCTCCTTCATGGACCGTGATCACATCCACTTCGTCGACGGGGCATCGGGCGGGTACGCGGCAGCGGCAGCCGGGCTCAAGGACGCGGGGGGATGAGGTCGGCGGTCACCAGCCACCGGCGCCGATCAGCGGCACGAACGCAACTCCGCCGAGATCGTCCTGTTCCCAGGCGCCCTCCGCGGTGCGTCGGACACGGACCAGGCGCTGCCCGTCGGCGCGGGGGCCGATCGGCATGACCAGCCGGCCGCCCAATGCGAGCTGCCGCTCGAGTGTGGCCGGGACGGCCGGGCCGCTGGCCGCGACGTGGATCACATCGTAGGGCGCCTGCGGCGCCCAGCCGAGCGAGCCGTCGCCGCAGATCACCTCGACATTGCCGATGCCAAGGCCGGCGAGGGTCGCACGGGCCCGCTCGGCGAGCGTCTCGATCCGCTCGATCGACCAGACGAACCGGCCGAGCCTCGCCAGCACCGCGGCGGCATAGCCGGAGCCGGTGCCGACATCGAGAATGCGGTCCCCGGGAAGGATCCGCGCCGCCTCGGCCATCAGCGCCACGATCAGCGGCTGGGAGATGGTCTGCCCGTCCCCGATCGGCAGCGGGCCGTCCTCGTAGGCGCGGGCGCGCAGCGCCTCGGGAACGAACGCCTCGCGCGGGACCTCGGCCATCGCCGCGAGGACGCGCGCGTCGGTCACGCCCCGCGCGACGAGCTGGTCCTCGACCATCGCCCGGCGCAGTGCGGCGAAATCGGTCATGCCGGGGCGGGGAACAGGCCGCGCGGGCGGAAGCCGAGGACGAGCGCCATCAGAATGTAGATCGCCATCGACGCCAGCGAGGTGCCGGCAGCGCCGAGCAGCGCCGGCAGGAAAGCGCGGCCGAAGGTGTCGACGAGGCCGATCAGCAGGGCGCCGACGAACGCGCCGCGGATCGAGCCGATCCCACCGATGACGATGACGACGAAGGTCAGGATCAGAATGTCCTCGCCCATGCCGATGCGCACGGCGAGGATCGGCCCGGCCATGGCGCCGGCCAGCGCCGCGAGCGCCGCGCCCAGCGCGAACACGAGCGTGTAGAGCCGCGCCACGTCGACGCCGAGCGCGGCCGCCATCTCGCGATTGTCGGCCCCGGCGCGGATCAGCATGCCCAGCCGGGTGCGCGCGATCAGCCACCACAGCGCGAGCGCGGTGAGCGCACCGACGGCGATGATGGCGAGGCGGAAGGCCGGATAGGGCGCGCCGAGCAGCGTGACCTGGCCGGAGAGCGCCGGCGGCGGGCTGGCGAAGATCGGCTGCACCCCGAAGAGCACCGCGATCAGCTCGTTGAAGGTCAGGATCAGGCCGAAGGTGGCGAGCACCTGGAACAGATGATCGCGGGCGTAGAGGCGCCGCAGCGTGGTCAGCTCGACGAGGATGCCGACCAGGCCGGTGAGCAGCATGGCCAGCGCCAGTGCCGGCAGGAACGCACCGAGCAGCCCGGTCAGCCACGCGGCCAGGTACGCGCCCAGCATGTAGAACGAGCCGTGGGCGAGGTTGATCAGGTCCATGATGCCGAAGACGAGGGTGAGCCCGGCCGCCATCAGGAACAGCATCACCCCGAGCTGCAGCCCGTTGAGCGTCTGCTGGAGGACCAGGAGCGCGTCCACGGCAGCGAGCCGCCCGACGCCGCGCCGCCGGCCTCAGGGCATCGCGCACTCGGCGGCGTAGGCGTCCTGGTGATCGGAAAAGACCTTGCCGAGCAGGCGGTTGGTCACTGTGCCGTCGTCGAGCTTGACCACCTCGCGCGCGTAGAAGTCCTGGATCGGGAAGTGGTTGTTGCCGAAGCGGAACGGCCCACGGCTGGTCTCGATGCGGACCGCGCGCAGCGCCTCGCGGAACTTGTCCTTGTCCGGCCAGTCGGCGCCGGCCGCGGCGACCGCGGCGTCGAGGATCAGCACGGTGTCGTAGGCCTGCGCGGCGTAGAGTGACGGCAGGCGCCCGTACTTCGCCTGGAACGCCGGGACGAACGCCTTGTTGATCGGATTGTCGAGATCGGGGCTCCACTGACTGCCGTTGACCGCGCCCACCGCGGCGTCACCGACCGCGGGCAGGATGTCCTGGCTGAACGAGAACGCGGCGCCGAACAGCGGAATCTGCTCCTTCAGCCCGGCCTGGTCGTACTGTTTGATGAAGTTGATCCCCTGGCCGCCAGGGAAGAAGATGAAGGTCGCGTCCGGACCGGCCGCGCGCAGATTGGCGAGCTCGGCCGCGAAGTCCATCTGATCGAGCGGCGTGTAGACCTCGCCCGCGACGGCACCCTTGTAATACCGCTTGAATCCGGTCAGCGCATCCTTGCCGGCCGGGTAGTTCGGCGCGAGCAGATAGACGTTCTTGTAGCCCTTCTCCTGGACCCAGGCGCCGGTCGCCTCGTGATTGTTGTCGTTCTGCCAGGCGGTGTTGAAGAACCAGGGGCTGCACTGCTTGCCGGCGAGCACCGACGGGCCGGCGTTCGGGCTGATGAAGAAGGTCTCGGCGCGGGCGAGTGTCGGCATCATCGCCAGCGCGAGGTTCGACCAGACCTGGCCGGTCATCAGATAGATCTTCTCGCGGCTGAGCATCTCGTCGGTGAGCTTCACCGCGACGTCGGGATTGCGCTGGTCGTCCGCCTCGACCAGAGCCACGGCCACCCCGCCCAGCTTCCCGCCCTTCTCCTCGAGCCCGAGCTTGAAGCCGTCGCGGATATCGACGCCGAGGCCGGAGCCGGGCCCGGACAGGGTGGTGAGCAGGCCGATGCGCAGTTCCTCGGCGTCCACCGGCACCGCCGCCACGCCGCACAGCACCGCCACCGCCATGGTTCCGATCCGTCGCATCGCGCAGCCTCCCTCCGATCGCATCGACCACCGCACTATTTCGCCACCTCGCCGCCCTGTCCACTGCACGACAGCACCCGGGCACTGGCCATGAGGCGGCAGCGCCGTTACGGTCGAACCAGGGGGCGAACAGAGCAATCAGCCCTACGACCTGAGCGTTTGGGGATGGAGGAAACGTCGTGTCGGCAAGACCCCATGCCGCTCCCCTGCGCGCGGCCGTCCTCGCCTTTGTCACGTTGCTGGCCGCGACGGCCGCGTACCCGTCGCCGGGCCGCGCGGCGCCGCCGGTCGACGAGGATCGCGGAATCCTCCCGGCTCCTGTCGACTACGGCTATGGTCCGAACGTCAGACCGACCCTCGCCGCCCGGACGCGCAGCGCGCTCAGCCTGGCTGCCGCGGAGCTGGTGGCGTGGGTCGACGGCTCGCAGGCTCATCTCGAGGGCGCCTTCGGGCCGCCGATCACCTGGCCGATCGTCGGCACCCACAATGTGCTGCTGGCCGACGGGCGGGTGCTGAGCTACGGACCGCTCCGCGCGGCCGACCGCAGGCCCGAGAACTTCGTCTACGACGTCTGGGACCCGGCGCTCGGGACAGGGAGCGACGCCCATCTCGTCCTGCCGAATACGACCCGCGCCGACTTCTTCTGCAGCGGGCAGACGCTGATCGCGGCGACCGGCCAGGTGGTCATGACCGGTGGCGACACGACCGTCGACGGCGTCCTCAACAAGTCTCACGAGCGGACGGCGTTCTTCGATCCGGCGGAGAACCGCGTCGGGGCCGGAGCGCCGATGGCCTATCGCCGCTGGTACCCGACCCTGGTGACACTCCCCGGCGGCGGGGTGCTCGCGCTGGGGGGCCGCGAGGACATCGGCGTGCCGGTGATCGTGCCGGAGGTCTTTCACCCGACCAGCGGCTGGCGGACCCTGCTGGGCGCTGCGAGCGCCGGCGCCTTCGGTAGCACGCGCGACAACTGGTACTATCCGCGGGGCTGGCTCGCGCCGAGCGGCCGCGCCTTCGTCCTCGGCCACGATGGGAGCATGTGGTCGCTCGACACCGCCGGTGCCGGCACCGTGACCCGCCTCGCGACGACCACCCGACCGAGCAACTACGCCCTGCCGAGCCTGATGTACGCGCCGGGCAAGATCCTCTCCCTTCGCGCCGAGCGCTGGGCGGTCTCGATCGACATCAACGGGGCCACGCCGCGGATCGACGAGGCCGGACGTCTGGCGCAGCAGCGGCTGTGGTCGCAGGCGACCGTGCTGGCCGACGGCAAGGTGCTGCTGACCGGCGGATCGGCCGTCTGGAACAAGCTCCAGGACGTCGCCTACCATGTCGAACTGTGGGACCCGGCGAGCAATCTCTGGCGCCGCGGCGCCTCGGCCGCCAAGGAGCGCCTCTACCATGCGAGTGCATTGCTGCTCGCCGACGGCACCGTGCTGACGGTGGGCGGCGGCCTGCCCGGCCCGATCACGCAGCTCAACGCCGAGATCTACTACCCGCCCTATCTGTTCGAGCCGGACGGCTCCGGCCGGCTCGCGGCGCGGCCGACGATCACCGGCGGTGCGACCGAGATCGCCACCGGGACCAGCTTCACCGTGCAGGTGGGCGCCGGGCAGACGATCCAGCGCGCCACGCTGGTGCGCGCCGGGTCCGACACCCACAGCCTCAACGCCGACCAGCGCTTCTTCACCCGGACCGTGAGCCAGTCGGGGCGGACCGTCACGTTGAAGGCGCCGCCGAACAAGCGCGTCGCGCCACCCGGCTTCTATCTACTGTTCGTGTTCAACGAACGCGGCACGCCCTCGCGGGCGCGGATCGTCAAGCTCGTCTGAGGCTCGCATGGCCGTGACGTACCGGGCGTTGCTCGTGGGCGAGCTGGTCGCCGCCTACCGCGGGCATCTGTGTGCTGCGCTGACAACGCCTTGGGAGCTCGTCGCGGTCGGAACCGCCGGGCCGCTGCCCGGAGCGGCGGATGCCCTGCTCACCGTCCGCTGGCGCGCCGGCGACGGCACGCCCGACGGCCTGCGCCTCCTGCAGGTGGCCGCAGCGGGCTATGACAGCATCGACCTCGGAGCGATCCCGCCGCGGGTCCCGGTCTGCAACGCCTACGGCCACGAGCCGGCGATCGGCGAGTACGTGCTCATGACCATGCTCGCCTGGACCCATCGGCTGCTGCCGACCGAGCGCGCCTTCCGCGGCGGCGACTGGAGCATGGGCTTCCAGCCGGGCCCGACGCATGGCGAGCTGGCCGGTAACGCCGTCCTCGTCATCGGCACGGGCCGGATCGGCCGGGCCGTCGCCGAGCGCCTCACCGCGCTCGGCTGTCGCGTCGTCGGGGTGAACCGAACCCCGCGCGGATCGCCGGCGGGGTTCGCTGCCATCCATCCGCTCGCCGAGCTCGATGTGCTGCTCCCGGAGGCCGACTTCGTCGTCGTCGCCTGCGCGCTCGACGATGGCACGCGCGGCCTGCTCGATGCGCGGCGCCTCGCCCTGCTCAAGCCGCATGCGGTCGTCGTGAACGTCGCGCGTGGACCGATCGTCGAGGAAGCTGCCCTGTACGCGGCGTTGGCCGAGCGCCGGATCGGCGGTGCGATCCTCGACGTCTGGTGGCGCTACCCGACCGATGCCGAGCCGCGCCGCGAGCCGTCGGCCTTCCCGTTCGCGACGCTCGACAATGTCATCATGACGCCGCACTGCTCGGCGTGGACCGACGGCCTGTTCCGCCGCCGCGCGGCCGAGATGGCGGACAATCTCGACCGGCTGGCGGAGGGCCGGCCGCTGCGCAACGTGATCCGCGCCGCGGCCGGCTGACCGCGGCCAGTTCAGGCGCCGAAGGCGCGGTGGCGCCGCGCGAGCCGCGACGGCCGGACCAAGGAGTCACCCGCCCGGCGGATCAGGATCGGAGAGACCCCGAGCGCCGCTCAGTGAGGGCGTGCGGCGATCTCGGCGCGGCCGGCGGCGATGGGCAGCGGCGGCCGCCTTGTCGGTCGCTCGGCCGCCGCGCGCGCCGCCTCGGCCGCCCGCTCGCTCAGGCGCCGGGCGGCATGGCCGCGGGGGGCGAGCACCTCGCCCTCTCCCAAGATCAGCTTTCGCAGCGCCGCACGGGCGCGGTTGACGCGGCTCTTCACCGTGCCGACCTCGCACTTCATGACCCGCGCCACCTCCTCGTAGGGCAGGCCCTCGACGCAGACCAGGATCAGGACCGCGCGGTGCTGCTCGCTGAGCATCGCGAAGGCGCGGCGAAACGCGATCACCTCGACACGGCCCTCCTGGAAGGCCGGCACCGAGCCGAACAGCTCGACACTGTCGTCACCGATCTCGTTACGGGTCTTCTGCCGCCGCAGGTGGGACAGGTGGGCGTTGCGCAGGATCGTGAACAGCCAAGCGCGCAGGTTCGTGCCCGGGGCGAACTGATCCTGTGCCTCCAGCGCTTTGAGCATGGTCTCCTGGACGAGGTCGTCGGCGAGCGCGGTGTGGCCGGCGGTCAGGCTGCGGGCGAAGGCCCGGAGCTGCGGAACGAGGGCCACGACGTCCTCCCGATACAGCGACATTGTCTCTCCCTCGTGATCCGTTTCCGGATCCCTCAACGCCCAGCTAGTGCGCCGGTTCCCGGCTGTCAGCGGAAAAGGTCGCGCTGTGCCCCTCGGGCGGGGAGCCGAGCGCCGCCGACGCCCCTCCTGCGAGGGGAAACGACACCCGCACGGTCGTCCCCGGTGGGCCGGTGATCTCGAGGTCGCCGCCGAGCTGCTTGGCGACCATGCGGCAGAGTCGCAGGCCGAGGCCCTCGCCGACCGCCACCTCCGACCGGCCGACCCCGTCGTCGGCGACGGTCAGCACCGCGCGCTCGCCATCGCGCACGAGCCGGACGAGGATCCGCCCATCGGCGCCGTCCGGGAAGGCGTGCTTGAGGCTGTTGGTGACCGCCTCGGTGACCAGCAACGCCAGCGGCGTCGCGAGATCGGCCGGAAGCCGCAGAGGCGCGATGTCGGTCTCGATCTGCACCGAGGCGTCGTCGGGCGCCACCCCGGCCGCCAGCAGTTCCGCCAGTTCACCCAGGAAGTCGCCCAGCTCGACGGTAGCGACGTCGTCATGCTCGTAGAGCTTGCGGTGGACCAGCGCCAGCGCCTGGATGCGCGTCTGCACGTCGCGCAGGGCGCCGCGGATCTCCGGGTTGCGCATCGCCTGGGCGCGCAGGCTGAGCAGGCTCGCCACGATCTGCAGATTGTTCTTGACCCGATGATGCACCTCCTTGAGGAGCATCTCCTTCTGTGCAAGCGCGGTCGTCAGTTCCGCCTCGCGCTGCGCGATCCGGCCGGCCATCCGGCCGAACACCGCGCCCAGCTCGCGCAGCTCGACCGGCGCGTCCGCCAGCTGGGGCCGCCTTTCCAGTTCGCCGCGGCTCCACTGGCGGGCGCTGCGCGCCAGTTCGCCGACGTGGCGGATGACGAGACGCTGGGTCCCGATCCAGATCGCGCCGACCGCGGCGAGCATCAGCGCCGCCGGGGCGAGCGTGCCGGCGATCACGGCAGCGTCCAACCACGCGAGCCGCCCGCCGGTCGGCAGGCCGATGATCACGTTGAGCTGGTCGTCGGCGACCGGGGCCACGGCGTAGAGCCGATGCACGCCGTCCTGGCCCTCCGCGGCGAAGGTCGGCTCGTCCAGCGCAAGGCGGCGCAGCAGCGTCGCCGGCTGGGGCAGGCTGCGCGCCGCGGTGCGCTCGGCCGCCGCGGGATCGAGCACGGGCCGCCCGTCACGATCGACGAGCACCAGGGTCGTGCCCTCCGGCAGGCTCACCTCGGTGGTGAGTTGTCCGAACCTCACCACCTCGATGGTCGCCATCACGGCGCCATCGAAACTTCCCTGGGGCGCGAGTATCGGCACCGCCAGGACGACGATCGGGCGTCGCTCGACGCGTCCGACGACCACTTCGCTGATCGCCAGCCCGCTATGGCCAGAGAGTAGCCTCTGGAACCAGCCACGATCGCCGACACCCACCCCGATGGCCGCCGGGTTGACCGCGCAACGGATCACCCCGTCGGCGCCGACCCGGTTGAGGTTGGCGAAGCCCCCCACGCTCGCCGGTTGCGCGGCGAGCGCCTCGGCACAGGCGCCTGCATCGCCACCGCGAACGGCCGGATCATCGGCGAGGACGCGCAAGCTGCTCTCGACCACTGCGAGCAGGTCCTGCTCGTAGCGCGAGACCAGGGTCGCCACCGAACCGACGGTCGAGGCCATCCGTTCGGTGTGCGCCCGGGACGCGGCCAGCGACTGCAGGGCGACCCAGATCGCCGCCGGAAGCAAAGCCAGCAGGAGCAGCAGGGCGAGCTTGATCTGCAGCCGGTCGAGGCGACCGGCGCCGCCGGGCGCCGGCGCAACCGCCGCCGCGCCGGTCACGCCGCGCGGCGGCCGAGCCGCTGCCGCGTGATCAGCGCCTGGGAGATTGCGACACTCAGCGTGTCGACGACGAACGGCTTGGTGACGACGAAGGTCGGCTCGGGCCGCTGGCCGGTCAGCAGGCGCTCGGGGAACGCGGTCACGAACACGATCGGGACGTGCAGGCTCGACAGGATCGCGTTGGCGGCGTCGATCCCGGAGCTGCCGTCGCCGAGCTGGATGTCGGCCAGCACCAGCCCCGGCTGCTCGCGCTCGGCCAGCGCCATCGCCTCCGCCGCGGTGGCGGCGATGCCGACCACGCGGTGGCCGACCTGCTCGATGTGGCTCGCGATGTCGAGCGCGATCACCGGCTCGTCCTCGATGATCAGCACGCGCGTCGCTTCCTGCGCGCGCATGTCGGCGCGGGCCTGGTCGATCAGCGCCAGCGCATCGTCCGCCGCCGGCAGGTCGAGGACGAAGGCGATCTGCTCGGCGTCGAAGCGCTCCAGCGCGGACAGGAGCAACGCCTGGCGCCGCTCGGGAGCCAGCCGATCGAGACGCAGCGCGATGACCGCCTCCGGATCGCGCGGGCCGGCGCTGCCTGGATCCTCGCGTGCCGCTCGATGCAGCGCTCGGAACAGCTCGAGCCGGTCGAGCTGCGGCGGCGCGGCCGCGCGGGTCAGCGCCGTCAGCGCATCGTGCACCATGGCGTCGCCGGCGGCCTGGTCGCCGGTGAGCGCGCGGGCATAGCGCCGCAGATAGGGCAGTTCGCGCCGCACGACTTCCGCCGTGTCCTGCATCACCCGCCTCCTTCGCTGCGCGCGGCGCTCAGGGCTTGTCGCGTCCGGATTTGGGGCGCGGCTCGAAGCTGCCGAGCAGCCGCTCCAGATCATCCGGTATAGGCTCGCGCAGGATCGGGTCGTAGAGCTCGCGCAGCCGTTCGGTCAGCCAGCGCTCATAGCCGGCATCGCCGCGCCGCCGCCGACCCGTCGCCGCGACGGCCCGCTTCCTCTCACCCGCTCCTTCGTCGCGACGGGTCATGCCAACTCCGCCGGCCAACATCGGCCCAAGCGCTCCAGCCTTATCGCCCAAAGTCCTCCCACAATGAAGCACAACGCTCGCGGTTCCCTCCTCACCCGGCGAATTCCACGCCGCCGCGACGAGCCTCACGCCGCCAGCGTCTCGGTCCACCGCACATAGTCGCCGATCGCGAATTTCCGCTCCAGGCCGGCCGCGTTCATGTAGCGGACGGAGCCGAAGACCGGGCGCTCGGCCCATGGCCGGTCGTGGCGCCCGAAGCACCAGGCGACGCCGGTGAACGAGTTCGGATCGCGGCCGTCGAGGAAGTAGCGGTTGTTGAGGCGCAGCGCGGTCGCGAAGGCCTCCTCCGGCGACGGCGACCACTCCAGGATCTTCTTGCCCCAGTACATACGCATATAGTTGTGCATGAAGCCGGTCTCGCGCATCTCGCGCATCGCCGCGTTCCAGTACCGGTCATGGGTCCGGCCCGCGACCAGCGCCGGCTCGTCGTAGAGTTGCGGTCGCGGGTCCGCGGCATGGGCGGCCAAGGTTCGGCGCGCCCACTCCGGGACGCCACCGTAGCTGTCGTAGCTGTCGCAATAGGCGACGAAGTTGTGCGCGAGCTCCCGGCGCACGATCAGCTCCTCGAGAAAGCTCGCGCGATCCTCGTTGCCCGCCTCCGCGGCCTGTCGCACCGCGAGCGCCACCTCGAGCGGCCCGATCTGACCGAAGTGCAGATAGGGGCTGAGATTGGAGCAGCGCGGCGCCGAGGGATCGCTGCGGGCCGCTCCGTAGCCCGGCAAGGCCTGCTCGACGAACCGGGCGAGGCGGCGCCGCGCCTCGGTGAGCCCGCCGCGAAAGCGCGAGACGCGGCCGACCGAGCGGTCGATGCGGAGGCCGGCGAGCAGCCTATCGACGTCGCGTGGATCGCCGTCCGCCGGCAGCTCGAGGTCGAGCGACGAGCGCGCCACGTCCTGCTCGTCGAGCGGCACGAGGA
Organism: uncultured Alphaproteobacteria bacterium; assembly: GCA_937995535.1. GTDB lineage: Bacteria > Pseudomonadota > Alphaproteobacteria > Geminicoccales > Geminicoccaceae > CALKJU01. The sequence goes on from CALKJU010000040.1 coordinate 48,965, forward strand.
AGCGGTCGAGCTGCCGGTGCAGCTTGGGCCGCAGGGTGCGCGCCGCGACCTCGAGCTTGGCGGAGGCGGTGGCGAGCGGGACGACGAGGTCGGTCTCGACCGCCAGCACCTCGCACCCGGCCGCGCCGGCGACGGTCCGCCGCCAGGCGCGCTGATGGCGCAGATGACCGACGTCGCAGACCACCAGCGCGGCCTCGCCGGCGAGGTCCAGCGCGACGCGCTCGGGCGAACCACGGCGGAGGACCAAGCGGATCCGTCGGCGCCGCAGCGCCACGGCGGTCTCGGCGAGGCCCTCCAGCATGAAGGCGTAGTGACGCTCGTTGGCCTCCGGATAGTCGTCCGTCAGGCCAAAGCCGACAACGACGGGCAGACCGAGCTCGTTGCCGAGGGTGATCGCCAGCTCGAGCGCGTGGTTGCCGTGGGCGCGCTGCGCCTGCTGCATCCAGTAGAGCACGTACTGGCCACCCTGACGGACCGGCGCGTCGTTCAGGCGGCTGACCCGCTCCGGATGCAGCATGACGTCGTCCCGTCCGAAGGTGCGGAGCGGGAAGATGGCGCGCGACCCCCCGCCCGGCGAGGGGCCGCGCCGCCGCTCGGCGGACCTCAGGCCGCCCGCCGCTCCCACTCGCTGATCTGGCGCTCGGCCTCCTCCTTGGCGATGCCGTAGCGCTCCTGGACCCGGCCGACCAGCTCGTCGCGGTGGCCCTCGATACGGGTCAGGTCGTCGTCGGTGAGCTTGCCCCACTGCTGCTTGACCTGGCCCTTGAGCTGATTCCAGTTGCCCTTGACCTGCTCCCAGTTCACGGGTCGTACCTCCATCATGTGAAACCCGAGCGCCCGGTCGACGCTCGTGAGGGGCAACGCCGCGTCCGCTCCCTCGGTTCCATCGCGAGGGAACCGCAAGGTGAGCCAGCGACGGAGGGAGAAGCGACGGTCGGAGTGCCGCCCGCCGCCGTCGCGGCGATGGTCGCAGTCACCGCGAATTGGTCGGAACCGGCTCCGGGCGCAGGCGTTGGTCGGGCGGGCACAGGCCCGATCGCACCTGCACAAGGAGATACGACATGTGGAAGACCCTGCTCGCCACGACGGCCGTCGCGGCGCTGCTGGCGCCGGCGTTGGCCAGGGCGGACACGGCGACGCCGGCCACCGAGGCAACGGCCGCCACGACCGTCATGCCGGACACCGGGATGCTCGCCGGGATGACGGCCGAGGAGATCATCGGCCGCAACGTGGTCGACATCGCCGGCGACAATGTCGGCTCCGTCGGCGACCTGATGCTCGGCCCCGACGGACAGATCTCGCATGTGATGGTCGACGTCGGTGGCTTTCTCGGGATCGGTACCCGGACCGTCGCTCTTGAGGTCGGCTCGCTGACCGCCGAGCAGGGCGATGGCGGCGACTTCGTCGTCGCGCTGACCCGCGAGCAGATCGAGGCGCTGCCGCAGTACGAGCGGCGGAACGATCGCTGGGTCCCGCGGACCTGAGCCGAGGGCCAGGCCGTCCGCTCGCCCGACCGGTCGCGGTCAGGCGAGCCGGACGGCCTCGCCGCCCCGTAACAGCACCGGAGCGCCACCTGAGAGCACGGGCACCACGTTCGGCCGGAACCGCTCCATCGCCACCGGCTTCTCGCCGCGCTCGAGCACCGCCTCGGTCAGCGCAACACCGCCACACCCGTTGACCGGGTATGTCCATACGGCCGCGATGCGGCCGATCGCTTCGTTCATGCCGTGCCTCCGCCTTGCGGGGCCCTTCCGGCCCGGGCATCTCCCCGGATGGAGCCTCGCATGAACGCATCGCCCGACGCCGACCCGGGACCGCCACGGGCCCGCCGCGAACCGGTCACGCACGAGCGGTTCGGCGTGCGCTGGACCGACGACTATGCCTGGCTGCGCGATCCCGGCTGGCCCGAGGTGCGCGACCCTGAGATCCTCGATCATCTCCGCGCCGAGAACGCGTGGTTCGAACGGGTGATGGAGCCGCACCGGGCGCTGATCGCCAAACTCTACGACGAGCTCAAGGCGCGCATCGCGCCCGACGACGCGTCGGTCCCGGTCCGCGAGGGCGCGTTCGAGTACGGTTGGCGGTTCCGGCCCGGTCAGGAATACCGCGTTTGGGAGCGGCGCCCGGCGGGGGCCGATGGTCCCGCCGAGGTCCTCCTCGACGAGAACCTGCTCGCCGCGGAGTCCGCTTACTTCGCCTTGCGCTCGTTGTCCGTCAGCCCGGACGGCCGGCTGCTCGCCTGGGCGACCGACGAGGACGGCTCGGAGCGTTTCCGCCTGCATGTCGAGGACCTGACGACACGGCGGCGCTTGCGCGATCTCGTCGGCAACACCTCGGGCAGCCTCGTCTGGGCCGAGGATGGTCGCACGCTCCTCTATGTCGAGCTCGACGCCGCGCTGCGGCCCTGGCGGGTGCGCGCGCATCGGCTCGGCTCCGATCCCGCCGACGATGCGGTCCTCTTCACCGATCCCGATCCGGCGTTCTTCGTCTCGATCGGGAAAACCCTCGACCGGCGCTTTCTGCTGATCTCCTCCGGCACGCACGAGACCCGCGAGGTGCACATCGTCGACGCACGCGAGCCGCTGTCCCCGGGGCGGGTCGTGGCACCGCGCCGCCGCGGGCATCGCTACAGCGTCGATCACGCCCACGGGCGGCTGTGGATCCGGACCGACGACCGACACCCGAACTTCCGGCTGGTGAGCGCCGCGCCGGGCGCGCCGGACGAGTCCCGCTGGCACGAGGTGATCGGCGCCGACGACGCGCTCTACCTCCAGGAGCACGCCTGCTTCGACCGGTTCATGCTGCTGCGCGGACGCCGCCAGGGCCGCGCCTTCATCGCCGTGCGCGACTGGGACGGGACGATGCACGACATCGCCTTCCCCGAGGCCGCCTGCGCCCCGTTCATCGGCGACAACCGCGAGTTCCGCACCGATCGGGTCCGGCTCGCCTATTCCTCGATGGTCACCCCGCCGACGGTCTACGACTACGTGGTGGCCGAACGGAAGCTGCTGACACGGAAGGTCCAGCGCATCCCGTCCGGTTACGACCCGGCGCTTTATGTGAGCGAGTCGCTCAGCGCCCGAGCAGCCGACGGCGCCATGGTGCCGATCACGCTGCTCCGGCGCCGCGACACGCCACCCGGTGGACCGCTCCTGCTCTACGGCTACGGCGCCTATGGCCATGGCCTCGATGCCGGCTTCGCGCATACGCGTCTGTCGCTGGTCGATCGCGGCGTCACCTTCGCCCTGGCCCACGTCCGCGGCGGTGACGAGCTGGGGCCGCGCTGGTGGGAAGCCGGGCGCGGCCGTCACAAACCGAACACCTTCAGCGACTTCATCGCCTGTGCCGAGGCGCTCGTCGCCGGTGGCCGGACGCGCGCCGGGGCGATCGCGATCCGCGGCGGCAGTGCCGGCGGGCTGCTCATCGGCGCCGTGCTCAACCTGCGCCCCGAGCTCTGGCGCTGCGCCGTGGCCGAGGTCCCGTTCGTCGACGTGCTGAACACGATCCTCGACCCGAGCCTGCCGCTCACGCCGATCGAGTGGCCGGAATGGGGCAATCCGCTCGAGGACGAGGCCGCCTTCCGCACCATCCTATCGTACAGCCCGTACGAGAATCTTCGCCCCCAGCGCTACCCCGACCTGCTCGTCACGGCGGGCCTCAGCGACCCGCGGGTCGGCTACTGGGAGCCCGCCAAGTGGGTCGCCCGGCTGCGCGAGCTCAAGACCGACCGCAATCTGTTGCTGCTGCGCACGCACATGGAGGCGGGCCACTTCGGCCGCTCGGGCCGCTACGAGGCGCTGCGCGACCTCGCCGAGCAGTATGCATTTGTTCTGGCGTCACTGAAATGCCACGCTTGACGCGGGTGTGATCCGCAGCACAGACATACGCCAGTCAGAACGATACGTGCCGTGGGGCTCACCACGACGATCGCCTCGAGCACGTTGCGGGCGGGCAATAACGCCGGGCCTCAGTCCGGCCAGAGAGGAGGATGACGATCGTGGCAGCCATAAAACTCAGAGTGACTGCGGCCGGCGCTGTGGCATTTCTTGCGCTCGCCGTTGCCGGCGGCGCGCTCGCGCGGCCTGCGGGCGATCCGAACACCCCGGTCGCCAGCGACGGCCGGATCGTCCCGGTCACCGAGGTCGGGCGCAGCTTCATGCCGCCGTTCCGCGGCCAGGCGGCCGCGCTGGGCTCCGCCGATCGCCTCGCCGAGTTCAGCGCCCGACCGGAGTCGGCTCAGGAGTTGCGCCGACTGATGGCACTGCAGGCGGTTACGGGGCCGCGCGGGCAGGAATCCATCATCGGTGCCGACCAACGGGTACGCATCAATCCGACCACGACCTATCCGGCCAGGGCGACGGTGCTGATCACGTTCTCCGCCGGCCGCTGCACGGGCTGGCTGATCAACGCCAATACCGTCGCGACTGCCGGCCACTGCGTCGCCCCCGGCAGCGGCGGCCAGTTCTACCCCGTGAGCAGCTTCCGGGTCTTCCCCGGGCGCAACGGCAGCAGCAGCCCCTATGGCTCCTGCACGGCCAAGCGCCTCTACAGCGTCACCGGCTGGCTCAATCAGGGCAAGGACGACTACGATTACGGTGCCATCAAGCTGAACTGCAACATCGGCAACACGACGGGCTGGTACGGCTATTTCTGGCAGTCCGCGTCGCTCCTCAACCTGCCGACGATCATCAACGGCTACCCCGGCGACAAGCCGCTGACCCAATGGCAGAGCACCGACCGGGTACGCGTCAGCCAGACGCGCCGCACCTTCTACCAGAACGACACGGTCGGCGGCATGAGCGGTGCGCCCGTCTGGTACAACCGGAGCGGGGCGGGCTGCAGCGGCGTCTGCGCGATGGCGATCCACGCCTATGGCGTGTACAATGGCCCTCCGTTCAGCACCAACAACCACGGCACCCGCATCACACAGCAGGTGTTCAACAACCTGACCGCGTGGCGGAACGCTCCGTAAGTTCACGCACCGGCAAGGGCCGGCCGTGAAGGCCGGCCCTTGCCGTCCGCCGCGCCCAACCGACCTGCCGAGCATGACGCAACACCTCGCACGACGGACGACACTGATGCTCCTCGCGGCCGGACTCGGGGGATGCACCGCCGGTGCGGCCTCGCCGGACACGCCGCGGTCGAGCGATGACGGCGCGGCGGGCAGGATCACGCAGGGGATCACCGGTACGGTCACCCGTGCCGACGGGACGCCGATCGCAGGCGCGTTCATCGCCGCCACCTCGCTGGACCGGCCTTCGCCACCCATCCCCGAGATCGCCATCCTCACCAACGAGGCGGGGCGGTTCACCTGGCCGCTGCGACCCGGCCGCTATCGGGTGACGGCGCTTGTCGACGGTGCGGAGGTCGGGTCGGCGAACACCCAGGTCACGCGCGGCAAGCTGAGCGAGGTGCGGATCGTCGCCGGCGGCTAGACGGCAGCTCGCTCCGCCGAGCGGGCGGGTTCGCCCGCGCCGCTCACGGCCGGCTGGAGCGTCAGAACGGCGAGTTCGGGGACCGCGGCCAAGCGCAGCGGCAGTCCGCTCGTGCCGATCCCGGTGCTGACGAACAGGTAGCGGTCGCCGAGGCGATGCAGGCCGCGCGCCATGCGGCGGGGCAGCCGGCTCATCGTCACGACCGGGCCCAGGCCTGGAATGCACACTTGGCCGCCATGCGTGTGCCCGGCGACGGTCAGCGCCACCCAGTCGGGCACGCGGCGCACGAAGTCGGGAATGTGCGACAGGAGGATCACCGGAGCGCCCGGCGGGATGGCGGCGAGGGTGCGCGCCAGATCGGGCCGCCCGGTGCGGGCGCAATCGACCCCGGCGATCCACACCGCACCGCCCGGTCGCGGCAGGGCCTCGGCGCGATTGTAGAGCACGACGATCCCGACCGCTTCGAGCGCCGCGGCGACCCGCCGTGGCCCCATGTCCCGGTCGTGGTTGCCGAGCACGGCGAAGGTGGGGACCGAGGCGGGCAGAGCCGCCAGCGCCTCGGCCACGGCCTCGATCGCCAGCGGGCGGGTGCCGAGCGCGCCTTCGCAGACGAAGTCGCCGGGCAGCAGCACCACGTCCGGGCGCTCGGCGAGCATCGCCGTCGCCAAGCTCTCCAGCCGCGCCGCCGTGACGTGCGGCCAGCCGGCGTGCAGATCGGAGACGACCACCGCGCGCAACGGGCGCCAGCCGGCCGGCAGCAGCGGGCTCGCCACGGGCAGTTCGCGCCGCACGAGCCGGCGGGGCTCGACCAGCGCCGCATAGGCACCGAGGCTGACCACCCCGGCCGCCATCGCGATCTCGATCATCCGCTCATCCGGCCGCAGGTCCGATCCGGGTCACGCATAGCAGCAACCCGGCCGCCCTTGCACCCCGCCCGCGCATCCGCTTCAACGCCGGGAGAGCCAGGGGATCCCCACCGCGCATGCTGCGCCTCCACCACGTCCCGCTGTCGCCCTTCTGCCGCAAGATCCGTATCGCGCTGCGCGAGAAGGGTTTGGCCGCCGAACTGGTCGAGGAACAGCCCTGGGAGCAGAAGGAGGAGTTCCTCCGCCTCAACCCGGCCGGCGAGACGCCGGTGCTTGAGGACGACGGCCTCGTCATCTGCGACAGCCAGGCGATCGCCGAGTACCTGGAGGAGGCGCATCCCGAGCCGACGCTCTACGGCCGCTCGCTCGAGCAACGCAGCGAGACGCGCCGCCTCGTCGCCTGGTTCGACAGCAAGTTCTGCCGCGAGGTGACCGATCTGCTGTGGCGCGAGAAGCTCCTCAAGCGGCTCGCGCGTCGCGGCACTCCGAGCTCCGAGGCGCTCCGCCAGGGTGCTGCGAACATCCGCTGGCACCTGCAGTACATCGCGTGGCTGTTCGAGGATCGGCGCTGGCTCGCCGGCGACGAGTTGACCATGGCCGACATCGCTGCGGCCGCGCACCTCTCGGTGCTCGACTATCTCGGCGACGTGCCTTGGGACGCGGCCCCCGGCGCCCGCGACTGGTATGCCAAGATCAAGTCGCGCCCGAGCTTCCGCCCGCTGCTCCAGGACCGCCTCGTCGGCCTGAAGCCGCCCATCCATTACGACGACCTCGACTTCTAGGGCGGCAGCCAGCGGTTGCCCCCGGCTTCCGGGCCGGCGATCCACGCCGCCGTCCGTTGACGCGCCGTCATGCTGCCCGCACACCGAGCAGCATGCAGGGTGTGAGCGTCGGGAACCGCGATGCGGCCGTGCCGGGCGCGGCGCGCGATCCGCGTGTCGCGATCCGGCACCGTGCGACGGCGCTCGGCTTCGACGCGGTCGGGTTCGCCCCCGCCGCTGCCGATCCGGCGACGGGGGAGCGCTATCGCCGGTTCATTGCCCTCGGCCGCCACGGCACGATGGCCTGGCTCGCGCACGACCCGGAGCGGCGAGCCGATCCCCGAGCACTCTGGCCGCAGGCGCGAAGCGCGATCGTCTGCGCCATGTCCTACGGTCCAGCGGGCGATCCGCTGGCGACGCTGCGCCGGCGCGAGCGCGGCACCATCTCGGTCTACGCCCGCCACCGCGACTATCATGATCTGTTGAAGGGACGGCTGAAGCAGCTCGCCGGCTGGCTGCATGGACGAACCGGGGCGGCGGTGAAAGTGTTCGTCGACACCGCACCGATCCTGGAAAAGCCGCTGGCGCAGCGCGCCGGTGTCGGCTGGCAGGGCAAGCACACCAACCTCGTCTCGCGAGGCTTCGGCTCCTGGCTGTTCCTGGGCGAGATCCTCACCGACCTGGCGCTGCCGGCGGACGCACCCGAGATCGACCATTGCGGAAGCTGCCGGCGCTGCCTCGACATCTGCCCGACGGACGCCTTCCCGGCTCCCTACCAGCTCGATGCGCGCCGCTGCATCTCCTACCTCACGATCGAGCATAAGGGCCCGATCGGATCCGAGCTGCGGCCCCTGATCGGCAACCGGATCTACGGCTGCGACGACTGCCTCGCGGTCTGTCCGTGGAACAAGTTCGCGCAACTGGCGCGCGAGGCGGGGCTGCGCGCCCGGCCGGAGCTCGAAGCGCCTGCGCTCGCCGACCTCGCCACTCTCGACGACGCCGCCTTCCGCCGGCAGTTCGCGGGCTCGCCGATCAAGCGCATCGGCCGCGAGCGCTTCGTGCGCAACGTGCTGATCGCGATCGGCAACAGCGGCGACGGCGGGCTCGTGGCGACCGCCGCGGCGCGCCTCGGCGACCCCGCCCCGCTGGTTCGCGCGATGGCGGTATGGGCCTTGACCCGGCTGCCGGGCGGCAGGGCGGCCCTGGCGACCGGCCCCGGCGCTGAGGGCGACCGCGACGTGCTGGCGGAGTGGCGCGCGGCCGGCCATATCGTCCAGCCATGACCCAGCGGCTCCTCGCTTTCGGTTACGGCTACACGGCGGCGGCCCTGGCGCGCCGGCTCGTTGCCAAGGGCTGGACGGTCCTCGGGACCACCCGGCGCGCGGACAGGCCCGTCGACGCCGCCCTCGCGCTGCTGCGCTTCGACCGCGACCATCCGCTGCCGGCCTCGGCCTTCGCCGGCGTGACCCACGTGCTGAGCTCGATCCCGCCCGACGCGGTCGGGGACCCGGTACTCGACCTTCACCTCACCGATCTGCGCGCCGTACCGGGCCTGCGCTGGGTCGGCTGGCTCGGCACGACCGGGGTCTACGGCGACCATGGCGGGGCCTGGGTCGACGAGACGACGCCACTCGACCCGACGCTCGCCCGCACCGACCGCCGCGCCCGGGCCGAGCGGGCATGGCTGGCGAGCGGCCTGCCCGTGCACATCTTCCGCCTCGCCGGGATCTACGGGCCCGGCCGCAACGCCTTCGTCAACCTGAAGGACGGGACCGCGCGCCGGATCGTCAAGCCGGGGCAGGTGTTCTCGCGCATCCATGTCGAGGACATCGCCACCGTGCTGGAGGCCTCGATGGCGCGCCCGAGCCCCGGCGCCATCTACAATGTGTGCGACGACGAGCCGGCGCCGCCGCAGGACGTGGTGAGCTACGCCGCCGCGCTCATGGGCGTGCCGCCGCCGCCCGAGCAACCCTACGAGACGGCCGAGCTGTCGCCGATGGCGCGGACCTTCTACCGCGACAATCGCCGGGTGCGGAACGAGCGGATCAAAGGCGAGCTCGGCGTGCGCCTCGCCTACCCGACCTATCGCGAGGGCCTGCGGGCGCTGCTGGCGATCGACGGCCGCTGAGAGCCTTTACCCCGCGGCTCTGTCATGCTCCCGTCATGGCACACCGGACGGAGAGCGGCATTGGGCAAACAGAACAGCAAGGCCAAGGCCACCGAGACATCGGCTCCGGGCAAGATGAGCCGGAAGGACTTCGAGAAGGAGCTGCGCAAGCTGCAGGTCGAGCTGGTCCGCCTGCAGAGCTGGGCGGTCGCCGAGGGTGCGCGGATCGTGATCGTCTTCGAAGGCCGTGACACCGCCGGCAAGGGCGGCGTGATCAGCCGGATCACGCAGCGGACCAGCCCGCGGGTCTACAAGCACGTCGCCCTGCCGAAGCCGTCGGACCGCGAGCGCACCCAGCTCTACCTGCAGCGTTACCTGGAGCACTTCCCGGCCGCCGGGGAGATCGTGCTGTTCGACCGCTCCTGGTACAATCGCGCCGGTGTGGAGCGGGTGATGGGCTTCTGCACTGAAGTCGAGTACGAGCGGTTCCTGCGCCTCGCCCCGTCGTTCGAGCGCTACGCGGTCGACGAGGGGATCATCCTGCTCAAGTACTTCCTCGACGTCAGCCAGGACGAGCAGCGCCGCCGGTTCGAGGCGCGGATCGCCGACCCGGTCAAGCACTGGAAGCTGAGCCCAATGGACGTCGAATCGGTCCGCCGCTGGTGGGACTACAGTGCCGCCTATCAGGCGATGTTCGAGGCGACCGACACCGCGCACGCGCCGTGGTACATCGTGCCGGCGGACGACAAGCGCCGCGCGCGCCTCAACCTGATCAGCCACCTGCTCGGCAAGATCCCCTACCGCAAGGTCGAGGTCGAGCTGCCGAAGGTCCCGAAAGCCCCGGTCCCGCCGAAGGACGCCCTGCGCGAGCTGCGCACCATGCACGTCGTGCCGGCCCGCTTCTGAGGGTCAACTGCCCTCCCGCCTCACGCTGCTCGCGGAGCGGCTCGCGGTGTGCCGGCTTCCGGCCACAACGCCATGGCCCGCCCTGCCGCCCTCCGGCTTGGTCAGCGTCACGCGCACCGCGGACGAGCTGTCGGTCGTCTGCGCCGACGGCTGGCCGATCGCGGACGCGGCGGGCCGTGGGGTGGCAGGTCGCCGCGGCGGCCTCGGTCAGGGCAGCAGGTCGTCCGGGACCAGGAGAAAGTTCGCCCGGGTGAGATCGTAGACCCCGTTGATCCGGATCTCGAACTCGACGGTGGTGAAGTCGGCGTCGCGGTTGCCTTGGACGAAGGTGTCGGTGCCGTCGGTGGTCACGCGAAGCTGGCCCTTCGCCGTGAAGTCGCCGCTACCGATGAAGCTGAACCACTGCTTGCCATTGTCCTCGGACGCGTCGACCCGCTCCAGATCGATCTTGTAGCGCGCGACGACGAACGAGCCGATCGTGTCGATCCCGTTCAGCGCGTCGCTCTCCAGGTGGCTGACGTAGCGGAACACGTCGTTGCCGGCATCGGGCGTGGAGTCGTCGAGGAAGTCTGCGCCCAGGCCGCCCTGCAGCGTGTCGTTGCCGACGCCGCCCGCGATCGTGTCGTTGCCCGCGCCGCCGAGCAGGGTGTCGTCGCCGACCTCACCGTTCAGGCTGTCGTCACCGTTGCCGCCGAAGATGGTGTCGTTGCCCTGCTGGCCGAAGAGGACGTCGTTGCCGGTGCCGCCGTCGAGATTGTCGCGCCGATCGCCGTAGATCACATCGTCGCCGGCGCCGGCGACGACGCTGTCGTCCCCGTCGTCTCCGATGATCAGGTCGTTGCCGTCGCCGCTGTCGAAACTGGCGGTCGAGATCAGCCCGCCGACGATCATATCGTTGCCGGCGCCGCCGAAGATCGTGTCGCCGCCGTCGCCACCGCGGATCGTGTCGTCGCCGTCGCCGCCGAAGATGGTGTCGATGCCATCCGCACTCGCCAGGGTGAGCGTGGTGTCGGCCCCGCCGATCAGCAGGTCGTTGCCCACGCCGCCGAACAGGGTGTCGCCGTCGTTGCCGCCGTCGAGCGTGTCGGCGCCCGCATAGCCGAACAGCCGGTCGTTGCCATCGCCGCCGAACAGGGTGTTGCGGGCCGTGGTGGCGTCGTCCGACCCGGCGAGAAGCAGGTCGTCGCCCGCATTGCCGAACAGCCGGTCGTTCTCCGAACGGCCGTTCAGCAGGTCGTTCCCGTCGCCGCCGACGAGAAGATCGTCACCGGCATTGCCGTAGATGAAGTCGTCGCCCTCGTTGCCGAAGGCCGAGTCGTTGCCGTTGCCGCCGAACAGGCGATCGACGCCGAGCCCGCCGATCAGCCGGTCGCTCTCGTCGAAGCCGGAAACGAAGTCGTCGCCGTTGCCGCCCATCGCGGTGTCGCGGCCGGGACCGCCATAGACGAGATCGTTGCCCTCACCACCGAACAGTCGACCGAGTCCGTCGCCGCCGTAGAGCCGATCGTTGCCGTTGCCACCGAACAGGAAATCCTCGCCGCTGCCACCATAGAGGCGGTCGAAGTCGTCCCCGCCGACGAGGAAGTCATTGCCGTCGCTCCCGAAGACCAGGCCCAGGCCCGCTTGGCCGAACAGGCGGTCGTTGCCCGCACCGCCGTACATGATGTCGTAGCCGCTGCCACCGAACAGCGTGTCGTTGCCGCTCCCGGCGGCGATCACATCGTCGTCGTCGCCACCGAACAGCAGATTGTTGCCCTCGCCGCCGAACAGGCGGTCGCGCCCGCTGCCACCGAAGGCCGTATCGTTGCCGTCGCCACCGTACAGGCTGTCGTTGCCATTGCCGCCGAACAGCGTGTCGACGCCGAGCCCACCGAACTGGATGTCGTTGCCATTGCCGCCGTAGATGCGGTCGCTGTCCTCGTCCCCGGCGAGCCGATCGTTGCCGTCGCCGCCGAAGAGTGTGTCGTTGCCGGCGCGGCCCGACACACTGTCGTCGCCGCCGAGCGCGTTGATGAAGTCGAACTCGGGCGTGCCGATCAGCCTGTCGTTGCCGGCGGTGCCGATGATGGTGGCCACGCGCGTTCCCTCCGCGGAATTCTTGTCGTTCCATCAGCGAGCATGGCAGCCCCGAACGGGCCGGACAAGCCGACCGCCGTCAGGGACCGTCAGCGGCGCCGGGAGAAATCGACTTCGTCGCTGACCTTCCAGGGCGTGCCGGACGCGTCGAGGTACAGCCGGCGCATCTCGGCGAGGTTGAGCGGTCGCGAGCCGAGGCGGCCGAACACGGCCATCTGGTGGCCGGTCTCGTCGACAGCGCGGTCCCTGTCGAGGCCCTTGGAGACCGCCAGCGCCGGACGGCGGGTCACCTTCCAGGCGATCAGCTCGGGCTTCGGCTCGGGGCTGAAACCGTAGAAGTTGGGCTGGCTGTCCGGCGAGGTGAGCTGCAGGACCTTGAGCCCGTTCCGCCCGTCGGCGACGTAGGCGAAGAGCGACGCATTGGTCGTCGCCACGATCACGTCCTGGGCGTCGTTGAGCTGCCCGTCCGCGGTGTAGCGCTGATATTCCCGCGGCTGCTCCGGCCGCTCGACATCGACGATGACGAGGCCGTCGGCACCGGCGGCGACATAGGCGTAGGTGCGGGCGACGTAGACCCGCCGCGCGTCGGCCATCGGCACCACCGCGCCCTCGACGATCCGCGGCCGGTCGGGGTGGGTGACGTCGACCACCTCGAGCCCGCGGCCGGTGGTGGCGAACAGGTAGCGGAACTGGACCGCGCTGGACCGCACGTCCGGGAGCGGAAGCACCGCGGCCACCCTGGGGGCCAGCGGCTGGTCGAGGTCGAGCACGACCAGCCCGGCATCGGCGGCGACATAGAGCCAGGTCCCGGCGATCGTCACGTGGCGTGCGCCGTTCAGGATCCCGCCCTCGTTCCAGGTCATCGCCCGGGTGAGGAAGTTGTTGCGCGGCTCGTTGTCGTGCAGCGTGTTGACCTCGGTCGCGATCAGCCCCTCCACGCTGTCGGTGATGTAGGCGTAGTTGTAGATCGGGTGGAACGGCTGCTCCTCGTTCTCGACACGCATCAGGTCGCCCTGGTTGCGCTGCGGCTGGATCGGCTGGTTGGTCGGCAGCGCCACGCAGGTGGCGTCCTTGGAGCGGATCCGCAGGCTCTGTCCGAGCGGTGAGACCGGGCCGGTCAGGATGCGGTCCGACACACCCTTGTTGGCGATGCTCGCGACGTCGTAGGCGATCGTGCCCTTCGTCCCTTCGGCGGCGAGAAGGTACTCGCCGCGGAGCTGCACGCAGCGCGTCGTGCCGCCCGACTGGAAGGTCGAGACGTACCCGCCGGCCTCGCCGAGCCAGCGGATCTCGCGGCCGTTGGCGACATGCCGGGCGTAATGGTCGGGGTAGGCGTAGCGATGCAGGAAGCTGCCGTAGACCGCCTGCGGCTCGTCCCACTCGGTGACGTTGATCGCCTCGACCCCGCCGTCGAGGCCGAGCCATGCGTTGAAGCCGACGAAGTTGACGAAGTTGGTCCCGAGCAGCAGGAGCTGCGCCATGATGGCGTTGTTGTCATCCGCCGCGGACAGATGACAGTCGGTACAGGTCTTGGTCTCGATCTTGCGCTCGGTGTGCGGGTAGTGCGGGGCGAAGGCCTGGCTGGAGTAGCCGGAGGCCGCGATCGGCGGCTGCTGGACGTAGATCCGCTCGCGGTTGATGTTGGTCGAGGAGAGGACCAGGGCGGAAGAGGAGCGCACCGGCGCGATGATGCCGCCCTTGCTGCTCTGGTGGCGCCCGATCTGGAACATCTCGTCGCGCGCGACCTGGGGATTGTAGCTCGCCCAGTTGCGGGTGATGTCGCCCTCGAAGTGATGCCGCTCGGTCTTCCAGTTGGCCTCGACCGGCAGATGGCAGCCGCCGCAGGCGGTCGTCCACGAGGTGTGGCAGGTGTAGCAGGCGACCTCCTCATCGGGATGGGCGAGCATGCTCGGCGGAATTCCGGTTCCCCAGGCGAGGTCGGTCCCCTTGGCCATCAGCTTGGCCCGCGCCGCCTTGGCGTTGTAGGCCGGGCTCGCCGGGTCGACGGTGTCCTTGACGAGCGTCATCTTCCATTCGAGCTGCGGGTCGAGCATCGAGCGCTGGTAGAGGTCCGGCCCGCGCCATTCGAAGCGGCGCCGTCCGTCCGGCGTGCGGAGGAGGGATAGGTCGGTGCCGGCCGGAGGCGCCGCCGGATTGCTCGTGCGCAGGGTCGGATAGGCCTGTGCGGTGCCGTGGCAGTCCTTGCAGCCGATCTCGACGGCGTCCGCGACCTGACCGTAGAGCAGGCCGTTGCCGTGCCCATCCTGCGCGTAGTGACAGTCGACACAGTGCATGCCGACATCGACATGGATCGAGGACATGTGCACCGCCCGCTCGAACTTGTCGGGCGCGTCGGCCGGCACCAGCCGGCCCTCGGCGTCGAGCAGGTTGCCCTTGCGGTCACGCTTGAAGATGGCGCGGAAGTTCCAGCCGTGGCCGTGATAGTCGGCGAACTGGGTGTCCTTCGCCTGCGGATTGATGATGGTCCAGACGTTCTTCAGGAAGTCGAGATCGGCCCACTTGCCGCGCACGACCGCGCCCTCGGGATTGCGGTCGAGCACGTGCCGCTGCTCGGCAATGCCCAGCTCCTGCTGCTTCTCCGGCCACATCAGCGGCGCGTCGGACTCGTAGTCCCACATCGTGTAGCCGAGATAGGTGTTCATGAACATGTTCGGCTGGTGCATGTGGCAGATCATGCACTGGCTGGTCGGGATGGCGCGCGTGAACACATGGCCGAGCGGGTGGCCGGACTTGTCCTTGGGGATCGTCGGATCGGCGGTGCGCGACAGCCCCTCGTGGCCGAAGGCGGCGTAGGGACCGGAGTGGCGCGGGTCACGATCGTTGGCGTAGACGACGTGGCAGGCGCCACAGCCGGAGGTCCGGAAGTCGCCGGGCTGGTCGTTGGTCCCGAGGAACCAAGTGAACGGGTCGTTGAGCCTCGTCTTGTGGATGTTGAGGACCGGGATCGAGACGCGGATGCCGGTGCCCGGCCCGCGGTTCGACTGGCGGAGATCCGGGCGACCGGGCTCCTCGAGCCGCTGCAGCTGACCCAGGGCGTTCGGCAGGCCGATCTCGGGGAACTGGGTGACGATGTTGCGTCCTCCGCGCTCGAACACGCGGAAGGCATCGGCCGCGGGCACCGTCTCCCAGGCCGGGAGCGGCAAAAGGAAGTCGAGCACCCCGCGGGCCTTCATCGCCGCGTCGACCGGGACCGGGCTCTCGAGCTTCGCCGGCTTGCCGTCCTGGGTGTAGCCCTCCCCGGTGATGTAGCGCTTGAACGGCAGGATGCCGTTGTTGTAGGCGGCACCACCCCAGAGCATCGCGCCGGTCGCCATCAGCGAACGCTCGGCGGCCTGGATGATCGGCAGGTGGCACGCGCCGCAGGCCTCGCGCGCGACCCGGTAGTCGCTCGGATTGACGAAGCGGATGTATTCGGGGCTCTCGCGGTTCAAGAGCGTGTAGCTGCGCTCCGGGTTGGCGGCGGACGGATGGCCCCAGCTCTGCGGGTAGCGCGGCAGGACGTGCGCCTGCTCGATCAATGTCCGATAGGCCGGCCCGGCATGGGCGGCGCCGGCCGGCAGCATCACCGTCGCGTCGCCGCCGTGACAGTCGGTGCAGCCGATGACGACGCCGGGGTTGGCGTGCATCGTCGCCTGCTCGGTGGCGCTGTGGCAGGTCAGGCAGCCGACGCTCTTCGCCCGCGCCTCGGCCGGGCTCTGCGTGCGCGGCGCCGGCGGCGTCGGCCGATAGACGCGGGCGACCGGGCTTTCCGCCTCGCTCGCGGCATGAACCGGCCCGCCGGCAGCGAGAGCCAGACCGACGACGAGCAGCACACCGCGCCAGAGCTTCATGGCCGTCTCAATAGGTCAGCACGATGTTGGCGAGCACGGAGTAGAACCAGTCGTCGGTGTCCTTGGCGCCGTAAAGCTCCTTGAAGCCGTCGCCGGCGAGGAGTGCCGCACCGGACAGGCGCAGCACCACGTTCTGGTTGAGGAACGGCCGCCAGATCGCCGCCGCCGACAGGTCCCAGCCGATCTCCTTGTCGATCGAGCCCTGCTGGCGGAGCGCCTCGAGCACGGCGGTGTCGTTGAAGCGCAGATAGTTGGCGTTCAAGGAGAGCCGCAGCTCGGGAAGGATGTCGAAGTCGGCGCCGGCGCCGAGCAGGGTCAGCCCGGGATTGGTGAAGTTCGACTGGCCCAGCTCCTTGGAGCTGCGCAATGCCGGGAGCACCGCGTTACGGCCGCTCAGCCCGACGAAGCCGCCGCCGATGAACGGCACCTGCTGGCGGATCCAGTAGCTCGTGTCGGCTCCGGCGAACTGGGGATTCTCGAAGATGGCGTCGAAGCCCTCGTCGGTGCCATCGTACGGGTCGTCGTCGCCACTCGCGTAGAGCGCCGACAGACGCAGCCGGATCCAGTCGAAGTCGACCGAGGGTTCGGCGGCGAAGAAATAGGCGCGGATGTCGGTCTCGCGGTCGGAGAGCGGGGAATCCTTGTTGGTACCGAATGCGTAATAGGCGGACGCGGTGAGGTTGAGCCAGCCGATCCGGCCGTCGAAGTTGAGCCCAGGATAAACGACGTCGTACTCGCGCTCCTTGGCGAAGCCGAGCTCCGCCGGACGCGCGGGGAAGCCGTTCTCGTCGATCTTCGCATCGTCCCGGTTGCGGTTGTAGAGGATCGTCGCCTGCGAGGTCAGCCCGAGGACCGGCAGATCCTGGCGGTAGACATTGATCAAGAACACATCGTCGTCGCGCGGTTGCTCGGTGATGTCGTTCAGGCCGCTGTTCGTGTCCTTCTCGATCCGGCGGAACCAGGCGACATTATACTGCCAGCGATTGTTGTCGCGATTGCCGAACAGCCGGATACCGAGCTGGTTGTCCTGGAACAGGAAGCCACGGAAGTCGCTGGAGAACGGCTGCACGCCGGCGCGCACGGAGTCGAAGTCGTAGCGCTCCGAGACGTTGCGGATGTGGTAGTCGACGAACGCCTCCTGCAGGCCGAGGAAGCCGTCGGTGCGGGAGGTCCCGTCGGCCGGGTCCGCCTCGAGGAAGCGCTGCTCCTCGGCCTCGGCATAGTTGAAGTTGTAGGCCAGCGTCAGGCGAAACTCGAGATCCTGCGGCTTGAAGGCCGTGTTGCCCTTGATCAGCGCGGCGCTGCCGATCAGGGTCTGGCTGAAGAAGGTCTGGTCGGTCCCGCCGAAGACATCGTTGCTGCCCGGATCGCCGCTCTGGATGCCGACCGGCACGGGCGTCGAGCGGGGCTCGTAGACGCTGTCGGAGATCGCCGTGAGATTGAGGAACCAGTCGTTGCCGAAAATCGGCCGGTCGCCCTTGAGCGTGCTCTGGTTGTAGGGGTCCCACCAGCGCTCGTTGACGCCCAGCCCCTCGACCAGCCGCCAGCGATCCGGCACCGGCACGAAATCCTCGGGAAATGCGCTCGTCGGGGGCGGCGTGACGCGGCTCGGATCGACGGGTGGCGGCGCCGGCGGCCGCGGCGGCTCGCGGCCCGGTCGCTGGCGCAGGGACTCGATCGTGGCCGGCTCGTTGTAGTTGGGCTCCTGGGCGAGCGCGTCGCAGGCCGCGCAGGCGCCGAGGGCGAGCAGCGCGGCCGCGGCGCGACGGCGATGCAGGCGCGAGCGTGGGCTTCTCATCTCACAGCCCCCGACAGACGCTCTGCGCGTTGGAGCCGAGGAACGGCGCGAAGGGGCACTGCACGTAGCGGAGGTTGGCGCCGCGTGGTGCCAGGCGGTCGGCGCGGACCGCAGGCGGCGCCTGCTGGATGCCCGTCGTCAGCCGCCGCGACGCGCGGGCGAGACCGAGGAACGCCACCATGTCGTCCTGGTCGATGCCGTCGCCGGAGACACCCACCCCGCCGACCAGCTGGTTGCCGCGGTAGATCGGGACACCGCCGGGGAAGATCTGCAGGCCGTTGCCGAGCCGGGCGAGGCCGGCGCAGCGGACCGGAACGTCGCCGGCACCGGTGGCGACGAAGCCCAGATGCTGCGCCAGATCCGGCAGGACGAGATCCAGTTGCAGGCCGGTGCTGAACGGGCTCCAGCGGTTGATCACGACGCTCAGCGGCCCGTTCGCCCGGCCGTTGACGCCGTCCGGGTAGAACGGCCGGGCGATGTTGCCGACCGCGCGGTTGCTGTAGGCGAAGCTGCCGCCGACGGCGGTGCTGCCGAGGAAGCTGCGCATGCGTTCGGCGTAGCCGGCGAGGCCGACGCGACGCAGGTCCTGATCGACCGCGCGGCTGGAGAAGAACATGGCGCTGCGCGCCTTCTGCGCCGAGACGTCGGTGCCGAACACGGGCGCATCGGGGGTGCGGACGAGGCCGCGGATGTTGCCGTTGCTGTCCACCACCGAGATCGTGACCTCGGCATTGCTGTTGAGCGGGCGGCGGATCTGCCCGCGGGCGGCCAGCGCCACACCCAGCGCCTCGCGCAGGATGACGGTGACCTCACCGGCGGTCAGCGCGCTCGGCCCGTCATTGCCAGGGCGCGGCGGGTAGCGGTTGCGGCCGAGGTCGTCGACCAGGACGAAGGCGCTGGCGGAGCCGTAGAGGTTGTCGGGATCGCGGGTGAAACCCGACGGCGGCTGGCCGAACACCGTGCCGGCCACGGCCGTGGTCGCGGCGAAATAGCCGTTGATCGGAACGTAGGTGCCGAAGTCCAGCGGGTTGAGGGTCGCGGCACGGGTGATGTAGGAACGAAAGCCGCTGGCGTCGAAGTCCGCATAGCGCAGCAATCGGCCGTCCACCGTGACCCGGTCGGCACGGATGTCGCGCGCCGACTCGTAGCCGGCCGTTCCCGCCAGGGCGATGAATTCATCGGTATCGTTGTCGCGATTGCGGATATCGCGGTCGAGGCCGTAGACGCTGTCCGCGGCGACGCCGATCCCGCCGACCAGCGCGCCCGACTTGTACAGTGGAAAGCCACCCGGGTCGGCGGACAGGCCGGCCGGGGAGCGCTTCGGACCGACCGAGGCGCTGACCAGTCCGGACAGCGGCGGCGCCGCGTCGGTAGCGAAGCGGGTGGTCAGGTCCGAGCAGGGGAGCGAGCTGAACTGCACGCCGAACAGCGGACCGCCCTCGAGCCCCTCCGAGCCCGGCACGAAGTTCTCCTGCACGATCGCGCTGGCGGTGCGCGTGCTGAACGCGTTGCCCGCCGAGGAGAGATAGGCGCCGGTGATCGCCTTGGCGATCGCGGCTCCGGTCGCCGGGATGGCGAGACCAGCGAGACCGCTCCCGCCGGCGATGGCCGCGACACCGGCTGTCCCCTCCACCGGCCGCCCGGGATTGATCCGGACCGCCGAGCGCGCCCCGGTCATCTGGAACACCGCCAGCACGTTGCCGACCCGGTCGACGACGACGATCGTCGCCGGCACGCCCCGATCGCGCGCCGCGAGCACGGCTTGGCGCACAATCCGCACGACATCCCCGCGGCTGAGGGACTCCGCCGCCGGTGGGGGGTTGAGGGCGTGGCTGCAAGGTGACGCCAGCAGCAGCGCCGCGAGGATGGCAGCAGCCAAGCCGCGCCGGGCGGGTGCCAGGAAACACGGCCAAGCCGTGTTCATCGCGGCTTCCCCTCGCTCACGGTGTGCACCGACACCAGGTCGCGGCAGGATCCTGCCGTCGTTTGTGCGTATCAGCCGGCCGTGCGGCGGGTCAATCCGCCGCACCCGAGGGTCCGAGCCATGCCTGGCGCGCCGCGTCCCCCGGGCCACACGCGGTGGCGGCGACATCGGCGCGCATCGACGGGCAGTCGTCGCGATGGAACACGTGGCACATGACGCAGGTCGACGGGACCATCGCCTTGCTGCGTTCCGGACCGTGGCAGGCGAGACAGGTCTCGATCCGGGGCATCAGCACGTCGGCGCTCGACGGCGAGGTCTGCGCGGCGTGGCAGTCGGCGCAGGCGAGGAGCCGACCCTCGCGCCACGGCGGCGCCTCGTGCGCGGCGTGGCTGAACCTCGCCTTCGGCATCCAGGTGTCGGCGATCGCCACCGGGTGGATGCGATAGGCCAAGCCACCGGCCGGGACGGGCGGGTCGATCCGGTGACACTTGGCGCAGGCCTGCCGTTCGACGAGGTCGCGGATGCGCGTCTCGGCGCGGTCGCGGGCGCTGCCGTCGACGCGCACGCGCTGCGTCTCGTCGGCCTCGGCGCCGGCGCGCCGCCGGGTCGTCGGAGCGCTCGTCTCGGGAGCGGCCGCGCCACCCAGCGAGCGGGCCAGCTCGCGGTCCAGCACCACGGCGACCAGCTCATCGAGGTTGCCATGGGGGATCCGACGCACCGTCCGCAGATCCGCGCCGGGCGGCGCCGCGTCCAGTTGCGGCAAGTGGCACAGGCCGCAATGCTGGGCGACAAGGATCGGGCGCATGCCCGCACCACCCGGCTCCGGCTGGTGGCAGTCGGCGCAGTCGAGCCGCTCCCGGCCCATCAGATTGACCGCCTGCTCGAGGACGAGGCAGCGCTGCGCCTCGGGCGACGGGCGGCCGGTCTCCGCCGGCACCGCCGCGGCCACCGCCGCCCGGTCGCAGCTTCGCGCCAGGTGGATGTCGTGCGGGAAGGCGACGCCCGAGCGCTCGCGGGGCGGCGGCGCCGCGTCGAGCGCCATCCGTTGCCGCGGGCCACCCGACGGATCGAGCAGTGTCACCCGGAACTCAGGGTGGCGCTCGCGCTCGAAGGCGACCACGTCGACGAGGTCGGTGCCCGGCGGATGCGCGCGCAGGTTGCGATGGCAGTCGGCGCACAGCGCCTGGTGCGTCGGCACGATGCCGTGCGGCGCCACATGCTCGGCATGGCAGCCGGTGCAGTCGCCCTCGCGCAGGCTCGCGAAGGTGAACCGCGCCCGGTCGAAATGGTGGTTGGTCCCCTCGTGGCAGCCGAGGCAGGCCGCGGCCGTGATCGGCTGGAAAGGCCGCTCGTGGCAGGCCGTGCAATAGTCGGTGAGAAATGCGTGCTTCGGCGACAATGGCCCGCTGCTCCAGATGCGGTCGAGCGTGCCGACGACGGAGGGCCGCTCGGGCTGCAGCGGCGCCGGCTGCGGTGTGACGAAGGCCCAGATCGGCAGCCCCAGGCCGAGCACGAGCAGGAGCAGCAATCCGAGCCACGAGAAGGCGCGCCGGCCGAGCCATGCCCCGGCGAGCCGCTTGCCGCGCTCCGGCAGCAGCCGCTCGACCGTGCCCTCCGCCTCGGGAACGACCAGCTCGACCTCGAGGACGAGGTCGGTGTCCGGCTCCGGCGGGGCTACAGCGACGCGATAGGGTCCGACCTCGATGCGGCTGAGCGGGCTGACGCTGGCGCGGCCGACCGGTGTGTCGTTGACCCGCAGCGCGCTGCCGCCGACCGCCTCGACGACCAGGTCCTCGGGCGTGACGACGAGTGTGGCGTGGTGATAGTTGACCCGCAGGTCCTTGAGAAAGACCTCGTTGTCGCTGCCCCGCCCGAGGCCGATGCGGTCGCCGACCGCGGTGACCCGCCGCTCGCTGCGCGCCACGCCGCCGTTCGGCCGGCGGGTCAGGTAGCGGACGAGGAGGCGGGTCGGCACGTCAGCCCCAGTAGAAGAACACGGCGACGATGTGCGCGATCAGGGCCGCGAGCAGCGCGAACGACAGCGGCACATGGAACAGCAGCCAGAGGTCGAGCAACGCCTTGTAACGGATGTCCTGGCGCATGCGGCGCAGCACCTCCTGCTTGCGCTTGAGCGTGCCGAGCAGCCCGTCGACCGCCTCGCCGCGTTCGTTCTGTGCCAGCTCCTCAATGCGGGCAAACGCGGCCGCCGTCGCGCAGGACCGATCCCGCCCGCTGAGCTGCCGCCAGAAGCCACCGCCGACGCGCGTCTCGTCGCGGGCGCGGCGGACCCCGGCGACGATCTCGTCACCCAATCCGACCGCCAGCTGCGCCGCCCGCCGATCGAGCTCGACGACCTCCCGGGCCATCGCCTCCAGCGTGTCGCCGCGGCGGTTGGCGGTCAGCAGGCGAGGTAACCTGACATACAGCACGACGCCGACGACACCGGTGAGGATCACCAGCAGCATCAGCACGTAGGCGGCGGTGTGGATGTTGAGGCCGACCTGGAAGCCGGCGTGGAGCGTGGCGACGACGATCAGCGCCAGGCCCAGATAGACGTGCGCCGACAGCCACGCCTGGAGGCTCCACTCGCCGGGCCCGTAGCGCCGCTTGCGGATGCCAAGCAGCATCAGCCAGACGATCAGCAGCGCGCCGATGGTGCCGAGTGTGTAGCCCAGCCACGTGCCGCCATTGTGGCCATGCAGCGGTTGCCAGGCGAGGTACGGGATCAGGCTCAGCAGGACCAGCAGCGTGGCCAGCTTGAGCCAGCGGAAGTTGCGTGCGACCAGGAAGGATTCGTGGACGGTCGCCACCCGGGTCAGATCCCCTCGCCGCCCCGTCGCGGGCTCACCGCTGGAGCCCGATCGTGTTGAAGAACGCCTCCGGACTGACGCGCAGCGCCGCCCCGGTCGGACAGGCGCGCACGCAGGCCGCGCCCCCCTCGATGTCCTTGCACATGTCGCACTTCACGGCGAGCTTGGCCTTGGCCGGTGCGCCTTCGGGCGGATGCGCGCGGCGGGCGGCCTTGTCCTCGCCCGGCCCCGGCCCGCTGCCGAACAGCAGCCAGCGCAGCAGCCCCGGCTTCTTCGGCGGGGGTGCGGCCATCTGGATCACGCCGTAGGGGCAGTTCGCCTCGCAGTTGCCGCAGCCGATGCAGCGGCCCGGATCGATCCAGACCTCGCCGCCCGGCGCGCGGTGGATCGCGTCCGGCGGACAGTCGGCCATGCAGTGCGGGTGCTCGCAATGCCGGCAGGAGGTGGGGAGATGGACATCCCCGAAGGTCGGCCCCGCCTCGCGGTCGAGCCGCGAGATGCCGTCATGGCTCTCGGCACACGCCTTCTCGCAATTGTCGCAGCGAATGCAGAGCGATTCGTCGATCAGCAGGACGTCGGTCGCCTCGCCCAGTCCGCGGCTGAGCAGCGGCGCGATCACCGAGTCGTCGCCGACCGCCTCCTCGCGGGCGACGCCGCTGAGCATCCGCTCGCGCATCAGCCCGTCGAGCTTGCGGCCGAGATCGGGGCGGCTCGCCACCAGCTCGGCAAAGGCCGCCCCGTCGATGCGGATGACCTCGGTGGCGATCGCCGCGCGCACGGTCGCGTTGCGCACCCCGCTGCGCAAAAGCGCCATCTCGCCGACGAGATGCCCGGCCGGCAGGTAGGCGAGCGTCACCTCCCGCCCGCCGCTCCGCCGCGACACGGTCACCGAGCCCGAGCGGATCACGAACACGCTGCGGTCCTGGGCATCGCCCTCGGTGATCAGCGTGTCGCCCGCGCGCAGCTCCTCGACCCTGGCGGAGGCGATCACCGGCGCGAGATCGGCAGCGGTCAGATCCGGCAGGAGGTAGGTCTGGAGCTGGCGGACGATGGCGGTCGATTCGATGAGCTGGCGGGCCTGTGGCACCGAGTTCAGCAGCTTGAGCGCGGAGCGGCGGACGATCTCGATCAGCACGCAAGGCGTGCGCGTGCGCACCGTGGCCGCCCGCCGCCGCCCGGCGATCAGTCCCATCTCGCCGAAGAACTCGCCGGCGACGCGGACCGGTGGCGGCCCACCCCCCTCGCCCAGCTCGATCTGCACCTCCCCCTGGACGATGCAGAACAACGTGTCGCCATAGTCGTTGAGGTTGAAGACGACGGCACCGGCGGGCAGCGCGTGAACCGTGCTGTCGAGCAGGAACTCGCGGATCTGCAGCATCGTGAGCCCGTCGAACAGGCGCACGTTGGCGCGGACCAGGGCCAGCGCCTCGGACACCGCGGGCGGCCCCGGCAGGCCCACGAACTTGTCGCGCAGCAGGCCTTCGTCGGCCGGCTCCACGGGCTGCCCGGCGATCGTCTGGATCACCTCGTAGCCCTGGTTCATGCACTGCTTGATCAAAGGATACCCGGCGATCGCGCCGATCGCGTAGATGCCGGGCACCGCCGTCTCGTAGGTCTCGCTGACGTCCGGGAAGTCGCTGCGACTGCCCTTCGGGAAGATGATGCCGCAGGCCTCGAGCAGGCGTCGCGGCGGGTCGGCGCCGAGCCGTGCGATCACCCGATCGCACGGATACTCGACCACGCCGTCCTTGCTCTTGAGCGTGATCTTGCCCGGCTCGATCCGCTCGGGCGCGCTGTTGTAAGCGCACTCGATCCGCCCGCCCTCGATCGCCGCCGTCACCGCATTGAGGTTGCCGGTCTTGGCGCGGGCGAACTCGCCACGGCGGTTGACCAGCACGACGCGGTTGCGCGCGGCGAGCGCCAGAGCGTTCTCGATCGCGGCGTCGCCGGCGCCGACGACGATGATCGTCTCGTCGCTGAAGGCGTCGGGATCGTCGAGCTGGTACTGGACGAAGGGCAGCTCCGCGCCCGGCACCTCCAGCTTGCGCAGATTGCCCTGGACGCCGAAGGCGAGGACGACCGCGCCGGCCGCGAACCGCGTGCCGTCGGTCAGCGCCACCGTGAAGCTCGGGTGCTCACCGGTGACGCTGGCGACCTCGGCGCCGAGGCGCAGGTTGATCCGCTGCTCGGCGGTCTGTCGCTCCCACGCGTCGAGGATGCTCTCGCGGCTGCCGGCGGCGAAGGTGAGGTCGCTGCGCAGCGGCAGCGCATCCGGCGTCGCCATGACGAACTTGCCGCGCTGGTACTTCTGGATCGTGTCGGCGACGGCCGGGCTGCGCTCGAGCACGACGTGCGCAAGGCCCAGGCCGGCGGCGCGCGCTCCGGCGCTCAGGCCCGCCGGCCCACCGCCGACGATCGCGACGTCGACCCGTTCGCTCACGGCGCGGTCAAGCAGCCGCTCGACGCCTCAGCGGGCAACCGCCTGGACCTTGCGCAGGGCCGCCAGATGAGCCGAGGGGCGGTAGCGCTCGTCGTTGCGCACGGCGGCGTAGAGCTCGTCCATGCGCTCGGCCGCGGCGGCGTAGTCGGCGGCCGAGATCCAGCCCTGGGCGCGCATCGCGTCGAGCAGGGTGCCGGCGGCCATGGTGGTCTGCTCGGCGGCGACGTAGTCGATGAACTCGCCCCGCCCGGCCTCCGCGACCAGCGCCTCGAGAAGTGCCGTCACCTGCGCCCGGGAGAACTCGGCGGCCGCGAACCGCGTCACCGCCTCCTGCGCGGTCGCGCGTAGCGCGCGGGCGGCGCCGAGCCACTCGTTCGCCCCCCGCAGGCTCGCCCGGTGCAGCGCGCGGCCCTGCTCGTCGAGCCGACGCGCGAGACCAGGGTCGACCACGCGGGCGATCAGCCGCAGCATGATCAGGTTGGCGTCGTTGAAGCGGATGACACCGGGGCCGAGGCCGAGGCTGCGCCGCTCGCGCCACGTGCCCGCGCTCATCGGCTTGTGGCAGGCGTGGCAATCGAAGAACACCGGCTCCGGGAACAGGCCGGCCCGGCCGAGCTGCGGGTCGAGCACGCCGTCGAGCGTCTTGACCAGCGCCACGGCCTGCCCGACCGCCCAGGTCTGCACGCCACTGCTGAGCGGCTTGCGCTCGCCATAGTCGTCGTCGACGACGAAGTGCGCCGGCTGGATGTTCGTGAAGGTGTCCAGCTCGAAGGACAGCCGCGGATGCCCGGCGCCCATGATCCGGTGGCTGACGAAGCGCGTCGAATCGCCGAGATGACAGGACAGGCACAGCTCCGCGCGGGTCACCGCATCGGCAGTCGGGTAGAGGCCGAGGTCGATGTTGCGCCGGTGCGAGATCTTGTTGTCGTTGATGGCGTGGACCTCGATC
Source organism: uncultured Alphaproteobacteria bacterium (assembly GCA_937995535.1). Classification (GTDB taxonomy): domain Bacteria; phylum Pseudomonadota; class Alphaproteobacteria; order Geminicoccales; family Geminicoccaceae; genus CALKJU01. The sequence goes on from CALKJU010000040.1 coordinate 74,888, forward strand.
CAGCGCTGCGCGCCGCCGTGGCAGGCCTCGCAACCGACGCCGTCCTCGAGCTGGAAGCGCGGCCCACGCCGCTCGGCGCTGACATTGTCGGCATGGCAGTCGAGGCAGATGGCGGCGGTGTGGGCGTCGGGCAGGCCCAGATTGCGCGCGATGCGCTGCGACTCCTCGCTGAGCAGCGTGCTGTAGGCCCGGGCGTGCGGATCGCGCGTCTGCCAGGTGACGTATTCGTTCTGCAGCACGACACTGCCCGGAACCGGGCTGGTGGCCCCGTGACAGGTGGCGCTGGCGCAGCTCGCTACGCCCAGATGCATATCGGGCGACATGTTGGGCAGCGGAGGCGGCTCGGCGGCAGCGGGGGCGGAACGCAAGCCGGTCAGCGCCAGGAGCACGAACGCCGTGGTCAGGTGGATGCTCGCCCGTCCCATGTCCGCTCCCCGCGCGCGATCGACGATGCGCCCCGGCGGCAGTCTAGCGGTGGTCGCGTCGCGCACAAGGATCGCGCGCCGGACCGCACCGCTCACCGCCCGCCGCCGTCGATGGCTTGCCGGAGCGCCTCGGCGCTCGGGTGTCCGGGGGCGATGCGCAGGAGCGTCTCGATAAGGCGCCGGGCGCCGGCGCGGTCGTCTCGCTCGAGCAGCGCCGCCGCGAGCGCGAGGAGGATGTCGGGGTCGCGCGGGTGACGCCGGTAGGCTCGCCGCAGGACATCGAGCGCCTCCTCGCCACGCCCGATCTCCTCGAGCGCCACGGCATGCAGGTAGGCGTACCAGGGGTTCTCCGGGGCCAGCGTGGCGGCCTTCCCGAATGCGGCCACCGCCTCGCTGTAGCGCTCCCGGCGGACCAGCCACAGCCCCCGGGCGTGGTGGAGGTCGGCGGCGTCCGGCACCACCGCGAGACCGGCCTCGAGCACGGCGCCGCCTGCGGCGTCCCGACCGGCCTCGCGTAGCAGGTCCGCGAGGTTGGCGTAGGCCGGCACGAATCGCGGATGCAGCCGGATGCTGTCGCGCAAGCGCTTTTCGGCGTCGGACAGGCGCCGGCGATCGCGATAGAAGTTGGCGAGCGTGACGAGGCCGGCAGCGCGCTCGACCAGCTCCGACTGCGCCGCCTCGTAGGCGTCGAACCCGGCCTCCAGCCGCATGCGCTGGGCGGGAGGCAGGGCGGTCTCGTCCAGGGGCGCCAGCACGCGGGCCGCCTCCAGCCGCACCGCACGCACCGGATCGTCGAGCAGCGGCAGCAGGAGCGGAGCGGTCTGCCGCAGATCCGCCGTCGCCAGCGTGCCGACCGCTGCCAGCCGGACGAGCGGGTCTGGATCGGCGAGGCCGCGTGTCGCGGCGGGATAGGACCTCTGGTCGAGCGCGCCGCCGAGCGCGGCGATGGCCGTGGCGCGGGCGATCGCTGGCTGGTCGGCATCGTCCGCCAGCGCCACGAGCCGCGCGAGGGCGTCGGGTGCCCCGGCACGGAGCGCACCCAGCGCCTCGCCGAAGCTCGGCTCGCGGCGGCGATCCGGCCCGTACCACTCGGCGATCCGCGCGGCCGCCCAGGGCGGGTCACGGCCGACATGGCAGCCGGTGCACGCGTCCGGCGCTCCGGAGGCGGCGCTGAGGTCCGGCCGCGGGATCTTGAACGCGTGATCGTGGCGCGGATCGACGACCATGTAGGTCTTGGCCGGCATATGGCAGTCGACGCAGCGGCCGCCCGGCTCCCCGGGCGCGTGGAAGTGGTGCGCAGCCGTGTCGAACGCCTCGCCGCGGTGGCATTGCGCGCACACCGCGTTGCCCTCGGCGCGCAGCCGCAGGCTGTGCGGCTCGTGGCAGTCGGAGCAGGTGACGCCGGCGCGGTACATGCGGCTCTGCAGGAACGAGCCGTACTCGAACACCTCGCCGTCGATCTGCCCGTCGGCATGGTAGACGCCGGGGTCGAGCAACTGGAGCCGGTGGAAGTCGAGCAGCGGCGCGCCGATCAGGCGACCGTCGCCGAGCGGTGCGCGGCGCGCGTGGCACGGGGCGCAGACCTCTATATCGGTGCTTGTCGCCCGCGGCGTCGCACGCTCCGCGATCCGGGCGCCCTCGGCCAAGCGCCACTGGCTTTCGCCCCGGTCCCGCAGCCGGACCGCCAGCCCCAGCGCCGGATCGGTGGCGGCAGCACCGGCCGCGGCCCAGGCGACATGTGCCGCGCCGGGTCCGTGACACGCCTCGCACGCCACGTTCAACGCGGCCCAGGTCGTTCTGTAGGAGTCCGTCGCGAGGTCGTAGCCGCGCCGCACCCCCGTCGAGTGACAGTCGGCGCACATCCAGTTCCAGTTCTGGTTGGCGCCGGTCCAGTGCAGCTCGTCGCCGTGTGGAACCTGCTCGTCGGGATAGAGGTGGAACCAGCGCTGCCCACCCTCGGCCGCGGAACGCGCATCCCAGGCGATGCCCAGCGCCTGCCAGCGGCCACCGGGAAAGGCGATGAGGTATTGCTGCAGCGGGTAGACGCCAAAGGTGTAGTCGATCCGGTAGTCGCGCAGGACGCCGTCGGGGCCGTCCGTCTCGACGAAGAAGCCATCATTCTTGCGGTAGAAGCGCGAGGTCACGCCGTCCTTGGTGAACACGGCGCCCGCGAAGTCCCCGAGGACCGTCTCCGCGCTTGCCTCCTGCATGGCGCGATCATGGTGCGAGCCGCGCCAGAGGGCCGTCTCCTCGACGTGGCAGCCGGCACAGCTCGCGCTGCCGACGAAGGCGGGCTCGGCTCCGAAGACACCCGTCGCCGCGGACCACAGGACGGCGGCGACGCCGCAACCAGCGGCGCGGCGCATACCCCGCGGCGTCGTGCCACGCCGTCGATCAGGAGGCGCCGCGCAGCTTCTGGGCCAGATCGTGCAGCTCGGCCTGGTCGAGCATGATGGTCACTGCCTCGGTGTCACCGGAGACGGCGTGGAACGTGTCGTACCAGTAGCCCGATGCCGCGAGCTCCGCCACATCAGCGGTGGCGGCCGGCACGAAACGCACCTGTCCGCCGACGGTGTCGGCCGGCTCGCCCTCGGCACCGAGCGGCGCCAGCGTGAGGTACCACTTGTAGATCCGACCTGGCTGCAGGCGGAGCCCGTAATCACTGAGATCGGCGCCGTTGAAGCCTGGCTCGGTGCCGTTGCCGAGCGTCACGTCGAGGATCGGGTGCTTGGCGCCGTCCGCCTCGACCCGCAGGTACGCCGGGCCGCTGATCCGGCCGGTGCTGTACCAGTAGAGCACGGGCGATGGGTCGGCGGTGAGGCCAACGCCGGGCGGTGCCACCGGCCAGATCATCGTGCGCACCAGACCGCGGGTCTTCGACTTGATGGACAGGCCGCGGGTCGCAGCCGGCCGCCCGCCGCTCGGGACCGGCTCGGCCTGCGGCCGGAACGCGCTGGCGACGATCTTCTTGTCGGCACTACCCGCGTCCCGTGCCTCGGCGGCGGGACCGACCCAGAGTGTACTGCCGAGCAGCAGTGCCGCGAGGACAAAGGTCGCCGAGCCCCACGACCGCGCCACCGGCCGAGACCGCCTTGAGCGCTCACTGGTTCCGCGCATCGGGATTCCTCCACCCACCGGGACGGCCCTCCGACGACCTCGTCGCACCCGTCTCCGTCGCATCGAGGAACAGCCTAGGCCGTCGGCCGCACTGCTTCTGTGAAGATTATCACAAGGCCGCGGCGGACCCCGGCGCTCCCTACCAACGCCATACGATACAACAGCGCGGTCGCACCCGGAAGCGTGCAGCACCCGGCTCAGGCCGGCACCGGCACCTCCTGCTCACCCGGCAGCAGTACCCGGTGCACGACCACCGGCCGGTGCTTGCCCTTGAGGTCGATGTCCTTGACCGGCACGGTCCGGATCTCCGGGCCGAGAGCCCGGCGGACCTCCTCGGAGATCAGGACGCGGCTGTAGGAGCGCTCGTAGACCGGGTCCGGTCTCACCGGCTTCCAGCTCTCCAGCCGCGAGGCGGTGTTCACCGTGTCGCCGACGAGGGTGTACTGGAGCCGGTCGCTGCTCCCCAGCGTACCGCCGACCACCGGGCCGCGATGCACCCCGATCCGGATCTTGACTTCGGGCAGGTCCTCGGCGCGGAACCGACGATTCAGCGGATCGAGCGCCGCGCTCATCGCGAGCGCGCATTCGACCGCGCGGCGGGAGTCCTGGTCGGCCTCGGCAGCGGCACGGACGAACGGCGGGCCGAACATCGCCATCAGCCCGTCGCCGGTGAACTTCTCCAGCACCCCGCCATGCTCGGCGACGATCGCCGCCATCCGCGCGAGGTAGACGTTCAGCCACTCGACGAGGACCGGCGGCGGGAGGCTCTCGCCGATCGTCGTCGAATCGCGCATGTCGAGGAACAGGATGTTCGCCTCGAGCGCGCGCGGCGTGATCCGCCCGTGCTCGATGAGGTCGGCGCGCTCGTCCCACATGTGCTTGGCGATCGTCGAGTCGACCTGGACGTGGAACAGGCGGGTCAGCGTGCGCCGATCGACGCCCGAGCGCCATGCGGCGTAGACGGTGACGAGCGTGAGGCTCAAGAACCAGCCGAGCGTCGCCGGGACGACGCCGATCCAGGTGCGCGCCACGCCCTCCGAGGGCGGATCGAACGCCGCATAGGCGCCGCCGACGATGCCGACGATCCCGAGACCGGCGACGACGACGAGCAGCAGGCCCCGCTCGCGGACAAGCAGCGCGATCCCGGCCGCGCCCAGGCAACAGGCGAGGATGATCAGGGTGTCGAGCCAGCCGGCGACAGCCACGAGCGGCCGCTCCAGGCCACGGGCCTCGTTGAGAAACTGGCTGATGATCTGCGCGTGCAGGTGGACGCCAAAGAGGTCGTCGTCGGTGACCGGGACCTTGAACCAGTCCTTCTGCGACGGCGCGGCCGAGCCGATGAGCACGATCTTGCCGGCGATCGCATCCGGACGCAGCGCGATCCGCTCCCCGGTCACCGCCGAGAACGGGTAACGCTCGGCGCGATGGGCGCCCATCGGGTAGGTGAGCAGGATCTGATAGGACCCGCCCACCACACTGCGCGCATAGCCGACCGGGCGCGACGGCAGACGATGGAGCACGCCGTCGCCGAGCTGCAAGGTCGGCGGCGTGATGCCCTCCGCATAGGCGAGATCGATGCCGTCACGCCGCAGCAGGTGGTTGCGGACCGTCTGCAGGGCGAACGGCAGATGGTCGGCGAGGCCGAGCACCGCGCGGCGTACCTTGCCATCCTGGGGATCGGGAAAGACGTCCGTGAAGCCGGCGCGGAGATACACATCGTCGGCGCTGATCCCGCGCGGCGGATATGACCCTGGGTCGGGCGCCCGGGCGAAGAAGAATGCACCGATCAAGTTGTCGTAACCAGCGAAGGCCGCCTGCAGGGCGTCGCCGCCGACGCCGATCGGGCGGTCGCGGAGCAGATCGACCGCGATCACGCTCGGGCCGAGACGCTCCAGATTGTCGATCGCCTTGGCCAGCAGGGCATCCGGGACCGGGCAGAAATTGACGCTCTCGTCGGCGAGATCCTCGTCGCCGATCTCGATCACCACGATCTCCGGATCGGGCGCGGCGTCGCTTCGGCTGAGGGTCAAGAACCGGTCGTAGGCGCCGAGCTCCAGTCCCTGCAACGCCCCCAGCCAGCGAGCCCCGAGGATGATCACGAAGACGATGACCGCGCAGCCCAGGGCCGCGGCCGGCGCCGGCAGGTCACCGACCGCGGGAAGCTTGAGCTTCAAGCGCCGGGCACCCGGTCGCCCGAATCCGTGAGGCTGATCACCGGATGGTGATCACCTCGACGCGGCGGTTGCGGGCGCTGGTCGGGTTGTTCGGGTCGGCGAGCTGGCTCTCGCCATAGCCCTCGGCGTCGAGACGGCTCGGATCGATGCCGTGCCGCTCGACCAGATAGGTGACCGCCGACGCCGCCCGCTGCTCGGAGAGCATCTGATTGTAGGCCTCGGGCCCGGTCGTGTCGGTATGGCCGCCGATCCGGAAGCTGAAGGTGGCGAGGCTGTCGCGCGACAGCGCGTCGGCCAATGCATCGAGCTGCGCCGTCGCCTCGGGCAGCAGCTCCGCCGAGTTGAACTTGAACAGAAGCTTCAAGTCCGGGACCGCGCCGCTGCCGGGCTGGCCCGGCTTGGGCTTGCCCTCGCCCGGCGTCAGCGAGCGCGTGAGCGGCGCCGGCTTCAGGATCGATTCCAGGAGATCGGCCGAGTAGACAGGCTCGGCGGCGATCCCGGCTCGGGCGGCGGTCAGGAGCAGCACCCCAACAGCCGCCAGCGCCAGACGTGACTGCAGCATGGACGACCTCCGTCTCAAGCGTCCGCAGATGATCCGTTTGCGGCGCATGGTGGTCAAGATCGCGGCCGGCTCTCGAGCGGGCGGTGGGCCGCCCAGACGAGTTCCGCCGCCGTCAGTGCCTCCTTGACCTCCGCCAGGAACGGTCCGGCCGGCTCGACCTCCGGACGGGGGAACAGCGCCAGGGGGCGCCGTGTCAGCCAGGCGACGATCAGGCCCTGGCCGAACGGCGGGTCGAAGCGCCAGTCGCGCACACCCTCGGTGCGCTGGTCGGCGTCCGCGCCGAGGCGCAGTCGCGCACCGGCCGGCACCTCCGTCTCCGGGCTCAGCGCGTTCGGCCGGAGGTGCACGATCTCGCCGGTATGGTCGAGGTAGCTGACATAGAGGTGCCCCGCACCCAGCGCGACCGGCAGGCGGACGTTCACGACGAGATAGTCGTCGGCGAAGAACACGCCGTCGGCGGGCCGCAGGCCGAGCTCGGTCCGCCCCTCCGCGCCGACCGGCACGCCGGCGACCAGCGAGCAGAAGGCCTCGGCCGCCGGACCGGCGAGGCCGCAATCCCGCGCTCCCGCCACGGGCCGGGCGACGCTCGGCATCGCCGCCGCGACGACCGTCGCGGGGCGCAGCGTGGTCACGGGCGAGGGCACCGTCGGTTCGGGAGCGGCGGCTGGCGTCCCCGTCGCCGCCGGCGCGATCCGGACCGGTGCCGCCGGTGCAGCGATCGGCGCCGTGGCGGCGACCGTGGGCGCCGCCGCCACCACGCGGCTCGGCGCCGCTCCTTCCCCGGCGGTGCCCGCAACGGCCGGCTCGGACGCCGCACCGCTCACCGGCGTGGACGCGACGGCGGGACTCGCGGGCGTTGCCGCGATGGCCGGCGCGCCCGGTGCCACCTCCTGAGCCGGCGCCTTCGTGGCGGCGACCAGCGAGGAGGGAATCGGCACGGCCGCGGCGGACGGGACGGTCGCAGCGAGCGGCGCCGCCGGGCTGGCGGTCACGGTCGTCGTGGACGTCGGCGTGGCCACCGTCAGGGGCGCTGTCGGCGCCAGAGTCGGAGCGGCGACCGACGCGGCGGCCACCACCTGCGCCGACGGCGCGACGGGTGCCGTGGCGGTGACGGTCGCCGGGGCCGCGTGGGTCGCCGCCGGCGCCGCGCGCAGCTCGACGGACGGCAGCGCCACGCCCTTGAGCACGAGCACGCCCTGCCCGGGCGGCGCGCCCTGCCCGCCGCCGCCCGGGCCACGACCGGGCAGGAGCGCGAGGGCCAAGGCGTGGATCACCAGGGCGAGCGTCCCCGCGCCGAGCCAGACCTGCCAGGGCTGCTCCATGTCGGCCGTCGTCATCGCGTGTCGACCAGGAGCTCGACGCGCCCGACGCCGACACCGAACAGGGCATCGCGCAGCCGCAGCACGTCACCGGCACGGGTCCGCTGGTCGGCCTCGAGGCGGATCGTCGCCGTCGGCGCGCGGCGCAGCTCGTCGACCAGCGCCTCCAGGGTCAGCACCGCACCGCCGCGGGCGAGCCGGCCGTCCGGGTCGATCAGGACCGTCGGCGTGTTCGGGTCAGCCAGAGCGGCATGGCCGGCGACGCCGCGCTGGACCTCGAACGGCTCCGGCCCGTGCAGGGTCGCGGTGAGCATCACCGCGACGAGCAGCAGGAGCACGATGTTGACCAGCGGGATGATCGGGAACTCGGTGCGCGAGTGGCGCGGCTCGCCGGAGGTGCGGTGCATGGCCTCAGCTCGCCAGCAGCGCCACGTCGGTGATGCCAGCGCCGGTGAGCGCGTCGAGCAGGCCCACGAGGCTGGCGAGGCGCGCTTCACCGTCGACCCGGACCAGGACGACGAGCCCATCGCGACCGGCCAGCCGCTCGACCAGCGTTGCCACGGCCAGCGGCTCGCCGGCCAGATCGACGCTGCCGTCGGCGCCGAGGCGGACGAGCACGGCCGGTACCTGCTCCGCGGTCGCCGGTCCCGGAGGCTGGAGCGCCAGGACCCGGGTCGTCTCGAAGCGCCCGGCGAGGACCAGGAACAAGATCAGCAGGAACGTGACGTCGACGAGGGCGATCAGGGCGACACTGCCGCGCCAGCCCCTAACGGCGCGCATCGGACGGCCTGCCGACATCGCGGGCGGCGGCCGCCCGCATCAGGATCGTGTCCAGGAGCGCGTCGCGCCGGTCGATCACGCTCTCGAACCAGGCGAGCCCGGCGCTGGCGAGGATCGCGACGACGAGACCGCCCGCGGTGTTGATCAGCGCCTTGGCGATGCCGCTGGCGAGCTGGGCCGGGTCCGGACGGCCGCCGCCGAGCTCGGTGAAGGCGTCGATCATGCCGAGCACCGTGCCGAGCAGCCCGAGCAGCGGGCCGAGCGCCGCCATCGCCTCCAGCCCGCGGAGGCCGAAGCGCATGCGGTCGCGGATCAGCCGCACGGCGGAATGGGCGATGGCCATCGCCGCGGCGGAGCCGCCGACGATCGCCCGCAGCGCGTCGCCGAGGCTGCCGCTGAGGCGCGCCAGATCGGCCTCCGCGGGGGCGGGTCCTCCGGCCAACACCTGCCGGACGACGGGCTCGGCACCGCGTTGGCCGAAGGTATCGCCGACGTGGAACTGCCACGCCTTGACGAGGAGCAGGGTCAGCGTGGCGACCGACAGGCACAGGATCACGACGAAGACCGGCCCGCCATCGGCGATCCACCCGGCAAGAACCTGCCATGCGCCGCTCATCGCCGTGCCTACTTGAAGAAGTCCACGCCGGCCACGCGCGAGCTCGGTGTGGTGCGGCGGGTGCAGTCGGCGAGCGGGCCGTCGGTGGCCTCGCAGCGGGTCATCTCGTTCAGCAGGATGCGCGCGATCGAAGCGCAGCCGACCTGCGGCAGGTCGAAAAGCTTGACGGTCGTCTTGGCGGCGTCGAGGGGCGCCAGCTCGACCGCGAGGCGGCCGTTGATGATCCCGTCCGCGGCGAAGGTGACGAGGTCCGCCTGCAGGGCCGTCAAGGCTGCCGGCTCGCCATTGCCGACGACCATGTAGAGCCGGCAATCGTCCCCGGCCGGCTCGATGCGGTTCAGCTCGAGCGAGATGCCCTCCGCGGCCGCCGCGGTGGCTGCGCCGCCGACCACCAGTGCCATCAGGATCGCCTGCCGCCTGCCCATCGTTCCCCCCGGTCCGTCGACCCGCTCAGTCCTCTCGGAACTCCAGCCGCTGGATGCGAACGGAGCGCGCGCCGGCCGCGCCGCCGTCGAGGACAGCGACGACGCGGTCGAGATAGTCGCGCGCCGGCTGGGTGATCGGCAGCAGCCCTTCATACAGCGGTTGCTCCACCGCCGTGACGACCAGCCAGGCATCGCCGACCGGCGGATCGACTCGCCAGTCGCGTACACCCTCCTGGCGATCCTGCTCCTCCACGCCGATGCGGATCGCCTCGCCGGCGGCCAGCACGTTGACCGCGCGCAGCGGCTCGGGGAGCAGGTGCGTCACCTGACCGTCCTGGGTGAACAGATCGACGTAGAGGGAGCCGGACAGCGCCGGCGGCATCCGGATCTCGGCGACGAAATACTCACCCAGCCGATAGACGCCGTCCGCCCGGTTGAGGCGCAGCTCGGGCGGCTCGGCGGTCGCCGGGGCGCGGGCGAGCATCGTCTCGGCGGCCAGACAGTGCGGCACCGGGCGCACCGTGATCGCGCTCTGGACCCGGGCGACGCCGGGGATCGTGGCGAGCTGCTCCTGCAAGGCGGCGCCGCTCTCGGCGCTCGCGACCATCCCCTCGATCGTCAACACGCCGTCTTCGGCGACGGCCAGCTCGAGGTCGCTGCACGGCGTGGTGAGCACGAACGGGAAGGCCGCCCGCTCGATCGCCGCGCGATCGACGGCCGGGCGGACGGGCTCGGCCGGCTCCTCCGGCTCGGCGACGGCTGGCGGCTCCTCCTCGACCGGCGCGGCTTCCTCGACGGCTGGCGGCTCGTCGACCGCCGGGCCGCGGGACAGCCAGGTGCCGACCGCGACCAGCAGGATCAGGGCGACGGCGGCGCCGCCGAGGACGCGCGGGTCGCGCCAGAGCCCGGCGGGCGCACCGGAGCGTGCGCCGGGGCCCGAGGCGCGGATCGTCGATTGCCGAGCCCGACCCGTCAGCCGCGCCGGATCGAGGGCCTCGACAACGTCCGCCGCAGTGAGCCCCGACCCGGGATTGGCGAGGCGCTCCAGCAGCCGCGCGACCGGCTCCGGCAGTGCCGCGGCAGGCGCCCCGGGCGCCCGTTGGCCGGTGAGCAGGGTCCTGAGGAGATCACCCAGCGACCTGAGATCCGCGCTCATCGACGCGGCCGGATCGCCGAGCAGCGCGAGGTCCCAGACCCGTGCCGCGCCGCTCTGCCGATCGACCAGCACGCTGGCAGCCGTGAGCCGCCCGTGGCTGAGGCGCTGGCCGTGCAGGTAGGCGAGCGCGCGCGCCACGTCGCGGCCGACGCGCAGCGCGTCGGCCGTCGGCAGGCGCCGCCCGCCAAGCGCGTCGTCGAGGGTGACGCCATCGACCCACTCGGTGACCACCAGCGGGCGCTCGTCTTGGATCAGAACGTCGAGGACCCGGACGAGGTTCGGATGCTCGAGGGTCGCGATGCGTCGAGCGCTGGCGGCAAAGGCCTGGACCGCCTCGGGCGAGCCGAACCGCGCGGCCGGTGGCGCGATCAGCGTGACCGGCCGGTCGCCTTGGCTGTCGAGGGCGCGGAATCGTTCCCCCCCGGCACGGCTGTCGAGCTGCTCGACCAGCCGATAGCGCCCGACTGTCGCTCCGGCCTCCAGCATGCGCGCACCCGCTCCTGTTGCTCAGTGGACCTTGCCAACCCGCCGCCTGAGCGTCGAGCCGGCGCGGCCGCGGCTGAGCCATGGCCCGGAACCGCCCACGGCCGCTGTGCTGTCGATCACACGGTGAGACCGCGCAGCGGCGCGCGCTCCAGCGCGCCACGCGACTGACAGCTCGCGCCACCGGAGAACTCGCCGCGTTCGCCGGAACGGAACTCGGCCGTCTCGACCGACGGCGCGCCGGTGCCGGCGTCGATCATCCGCGTCAGCACGTAGAGCGCGCTCGAGGCGACCCGCGTCTGCTCGCCGTCCGGCTCGACCAGGACGACCAGACGGGCGTCGAGGCGCTGGTTGCGCCGCACCGTTCGCTGGGCACCCTGGGTGCCACGACGGAACTCCGCCCGTTCCGCCGCCCCCGGGACGGTCCGCGTCGCGGCGGCGCCGACCGTGGTCGCGCGGATCTCGCCGCAGTCCAGCCAAGCCGCAGGATCGCCGCTGAAGGTCGCCACCACGACCCCGCGCCGTTCGTCCGCGACCGCCAGGGTCAGGCCCTGCGCGCGCAGCGCCGCGATGACGCTCTCCCAGGCCTCGTTGGCCGGCATCGGCAGCGTGGCGTTCTGCGGCTGGCCGGCGGGACCGCCGGGTGGCACGTAGGCGAGCCGCTCCGGCACGCCGGGCGCGGGCTGTGCCGGGCGCACCGGCGCACGGACCACGACCGTGGAGACGCTTTCCGGTGCCGCGCTGTCGACGGTACCGGGCCCGCCCGGCGCGTTGCATGCGGCGACCAGGAACACCAGACCGGCCGCCGTTGCAGTCCATGCGCGATGCCTACGGCCCATCACGCCCATCGGCCTCTCCTGCCCCGCCGATCGACAGCGCCCATGCCGCCGCCGCGAGGAACTTCACCCTAGCGGGCGGCGCGGTCGACGTCACGGGATTGGGTGTGCATCGGCCGGGGCGCGCGGCGCGTAGCGTGCCCTGGGCTCGCGCCCCAGCGCGATCCGCACTATGCTCGTTTACCGTTGTCGCGCGAGGTCCGTCGTCGGCGGCAACTGTCGGGAGGAAGCGCCATGCCGGTGGCCCGTGCGGCCGGCCGAGCCCTGTCGTTGATCGGACTGGCGCTGCTGAGCGCGCTATGGGCGCTGACCCCGGCGCTGGCAGGCCCGCGCCTTGCGCTGGTGATCGGCAACGGCGCCTACGAGCAGGTCAGCCCGCTGGTCAACCCGCTCAACGATGCTGCCGACATGGCGCGGCGGCTGCAGGAAATCGGCTTCGAGGTCACGCTCGCGACCAACCTCGACCGGTCGAAGATGAACGCCGCCATTCGCAATCTGCGCCGGCGCGCGCAGCAGGAGGAGGCGAGCGTGGTCGCCTTCTTCTATGCTGGCCACGGCGTCCAGGTGGACGGGATCAACTATATCCTGCCGGTCGACATGATCGTGCCGGAGAGCCGGTTCGATCTCGACGATACCGGCGTGCGCGTGCCCGACGTGCTGCGCAACCTCCAGGACGCGGCGCAGACCGCGTTGGTCTTCATCGACGCCTGCCGCGAGGACCCGTTCAAGGCGGCGACGCGCAACCTGCGGCGTTCGACGAGCTTCGCCGAAGCGGAAATGGAGCCGCCGGGCTCCGGGATGCTCGTCGCCTGGTCCGCCGGCAACGGCGAGCTGGCCGCCGACGGCGAGGGTCGTAACAGCCCGTTCACGGCGGCGCTGCTCGAGCACATCGCGACCCCGGGCGTGGACATCCGCACCGTGCTGGCCCTGGTCCGCGACAGCATGGACAAGAGCCGCACCGAGCAGGTCTCAGTGACCAGCGACCGGATCCGCGGCCAGTTCGTGCTCGTCGAGCCCAAGCCCGAGCCGCCACCGGCCGAGGCTCCCGACATCGTCATCCAGACCCCGCCGCCGCCGGACGAGCTGATCGTCTGGCAGGGCATCCAGAACAGTACCGAAGCGATCGACTTCGAGCTGTTCCTGCAGGAGTTTCCCGAGAGTCGGTTCGCCCGGTTCGCCCGGATGCGGCTCGAACGGCTGCAGCAGCAGCCGCCGTTGGCCCCCACGGAGCCGGCCGTGACGCTGCCATCGCCCGCGCAAGCCGCTCCGGCACCTGAGCCCGAGTACGCGCCGGCCCAGGCCAGCGAGCCGCCGGTGGAGCCGGAACCCGAGGCGAAGGTCGCGGCACTCCCGGACCCGCGGCGCGAGGAGCCGGCCCCCGCGCTCGTGGCGCCAGCACCGCCGGCGCCGGAGCCCACCCCAGCGCCGCCGGCGGCTCTACCTACCCCCGTGCCTGCCGCTCCCGCCCAAGAGGACGGCCTCCAGTCCGGCCCGCCGCCCGCCGAGCGGATGTGGACCAAGGGCAAAGTGAACCTGCGGGCGAGCCCGTCACGGACCGGCTCGCTGCTCGGCAGTCTCGCCCCGGCGACCGAGCTCACGGTGCTGGCCAGCCGCGGCGGCTGGCTCGAAGTGCAGTCCGCCGACGGTCAGCATGGCTACGTGTTCGGCGAGCTGGTCACGACCCAGGAGCCGACGGTGGCGGCGGTGGCTCCGGACCCGCCGCCGGCGGCGGCAACCAAGGGTGCACGCAAGGTCGGCGAGGTGTTCCGCGACTGCGCGGAATGTCCCGAGCTGGTCGCCGTCGCGCCGCAGAGCGGCACGATCGGGTCACCCGCCTCGGAGCCCGGCCGCTATCCGGACGAGGGCGCGCCGCAGACGGCGAAGATCGAGCAGCCGCTGGCGGTCGGGCGCTACGAGGTGACGTTCGCCGAATGGGATGCCTGCGTGGCGGCCGGCGGCTGCGGCGCGTACCGGCCGAGCGACAAGGGCTGGGGCCGGGGCAATCGCCCGGTGATCAATGTCAGCTTCGACGACGCGCAGGCCTACGTCGCCTGGCTGTCGCGCAAGACCGGGAAGGACTACCGGCTGCTGCGCGAGGCCCAGTGGGAGCTGCTGGCGCGCGCCGGGAGCAGCGGGCCCAATCCCTGGAACGACGACGAGCGTCGCGCCTGCACGTTCGCCAACGGGCACGACGAGACCAGCCGCCGCGCGAACGCGCTCGGCATGCTCCCGTTCGCCTGCGACGACGGCTTCGCGGTTACGGCCCCGGTCGGCAGCTTCGCGCCCAACAGCCTCGGCCTGTTCGACATGCTGGGCAACGTCACGGAGTGGACCGCTGACTGCTACGGGCCGGCGCCGGTCGTCGGCGGGAACGCGCCGAAGGGCTGTGCGGAGCGCGTCGTCCGCGGCGGGAGCTGGGGCGCGCCGCTCGACGACATGCGTTACGCCCGCCGCCTCGGCGTCCCACCCCGGAGCCGCACCAGCACCGACGGGTTCCGGGTCGCCCGCGGCCTGTCTGAGGGATTGCTTGACCGCGGCGGCGCGCCACTGGTAGCCGGAGGGGGGTGAGCGGGGGAGCTGGGCCATGCATCGCTGGGGCCACGTCGTCGCCGCGCTGCGGACCTTGCTGCTGGCGACCGTCTCGGTCGGCGTGGCCGCGCCCGCGGCGGTGGCGCAGGCGGACCGGGACGAAGCCGACTGGCAGGCCGCGCGGGCCGAGGGCACCAGCCGTGCCTTCCAGCGCTACCTGGAACGGAATCCGCTCGGCCGCCACGCCGGCGAGGCGTTCGTGCTGATCTCGCGGCTCTCGGTCGCCGAGGAGTGGGGTATCTCCCCGGACCTCATTCGGCCCGCCGGCACGGGCACCGGCAATCCGATCGGCGTCGCCAGCATCTATTAGAGACTTTTCACGGTCGATCGGCACGGCCCAGCAAGGCGAGCTCGCTGATCAGCCGCGCCGCCTCCGCGGCACCGTTGGTGCGGTCGAGCCCGGCGAGGTTGCGGCGCAGCTCCGCCTGCCGCTGCGGGTCGAGAAGGGCATCCAACGCCTCCGGAAGATCGTGGAGTTCGTGCGCCCGGAGGTGCAGCGCGAGACCGCGCCGGGCCGCGTAGCGGGCGCGCAGGAGCTGATCGTCCATCATCGGGTTCTCGTTCGGGATCAGCAGCGCCGGCACGCCGGCAAAGAGCAGCTCGTGGAAAGCATTGTAGCCCACCGCGCTGACCGCCGCGTCGAAGGCCGCGAGGTAGCGCGCGAGCGGAAAGGCGCGTCGGCGCAGGACGTGGCGTGGCAGCGCCAGCGGAACGTCGGTGATCGGTGAATCGACCGCGACGACCACGAGATCGGGCCGTCCCGCGAGCAGCGCCGCACAACGGTGTGCCACGCTGCGGAAGTCGAAGTTGTTGCCGCTGCCGAGCTGCAGCAGGACGACGCTGGCATCCTGCGGCAGCCGCAAGGCCTCGCGGGCGAGCGCGCGCGGCAGCGCCTCCTGATCGTCGAGCAGACGCAGCGGCGCCACCAGGCGCGTGCGCTCGCGGCTTCGCGCGGTCGGCCCGCGATCCCAGGCGCCGGCCAGTTCGCCGGGCTCGAGGACCATGTCGAACGCCGCCTCGCGCTCCAGGGCCACGGCACCACTGCCGTCGCGCCAGAGCCCGCGGCGCGACCAGACGAGCCAGCCGTCGGCGCGGTCGGCGAGCGCGGCCAAGAGCCCGCCATAGGGCATGTTCCCGTCGAACACCACGACCCGCGCGCGCCATGCGGCCAGGATCTCGACCAAGCTGCGCCGCAGCGCACGGTTCCAGACGCTCTCGTCCAGGCGCTGCTGGGCATGGAAGGGGAGATGCTCGCAGGGGTAGCCGAGCTCGCGGACCAGATGCACCGCCTGCGACAGCGAGACGAACACCGGCTCGATTCCCGCCGGCAGGCGCCGCGCCATGGCGAGACAGCGGGAGAGATGACCGAGGCCGACACCGTTGGAGGTGAAGAACATGACTCGCACGGCGCGCGCCGACGCGGCGGCCGGGCGCGACACCGCGCGCGGTGCGCCGATCAGACGCTCGACGCGCGAGACGTGGACCTGCGGCGCGAAGCGCTCGTGGACGAAGGTGCGGCCGGCCTCGCTGAGCTCGCGCCACCGGCTGCGATCGCCACACAGCTCGAGCGCCCTCGCCGGAGCGTCGCGGCGGCCGGCGACGATCGCCACCTCGCCGAACAGCGGTGCAAGAGCCTCCGGCAGGATCGCCGGACAGCCGGCGGCCAGCGCTTCGAGAATCGCGCGCCCGAACGCCTCCACCCAGCGCGGATGGAAGAAGTAGACGTAGGCGTCGACCTCGCGAAGGAACCGGGGAGCGGCGCCGGGCGTGAACGGCTGCACCTCCCAGGTGCTGGGCAGCGGCTCGCCCATGAGTTCGGAGAGGAACGGCCCGCCGCCGAGGATCCGCACGCGAAAGCGCGGGTCGTCGGGATAGGCCTCCAGCACCGCCGCCCGGTCCGGAGGCCATTTCAGCGGGTCGGGCCGGCTGTGCCGACCGATCCGCACCGGGCCGCCATTCGGATGATCGCGCGGGCCGGCGAACGGTACCGGCTCGAGGATGTTGACCCAATCCGCGGGGAGCAATGGCGGGTGGCGGGGGAGCTTGGCGAGCTGTTCGCGCACCAGCGGGCCGACCGGTGCCCAGAGCGGCGCCTCGCCGAGCGCCTCGCTCACCACGCCCTCGATCGCCGGTACGTCGTAGAACGGCGTCCCGTCTGCGGCGAACGGCGGGTGGTGGACGATGAGCAACCGGTGCTCGGCCGCGATGCGCAGCGGCTGCTGCGGCAGGAATGTCAGGAGCTGCGGATGATGGATCTCGAGCAGCCCGCAGCTCAGCGGCGTCGACGGCGCCACCAAGTCGCACGCCGCCGCGTCGATCAATGCGCGCAGCTCGGGATGGAACGGGTGCGGGCGGCGCAGCACCGCGCCGGCAAGTGGGACGAGCGCGATGCGGTAGCCGGCCGCGGCCGCCGCGCGGATCTCGCTCGCCAGGGCCGTGGAGCTGCCCCCGGGAAAGCGCGGATCGGCGAGTAGGACGATGTCGTAGGTGTGGCTCACTTGGCCTTTCGCACGAGAATTCCGGTTGTCGCCCGGCTGTCTCGGGCGGCATCGTCGTGTCCCATGGAAGCCACGACAAGAGGCCGATCGCCCGCCATGCCGGCGCAGCCCACCGCCGACCATCTGACCACGCTCGTCGCCCGGCTCGGTGAGGCGCTGGCGGCGGAGAGGCGGGCGCGCGAGGTGGACCGGGTGGAGGCCGCGCGGGCGCGACAGTCGCTGGAGCGCGAGCTGGCCGCGGCGGTCCGCGCCGCCGGGATCGCGGAGCGCGAGCGACAGGGGCTGCTCGATCTGCTCCTGCAACAGGAGCGGCGGCTGCTGCAGCTCGAGGCGCCTCCCGCGCCGCGGCGTGGGCGCCTCGGCGCCGTTCGGGCCTTTTTGGCGACCTGGCGCGCCGGCCGCGCTGGCTCGGCCGCAGCGCCGAGCGCCGACCATGGCACGCCCCCGCGCACAGCGCCGCTGCCTGCGCTGCTCGCCTGCGTGGTCGGACTCGACCACGGCGCCCTCGCGCTGGTCATCGAGACCGTGCGTGCCCACGCCGACCGGGCGGCGGCGCGGCCCGTGTTCCTCACCGACGGCCTGCGGTTCGAGCTGTTCCGTGCGGCCGGGGTCGCCTTCGAGCACCTGCCGAGCCAAGCCGATGTGGCGCCCGCCCTCGACACTGCCGGCTGGCGGCTCTACGTCGCGCGACGGCTGGCCCTGCTGGTCGAGAAGTGGCAAGCGGCGGCAATCGTCGCCTATGGCGAGTCGGCGTCGCAGTGGCTTGCGCAGCTCGCGGCCGAGCCGCTGCTGCCGCCGCCGGTCCGCGCGCTGCTGCCCGGGGAGCCGGACGAGCGGTCGTCACCATCGCCCTTGACCGGCGCGGCCGACGCCGTTCCGTCCTGAATCCCAGCGCGACAGCTTTCTCCCCGGACGATCATCGCGACCGACCACTCGGGTCGTTGCATCGCCATGGGCGGGCGGCGGCGTGCGGCGAGCTTTGGGCAGCCGCCGACTGAGGACCCCGATCTAGGTCGCGACAGGTGCCGGCGCGCGCTCGAGGGCCAGCTCACGGAGGCGGCGGAGGTTGCTGAAGTCGACGCCGGGCCAGTCCAGGCTCGGGTGGCGCAGCACCTCGAGGAACTCGAGATAGGCCGGGTGGTCGGGCGAGCCGATGTAGTGCTCGCGGAACTCGGCGACGCTGTAGGTGCCCCAGTTGCGGATCATCTGGAAGTAGATGCCGTCGGTGCCGAGCGCGCGGGAGAGTTCCGCGGCGGCCGGCATCTCACGGAAGTTCAACGCCTGGACGACGAAGTCGAGGCGGAGCAGGGGCAGCCGTCCGCGCTCGCGCAGCCACCCTAGGAACATGAGGTTGGAAAGCAGCCGGGCAAAGTCCCCGCCACGGCGGACCACGGCATAGGTCGCCGGCGTCGCGGCGTCGATCGACACCCAGACGCTCTCGACCAGCCCCTCGAGCTGCAGCTCCTCCCAGGCGCGTTCGTCGAGCAGGAGGCCGTTGGTCTGGATCTGCACCCGCAGCTCGGGCGGCCGCAGCTCGGCCAGGCGCTTCAGCACGTATCGGAAGTGCGCGCTGGCGAAGGGATCGCCGCTGCCGGTGATCTTGACCTGACGGGCGTCGCGCAGGAGTGGGAACAGCGTCCGGTCGGCCAGCTCGTTGAGCCGGTCCTGCTCGGCCTTGCCGGCGAGGATGACGTCCTGCCGGCAGGACGGGCAGGACAGGTTGCAACTCCGGTCCTGCGACATCAGCACGCGCAGCGGACGCCGCTCGAGCCGGGTGACCCCGTTGCGGACGATCTCGCGATGGGCGGGATCGCTGAGCGCATCGCGACGCTTCAGGCGGCGATCGACGATCAGCGGGCAGTTGCCGCGGCTGCAGTAGCGGAAGCTGCCGTCGAGGATCGAGCGGCGGATCGCTTCGGCCGTGGGCGAGTTCCAGATCTCGTCCGGCCCGCCGCGCTTGAGATTGCCGATCGGCACCGGCAGCCACGCCGAGCAGCAGGTGTAGACGTCGCCGTTCGCGCGCACCTCGAACTCCTCGAACGGCTTGGCGCAGAAGAACGGGCTGAGATCCTCGATGGCCGCGGCGCGGTCACCCTCGTGCCGCGCGCGGGCGCGGCCGTAGAGGCGATGGGCGAAGCTGTCGCGATGATCCATGGCAACGGCGGTCTCGGCGCCGCGCATCGCGACCAGCGTCTCGCCCTCGGATTCCGCCACCACGGCACCGAGTACGTGGAGCAGGCGCGGGGCACCCGTATCCTGGGCGGCCCACTCGACGAAGGCACGCCAACTGTCGGCGTCGTCGAGCCCGCAGTCCTGCGCGAGCGCGGCGCGCACCCGGTCGATCACCGTCTCCGGCGCCTCCCCGGCCTCGACCGGCGCCTTCACGGCGAGCTCGTAGGCCGGCTGGGCCGCGAGCAGCCGCTCGAGTGCGGCGCGGAAGCCGGCGGGAGCTGCCACTTCCATGATCGCGACTAGAAACGCTCGCGGCTCAGCGCCTGGGCGCGGGCCGCCGCCGCGCTGCGCTGCGCCTCGCTCAGCGCGCCCGCGGCCTGGTCGGCCAGCGTCTCGGCGTCGGCGACCCGCCCCGCCTTGGCGAGCAGCAGATAGGCGTAGGCCTCGACCGGATCGGGCGGAACGCCCTGTCCCTCGCCGTAAAGGCGGGCGAGATCGACGAACGCGTCCTTGTAGCCGCGCTCGGCGGCGAGCAACAGCAGGGCGCGGGCGCGGGCCGGATCGGCCGGGACGCCCTTGCCGCTCAGGTAGAGCCGGGCCAGCCAGCGTGGCGCGAAGCGGTTGCCACGCTCGACCGCCGCTTCGTACCAGCGCACCGCCGCGGCGAGATCGACCTCCGTGCCGCGCCCGAGCTCGAACAGGCGGCCGAGATTGTTCATCGCCTCGTGGTTGGCGAGCGCCGCCGCCTGCTCGTAATAGCGCCGCGCGGTGACCGGGTCCTCGGGCACGCCCTGACCGCGGCGGTAGATGTCGCCGAGCGCATTGATCGCGTCCGGCCAGCCGGTGGCCGCGGCAAGGCCGGTCCAGGCCAAGCCCTCGCGCTCCGCCTTCGGCACACCGCGCCCGGTGAGGTAGAGATTACCGAGGTTCACCCGGGCGCGCGGATGGCCCTCCAGGGCGGCACGCCGATACAGCTCGAAGGCGCGCCCGAAGTCGCTCGGGCCCAGGCGGTCCGAGCGGTACATGTAGCCGAGGTTGACCAGCGCCGAGGTGTAGCCGCCGGCGATCGCCCGCTCGTAGAACGGGACCGCCTCCGGATATCGGCCGGCGACCTCGAGCGCCCGGGCCATGAGGAACGCCAGCCTCGGATTGTCGGGATCGCGGGCGAGATCGCGCGCGCAGGCGCGCAGGGCGATACGCGCGTTGACGAGCCCCCAGGGGATCCCGTCGGCGAGGCGCGCCGGGTCGAGATCGTCGCTGGCCGCCACGTCGCAGTCGGTGACGAGGCGGCCCAGCCCGTCGGGGAGATCGTCGAAGCGTCCCGCCCGGCGCAGCTCCGGCGGCGGGGTCGGCGGCTCGCCGCGCTGTTCGAGCTCGCCGAGGCGTGCCCGCGCTTGTCCGCTGAGCGGGCTGTCGGCGAACAGGGCGACGAACTCGCGGAAGTCGGTCGGATCGCGGCTGGCAGCGATCGTCCGCCACTGGACCGAGGCGAGATCCAAGCCGTCGGTCGCGGCGAGCGTCGGCGCCGGCGTCGGCCGGCCTTGCGGATCGTTGAGGATCACGGCGGTCTCCAACGAGCCCGAGACCCAAGGGAGCTGCCGCCCCTCGGTGGCCTCGCGGACCCGGCCGCGTACGGTGCGGAACACGTCGTAGACGTCGCGGCCCGGCTCGGCGAGCGCGTTGACCAGGGCCGCCGTGAACGGGCTGTTGGCACCGCTGCCGTCCTCGGCGACCATCCCGGCCGAGGTGGCGTAGGCCACCAGCGTCTGCACCTCGGCGCGCTCGACCATCGCCAGCCCGGGACCGAGCGCCTCGTCGACATCGCCGAACGGATTGTCACGGCAGGCGTCGAGCACGATCAGCGCCACGGCCACGCCCCGGTCGGCGAGGGCCTGCAGCACCTGCTCCAGATCGAGGCTGGTGGCGATCAGATCGTCGATCGACTCGGCCGAGAAATCGATCGGCACGAGATAGTTTCGGCCGCGGTACTGGATTGCGTGCCCGGCGTAGTAGAACAGCGCGAGATCACCGCTCCCCAGCTCCTGCTGGAGCATCGTCGGCACCGTCCGCAGCCGGTTCCGGTCCGCGTCCTCCACGAGCCGGACCTCGAAGCCGAGATCGCGCAGCACGGCCACCATCGAGCGGGCGTCGTTGCGCGGGTTGTCGAGCGGCGCCTCGTGATACTCGGAGTTGCCGACGATCATCGCGACCCGTCGCGCCGAGGGCTCGAGCGCCGCGGCGGAAGCGCACGCGCCGATCACGCACAGGGCCAGAAGGAGCAGCCGCCGCATCGAAGGTTCGGTCCCGGTCCGTCGGCCGCGGACGCAGGATCGTAGCAGCGGCCCGGCGGCGCTGGAAGCGCGCCGTGGACAGCCGAGCCTATCGGGTGTGACCCTGTGGGCATTGCCAGCGCGTCCGCTGAAGTCTATCAGCGACATCGATCGGGTATTCGAGCCCGTGGCCTGGACCTCGCCATGTATGCCGTATTGAAGCCGGCGCTCGACAGCGTCGCCAAGCATGCCGTCCGCTTTGCGCTGCTCAAGCCGCTTTTCTGGCTGTCGACGGAGGAACGCGTCCGCCGCGAGCGGCGTCTGCGCGGGCGGGAGCAGTGGCGCAAGCTGGCGAAAGCGGACGTCGTGATCGTCTCCTACGGCAAGAGTGGCCGCACCTGGCTGCGGGTCCTGCTGTCGCGGTTCTACCAGCGGCGGCACGGCCTGCGCGAGCACTCGCTCATCGGGTTCGACAACTTCCATCTGCGCGATTCGGCCATCCCGCGCGTGTTCTTCACGCACGACAATTATACGAAAGACTACACGGGCAACGTTGACAACAAGGCGGACTATTACAACAAGAAGGTCGTGCTCCTGGTGCGCAATCCGGCTGACGTGGCCGTGTCACAATTTCATCAGTGGAAGTTCCGGATGCGTCCGAACAAGAAGACGCTGAACGCCTATCCCGACCACGCCGAGGACATGACCGTCCAGGACTTCATGCTCGGCCACGAGGCGGGCCTCCAGCGCGCCATCGACTTCCTCAATCAATGGGCCCGCGAGTTGCCGCGCCTCCGTGACCTCCTGATCGTGCGCTACGAGGACATGCGCGCCGACCCTGCCGCGACCCTCGGTCGCGTCCTCGACTTCCTCGGGACGCCTGCCACACCGGCCGAGCTCGACGACGCCGTGACCTACGCCTCGTTCGAGAACATGCGCCAGCTCGAGCAGCGCAACCGGTTCTGGCTGGCCGGCGGGCGGATGAAGCCGCGCGATCCGAGCAACCCCGAGAGCTTCAAGACCCGGCGCGGCAAGGTCGGGGGCTGGCGGGACTATGTCGACGCGGCGCTCGAGGCCGAGGTCACCCGCCGGATCGACGCGAACCTGTTGCCGGTGTTCGGTTACACCAGCGGCGAGCGCACGGCCCCTGAGGTCGCCGACGCGGCGGCTTGAGGCGTGCGATCGCCATGGCCATGTGACCAGCCGATGCCGTTCCCTTCGACAGCCAGTGGACGACCCAAGTGAAGCCGACCGTCTTCATCCACACCAACCACAAGCAGCGCATCGGCGCGCTCGTCTCGGCGTACTCGATGCAGCGCAACAGCCGTCACGCCGACCGGTTCGACGTGCGCATCGTCGACGCCGCCGACTACCCGTGGCTCGCCGCGAAGGAGGGCCAGATCTATCTGCGCGACGGTCTCAAGCGGGAATGGCTGATGGAGGATCTTCAGTCGTTCACGCCGTTGCGGTTCACGCCGCCGCAGGAGATGGGGTACCAGGGGCGCGCGGTCGTGGTCGATCCGGACGTGTTCGCGGTCGGCGACGTCTACGAGCTGCTCAGCCGCGACATGGGCGGCAAGGCGATCCTGGCCAAGCCCCGGGGCGGCGACAAGAAATGGGCGTCGTCGGTGATGCTGCTCGACTGCGCCAGGCTGACGCACTGGCGGCCGGAGCAGGATTTCAACGCCATGTTCGCCTTCGAGCGCGATTACATGACCTGGATCAGCCTGCGTTACGAGCCGCAGGACGCGATCGGCCCGCTCGAGCCCGAATGGAACGACTTCGACCGGCTGACCCCGAAGACCAAGCTCCTGCACAACACGAAGCGCTGGACGCAGCCGTGGAAGACGGGACTGCCCGTCGACTTCACGCCGTCGTCCAAGACCCGCAGCTTCGCGCCGCTCGGCTGGTACCGGCGGCTGCGCGAGTCGGCGCTCGGCCGCTATGGCGGTCTCGGCACCTACAAACGCCATCCCGATCCGCGCCAGGAGGCATTGTTCTTCGGCCTGCTTCGCGAGTGCGTCGAGAAGGGGATCGTCGGCGAGGACCTCGTGCGCGAAGAGATGGAGCGCAATCACGTCCGCCACGACGCCTTCGAGGTGATGCGCCGCGCCCAGCCGCTCGCGGCCTGAGCGCACGGCGCGGGGGCGATCTTGCCGAAGCTGTTCGTCAGCCCGCGCTGGCGCAAGCGGATCGACGCCTCGCCGCGCGCGCAGCGCCTGCGCTGGCGCGCCGAGGAAGCGCTGCTCGTGGCATTCTGGGCGGTCTGCGCGCGGCTGACGCCGGAGCGTGCCGGCTCCTTCGGCCGTTGGCTGCTGGAACGGGTCGGTCCCCGGTTCCACAAGTCCGTCCTGATGCGCCGGACGCTCGAGCTGGCCTTCCCGGAGCGCACCCCGGCCGAGATCGCCGCGCTGCTGCGCGCGGTGTGGGGCAACATGGGCACCGTGCTGGCGGAGTACCCGCACCTCGCCACGATCTGCCGCCCCGGCAGCGGCCACCTCGAGGTCCGTGCGGACGGCCCGCTCGAGCTGCTGCGCGCGACCGGCCGGCCGCCGGTGTTCGTGGGCGGGCATCTGGGCAGCTGGGAGGTCGGCCCGGCCGGGCCGGTGTCGCTGGGCATCCCGATCGCGGTCGTCTACCAGCCGCTCGAGAACCCCTATCTCGACGGTCGCCTGCGCGCGCTGCGCGAGGGCATCGGCTGCACGCTGCTGCCGCGCGACAGCAGCGCACGCGAGCTGCTGCGGGCTGCCAAGGAAGGCCGTGCCCTCGGGCTGATCGTCGATCATCGTGACGACGACGGCGTTCCTCTGCCGTTCTTCGGCCACGACAAGCTGACGACCCTGGCGCCCGCGCGGATGGCGTTGCGGCTCGGCGCGCCGCTGTTCGCGGCACGGGTCGAGCGCCTCGGCCCGGCGCGCTACCGCCTGTCGGCGCAGGGTCCGATCCTGCCCGACCGCCGCGACGCGGCACCGGAGCAGCAGGCCGAGCAGATGATGCGCAAGGTGAACGCGCTCTTCGAGCAATGGATCCGCGAGCGCCCCGGCGAGTGGCTGTGCACCAAGCGGCCCTGGGACAAGGAACTGTACGGCAAGCGGCCGGGGCGCGCCGCCGCGCCGAAGAATGCAGCCACGGCGAGGAAGAGGACGAGCGATGTGGCAGCCTAGCGACGGCGCGAAGAAGATGGCCGTGCTGGCCGTCACGGGCGCGCTGCCGGCGGCGAGCCGGATCGCCGCGCGCAAGCGCCTGCTCGCGGCGCTGGAAGTCGAGAAGGCGCGGCGCACGGACCTGCTGATCATCGGCCACCCGAAGAGCGGCAACACCTGGCTGCGGGTGATGCTGTCGCGGCTCTATGGCTTCCGCCACGGCCTGCCGGCCCACCTCGTCGTCACCTCGGACGAGCTGCATCGCCGCAACCCGGCGATCCCCCGGATCACCGCCACCAATGGCTGGTATTCCTACGAAGGCGCGGTCGGCGCCCTGCTCGAGGTCGGCGCGCCACCCGATCCGGTGCGCGACAAGCCGATCGTGTTCCTGCCGCGCAACCCGCTCGACATCGCCGTATCCTGGTACCTGCAGGTGACACGCCGCCAGTCGCAGGCGAAGTTCGAGCTGATCAATGCCGAGCTCGACCGGCCGATCGACCGCCGCAGCATCGACCGCTGGACCTTCGTCCGCTCGAGCGCGATCGGCGTCGCGTCGCTCTGCGACTTCCTCAACACCTGGCAGCGGCGCGTCGCGGCCCTGCCGAATGCGATCACGGTCCGCTACGAGGACCTGCGCGCCGATCCGGCGAGCGAGCTGGCTCGCATCGGCCGGCTGATCGGCGGGAGCTTCACCGAGGAGGAGATCGCCGAGGCGGTGCGTTTCGGCGCCTTCGACAACCTCAAGCAGCTCGAGCAGGCCGGCTTCTTCAAGCAGAAGGGACTGCGCCCGGGGATCAAGGGCGATCCGCAGAGCGCCAAGGTGCGCCGCGCCAAGGTCGGCGGCTGGCGGGACGACTTCGAGCCCGCCCAGGCGGACGAGCTGGAGGCGCTGGTGCGCGCCCGGCTCGATCCGGCGCTCGGCTACACCGAGCCGGCGCGCGCCGCCTGAGGCGCCCTTGCTGCCACGTGTCTGGCTCCTCCTCGCCGACAAGGCGGGCGACAACGCGCAGGTCGAGACGCTCGCCCGCGCCCTGACCGAGCGGCTCGGCTGGGCCTGCGAGCGCAAACACCTCGTCGTGCGCCCCGAGTGGCGCGTCGCCAAGCCCAAGGTCGGGGTGCGCGTCGACCATGTCGACCTCACCGCGTCGGATCCGCTGCGACCGCCCTGGCCCGAGGTCCTGATCACGATCGGCCGGCGCCCGTCGAGCGTGGCGCTGTGGATCCGCGAGCAGTCGGCCGGCCGGACACGCATCGTCCTGGTCGGCAAGCCGTCGAGTCCGGTCGAGTGGTACGACTTGGTCGTCACCAGCGCCGAGAACCGGCTGCCGGCCTTGCCCAACGTGACGACCATCGACCTGCCGCTGATGAGCGTCGACCCGGCGGCGGTGGCCGACGCCGCCGCGGCGTGGGCGTCGCGGCTCGCCGGGCTGCCGCGCCCGATCGTCGCCCTGCTCGTCGGTGGCCCGACGGGACCGTTCGTCTACGACCACCGGGCCGTCGGTCTGCTGATCGAGCAAGCCCGCGCGACACTGGAGCGCGCCGGCACGCCGTGGCTGCTCACCAGCCGCCGCACGCCCGCCACGGTCGTCGACCAACTCGCAGCTCAGGCGCCGCAGGGCATGCGGCTGACCCGCTGGCGGGCCGACCTGCCGGCGGAGGAGAACCCGTACCGCGCGCTCCTCGGCGCGGCCGACGGCTTCGTGGTCACCTGCGACAGCATCTCGATGATGGTCGAGGTGGCGCGGCTCGGGCGGCCGCTGCAGATCCTGCGCCTGCCGACGAGCCGGCTCGGCGCGCTCGATCTGCTGCGCCGCCGCTTGGCCGACCGCGTCTTCGCCGGCGGTGCCGACGGCCGGTTGCCGGCTCTGCTTTATCGGCTCGGGCTGGTCACGCAGACCCGGGCGTTCGATGCGTTCTACGACGATCTCGAACGCCGCGGGCTGGCCCAGCCGCTGGGCGCGCCGTTCCGTGCGCCGGCGGCCGCAGTGCGCGACGATCTGGGTCCGGTCGTCGAGCGGATCGCCGCGCTCGCTCAGGCCGCGCCGTTGCCCGCAGCGGGTCGCGCCGCATAGCCGAACAGCGGCGGCGGATGCTCGGCGACGAGCCGCTCCAGCTCGGCCAACTGGCCGGCATCGAAATAGTCCGTGAATCCCCCGACCTTGGCGCGGCGGGTCTTGTAGGAGGCCGGGTTGCCGGGCTGGCCCGGCACGAGCCGCGAGCCGGCCAGCTTGAACGCGCTCGCCTCCTCCAGCTTGCGCATGTTCTCGAGCGACGCGTAAGCGACCGCGTCCGCGAGCTGCGCCTCGCTCGCCGGCGTGCCGACGAAGCTCAAGATCCGTCCGAGCTCGCGCACCGGATCGGCGCGCATCTGCTCGTAGTGCACGACGATGGCGTCGGACACCCGCGCGATCTCGCGCTCCCAGATCGCCAGCCAGTCGACCACGGCCGGCAACCCGATCTCCCGGTCGCGGACGAAGTCGAAGATCGGCAGCTCACGGCTGCTGTCCGGATAGCGGTTGAGCCATTTCTTGTGCGGATGCATCCGGTAGCGCCATTGGAAGTATTGCGAGACGGCGATGTCGCGCGGATCACGCACGAGCAACACCACCCGGCGGTCGTAGAACGGCGCGCGCGTCACGAAGTCCGCGGTGTAGTCTCGCAGATAGTTGCCGTGCGTGAAGAGGATCGCCGGGAGGCGGGGATCGCGTCGCTTGAAATTGTCGAAGCCCAGCATCTCCGTCGCCGGCATGCCGTGCGCCATGTGATAGACTCGCGACAGCATCACGCGCAGCCAGGTACGGCCGCTCTTGGCGTAGGAGACGATCGCCGCGTCGCAGCGGCGCAGCGCGTTGAGCTCGATCCAGCCGCGCAGCCAGCGCTCGGCGAGGCGGCGCCGTTCATCCCCCAGCACGGCCAGGGGCAAGGCGGCGGTGTAGACCCCCACCGCGGTGACGAGAGCACGCATCAGGTTGCCAAAAAACGTTGCGTGTGACGCCGAGGCGCTTGCAGAACCGGGGCGAGTTACCCGAAGACGAGGGCACGACGCAACCGGATGTGGCAACAACCGGCCCTTTGTGTCGAACGAGTCGCGGTTGGCGACCACCCGGCGGGCGACTACATAGCGAGGACGCGCGTTGCCGCCCCGGGGCGGCCGATCGGGAGTAGGATGGATGGTGACGGCTGCGGCCCGGGTCCATGAGCCCGCTGAGGTTGGGCGTGTGATCGACCTCGACCGCTTGGCGGCGACCGGCGTCGCACGCGATCCCTTCATGTACGTCGTCGTGCCCGACTTCATCCGTCCCGAACGTCTCGACCAGGTGCTCGACGACTTCCCGGCGATCGACGGTCCGAGCAACTACACGCCTGATCAGCTCAGCTACGGCCCGGCGTTCGGCGCCCTGCTGGCCGAGCTCACCAGCGACGCCACGCGCGACGCCTTCGCCCGCGCCTTCGACATCGACCTGACCGGCGCCGAGCCCTCGATCGGCATCCGCGGCTACAGCGAGGCCACCGACGGCAACATCCATACCGACCACCGCAGCAAGGTCGTGACCGTCCTGGTCTACTTCAACCGCGAGTGGCCGCACGAAGGCGGCCGGCTGCGGATGATGCGCAGCAGGTCGGACATGGAGGACTATGCCGCGGAGGTGGCACCGCTGGCCGGCACGATGCTCGCCTTCAGGCGCAGCGACGACAGCTTCCACGGCCACAAGCCGCACGTCGGCGAGCGCAAGATGCTGCAGATGAGCTACACGCGGCCGACTTCCGTGTGGCGGCTGGAGAAGCGGCTGAGCGTGCTGACCAAGCCGGTCCGGCGCCTGCTCAACATGAGCTGAGGCGCGCGGGCGTCAGCCGGCCCGCGCGCCGCTCGCCCGGATCTGCGTGCCGATGCCGTGCTCGGTGAACAGCTCGAGCAGGATCGCGTGGGGTACGCGCCCGTCGAGGATCGTCGCCGCTTCGACCCCCTGCTCGACCGCGGCGAGGCAGGTCTCGACCTTGGGGATCATGCCGCCGGCGATGGTGCCGTCGGCGATCAGGCCGCGCGCCTGCTCCACGCTCAGCCAGGGCAGCAGCTTGCGGTCGCGGTCAAGCACGCCGACGACGTCGGTGAGCATCAGCAGCCGCTTCGCGCCGATCGCCGCCGCGACCGCGCCCGCCGCGGTATCGGCGTTGATATTGTAGGTCTGCCCGTCGGCGCCGGCACCGACCGGCGCGACCACGGGCACGATCCCGGAGCCGGCCAGCACGTCGAGGATGGCGCGGTCGACCCGCACCGGCTCGCCGACGAAGCCCAGATCCACGACCTGCTCGATGTTGCTCGTCGGGTCGCGCTTGGTGCGGGTCAGCCGCCGCGCCTCGATCAGCCGCGCATCCTTGCCCGAGATGCCGACCGCACGGCCGCCGGCCGCCTGGATGGCGCCGACGATCTCCTTGTTGATCTTCCCGGCGAGCACCATCTCGACGACCTCGACCGTGGCGGCGTCGGTCACGCGCAGCCCGTCGACGAACTCGCTCTTGATCGCGAGGCGGTCGAGCATGGACTTGATCTGCGGCCCGCCACCGTGGACGACGACCACGTCGATGCCGACCTGCTCGAGCAGCACGATGTCGCGGGCGAACTCGCGGGCGAGATGCTCCTCGCCCATGGCGTGCCCGCCATATTTGACGACGAAGGTCGCCCCGGCGTGGCGCTGGATGAACGGCAGCGCCTCGACCAGCGTGCGGGCGATGCGGTGCACGTCCTGCTCCGGGCGGATCTCGCTCATGCCCCCTTCCCCGCGGTCGCGGCGAGGAGCGCCAGCTCCGCCCGCAGCGCGTCGATCCCATCGCGCGTGCGCGCGCTCGTGACAAGCGGCTCCGGCAGCGCCCCCGCCGCGCGCCGCAGCCGGGTGCTCAGCTCGAGACCGAGATCGGCGAGATCGCCCTTGCGGACCAGGTCCGCCTTGGTGAGGACGACGCGGAACGGCACCGCCGCCTCGCCGAGCATCGCCATCACCGCTTCGTCGGTGGCCTTGAGCCCGTGGCGCGCGTCGACCAGGACGAGCGCCCGGGCGAGGTTCGGCCGGCCGCGCAGGTAGGCGAAGATCAGCGCCTGCCAGCTCGCGACCAGCTTCTTCGGCGCCTGGGCGTAGCCGTAGCCGGGCAGGTCGACGAGCCGCAGCCGCCCGTCGAGGACGAAGAAGTTGAGCTGCTGGGTGCGTCCGGGCGTGTTCGAGGTCCGCGCCAGCTCGCCCTGGCCGACCAGCGCGTTGATCAGGCTGGACTTGCCGACGTTGGAGCGGCCGGCGAAGGCGACCTCCGGCAGGTCGGCGGCGGGCAGTTGGTCGAGCGCGGCCACGCCGAGCAAGAAGCGGGCCGGCCTCGCGAACAGGAGACGGGCGTCCTCGTCGAGGATGGGGTCGACCATGGCCAGCGGGCTGTGGAGCCCGCCGCCGCGCGCGTCAACCGTGCACCTGTCGCGTCTCGGGACGCCGTTACCCCTGCGACGAGACGTTCGCCCCGCCGCTGGCCGCTGCAGAGGGCGCTGTTGCCGCCGGCACACAGCACGGCCCGGGCGACACGTCCATATACGGAGCGTCAGGTTCGAGGATACGAGCATGAGATCCGGCCTTCCCGCAGCCGCGCTGGCGGCGTTCGCTACCGCGGTGACGTTCGCCAGCGCCCGCGCGGTCGACGTGACCGTCGGCCTTGGCGCGGCCTATGCGCCCGACTACGAGGGCTCCGAGGACTATCAGGCGTTGCCGTTGTGGAACCTGCGTCTCGGCGATCTGTACGGCGAGGAGACCTTCGTGCAGATCATCGGCACGACCCTGAACTCCAATCTGCTGCCGAACGAGCACTGGCGGCTGGGCGTGGCCGGCCTCTACCGCTCCGACTATGACGACGTCGACAACAACCGGGTCGAGGACATCAAGAGCACCGACGAGGCGCTGCTGCTCGGGCCGACGCTCGGCTACGACTTCGTGGCCGGCGTCGCCCGCGACTTCGCCGTCGAGGTGGATGCGCTCTACGACGTCGCCAACGGCAACGGCGGGGTGGTGACACCACGGCTGCGTGGCAAGACCGAGCTGGCGCCGGGCCTGGTCGGCGAGGCGAGGCTGTCGGCGACCTGGGCGAGCGGCGACTACATCGGGAACTTCTTCTCGATCAACAGCGCCGACGCGGCCCGCTCCGGCCTCGACCGCTACGACGCCGACGAGGGCATCAAGGACGTCACCATCGGCGGTGGCCTGACCTACCGCTTCACCGAGCGCTGGTCGCTCACCGGGATCGCCGCCTACAGCCGCCTGCTCGGCGACGCCGCCGACAGCCCGATCGTCGACGACGAAGGGGACGAGAACCAGTTCGCCGCCGGCGCGTTGATCAACTATCGCTTCTGAGCCACTCACCCCAGCCCGCGCGCCCGCGCTACCGCGTGGACGGCGCGGGCCGCGGCGGTGACGGCGCGGTCGAGCTGGTCCTGGGTGGCGATCAGCGGCGGGGCCATCTCGAAGGCGTGGCCGATCGCGCAGGCGAGCACGCCGCTCTCGTCGCGCATGTGGCGGACGACGGCGGCCACCGTGTCGTCGGCGAACGGCGCCTTGGTGGCGCGGTCGGCGGTCAGCTCGACGGCATGCCAGTGGCCGATCCCGCGCACCTGCGCGACGATCGGCTGCCCACCCAACGCGTCCTCGAGCGCCTGCCGCAGATATTCGCCGTTCTGCTTGGCGCGCGGAATCAGCCCGTCGCGCTCCTTGATGCGGATCGCGGCATTGGCGGCCGCGGCGCAGGCGGCATGGCCGCTGAAGGTGTGGACGTGGCGGAACATCGGGATGGCGTCGGCGATCTCGCCGCGCGTGAGCACCGCCCCCATCGGCGCGTAGCCGGCGGTCAGCGCCTTGGCCACGGTCATGATGTCGGGCTCGAGCCCGTAATGCTCGCAGGCGAACCATGCTCCGGTGCGGCCGAAGCCGGTGATCACCTCGTCGGCGATCAGCAGCACGCCGTGCCGGTCGCAGATCTCGCGCACGCGCTGCCAGTAGCGCCGTGGCGGGATCTGCACCCCGTGCGCCTGCATGATCGGCTCACCGATGAAGGCCGCGACCAGCTCCGGACCCTCGAGCTCGATCTGCCGCTCGAGCGCGGTCGCGCACAGCTCGGCGTAGCTCTCCTCGTCCATGCCGAACGGGTTCGTCCAGCCGGTCGGGTTGGGCACGAAGCTGTGCCCGGGGACACGCGCGTCGGGGACGTCGCGCACCGGGAGCCAGTCGGTCACCGACAGTGCCCCCATGGTCGCGCCGTGATACGCCGTCCAGCGCGAGATGGTCTTGTAGGCCTTGGGCTTGCGGCCGGAGGCCTGCTGGTACTGGCGGGCCAGCTTGAGGGCGCACTCGACCGCCTCCGAGCCGCCGCTGACGAACATCACCCGGTCGAGCCGCCCGGGCGCGAGCCGCGCCAGGGTCGCCGCCAGCGCGATCGTCGGCGGGGCGAGGTGCGCCGCCGTGCCGACATAGTGGAGCGTCGCCAGCTGCTGCTGGACGGCCGCGGCGATCTCGCGGTTGCCGTAGCCGAGGCTGTTGGCCCGCGTGTGCGAGCCCATCATGTCGAGGTAGGTGCGGCCGTGGATGTCGGTCAGCTCGCAGCCCTCGCCGCGCACGTAGACCACCGGCTCGCTCTCCGCGCCGCCGTGCGCGACCAGCGGCATCAGGCAGTGCGCGCGGGCCTGCTGGAGCAGATGCCCGGCGTCGCGGCCGTCCTCGGTCATGGCGCTCCCTCCCGTCGCCTGCAGCCTAGCCGAGCCGGCCGGGCCGGCAATCCTCGCTGCCGCGGCATGCCTTGTGGCCGGCACCCGACGCCGCTAGCGTCGTCGGTTACGTCGGCTGCCGAGCCGGCGCGGAAGGGGAGGATGCCATGTCCGTCGCGCGTGTGACCGAGATCTCGGCGACCTCGAGCAAGAGCTTCGAGGATGCCACCAGCCAGGGCATCGCCCGCGCCGCCAAGACGCTACGCAACATCACCTCGGCCTGGGTCAAGGAGCAGCAGGTCCGGGTCAAGGACGGGCGGATCACCGAATACCAGGTCAACCTGATGGTGACCTTCATCCTCGACGACTGACCCGCGCCAGCTCAGCGGCGCTGTGGGGCGATCCGGCGGAAGGCGACGGCCTCGGCGACGTGCGGGCGCGCGACCGTCCCGGCCCCGTCGAGGTCGGCGATGGTCCGCGCGACCCGCAGGATGCGGTTGTAACCGCGGGCGGTGAGCCGGAGCTGCTCGGCGGCACGACGCAGCAGGTCCAGGGCCGGAGGCTGGAGCACGACGAGGCGTTCCAGCAGCTCGCCGTCGAGCTCGGCGTTGGTGCGCAGCTCCGGCCGACCGGCCGCGGCGAGGCGCTCGGCCTGTGCGTGGCGCGCGGCGAGGACGCGGGCCCGGACCTCCGCCGTGCCCTCCCGCGGTGCCGGCAGCGCCATTTCGGCCGCGCTCACCGCCGGCACGTCGACATGCAGGTCGATCCGGTCGAACAGCGGTCCCGAGATGCGGCCCTGATAGTCGGCGGCACAGCGCGGGGCGCGGGTGCAGGCCAGCGCCGGGTCGTCGAAATGCCCGCAGCGGCACGGGTTCATTGCCGCCACGAGCTGGACGCGGGCGGGATAGGTGACGTGCAGATTGGCGCGCGCGACGGTCACCTTGCCGGTTTCGAGCGGCTGGCGCAACGCCTCCAGCACCTGCCGCTGGAACTCGGGCAGCTCGTCGAGGAACAGCACGCCTTTGTGGGCGAGGGAGACCTCGCCCGGCCGGGCGTGGCTGCCACCACCGACCATCGCCGCCATCGAGGCCGCGTGATGCGGGCTGCGGAACGGGCGGCGGCGCGACAGCCGCCCGGCCTGCAGCGCGCCGGCGACGCTCGCGATCATGCTGACCTCGAGCGTCTCGGCGGGATCGAGCGGCGGCAGGAGGCCGACCAGCCGTGCCGCCAGCAGCGACTTCCCGGCACCGGGCGGGCCGACCATGAGGAGATTGTGCGCGCCGGCGGCGGCGATCTCCAGCGCCCGCTTGGCCGTCTCCTGGCCCTTCACGTCACGCAGGTCGGGATAGTCGAGCTCGTCCTCGGCCAGCGCCGGCTCGGGCGGGCTCAGCACCTGCCAGCCACGCGCATGATTGATCAGGGCGAGCAGGCTGGGCGCCGCGAGGATCGCGATCTCGTCCTTGAGCCACGCCGCCTCGCCGCCATTGGCAGCGGGGCAGATCAGGCCCAGACCGCGCTCCGAGGCCGCCACGGCAGCGGCCAGCACGCCGGATACCGGGCGCAGACTGCCATCAAGGCCAAGCTCGCCGAGCGCGAGACGGCCGTCGATCGTGTCGCTCGGCAGGACGCCCATGACCGCGAGCAGCCCCAGTGCGATCGGCAGGTCGAAATGCGCCCCCTCCTTGAGCAGGTCGGCCGGCGCGAGGTTGACCGTGATCCGTCGCGGCGGAAGGGCGAGGCCCATCGCCCCGAGCGCCGCGCGGACCCGTTCGCGGCTTTCCGCGACCGCCTTGTCCGGCAGACCGACGATCGAGAAGGCCGGCAGTCCGTTGCTGAGCTGGACCTCGACCTCGACATCGGCGGCGTCGAGGCCGACGAAGGCGAGCGCGCGCACGCAGGCGGTGGTGATGGCCGGGCGCGACGACTGCTCCTGCAGGCTGGCTGACACCGCGGTCCTCCATGGGCGCGGCGAGCCTATCGCGTGATTACGCGAAATTCATCACTGATCATCGCGTCATGGGCGAGGCGGGCCCTGGACCGGAACCAGCCGGCCGGCGGCCTTGGCCATCCGCCGCCGGCGGCGGCGCTCCTGGAAGGCGGTGATCGGGCGGAGCAGCAGGAGGTAGCTCACCACCCAGGCGACCACCGCCACGGGCAGCGAGCCGATCAGCATCGGCCAGAAGAACGCCCACAGATTGTCGACCAGCCCTTCGAAGCCCAGCGCGGTGATGCTGTAGGCTTTCTGCCCGAGAAGCCAGCAGCCGACACGGTAGCTGGCGGCGAACATCAACGGGAAGGTCCAGGGGTTGCCGGCCAGCGTGCCGAGCGCGGCGGCGAGCATGTTGCCGCCGCACAGCCAGGCGAAGGCGAAGGCGAGAACGAAGTGCAGGCCGAGCAGGGGCATGAACGAGACCGCGATGCCGCAGGCGAGGCCGGCGGCGATGCTGTGCGGTGTCCCCGGCAGACGCTGGATCCGCATGAGCAGGTACCGGCCGGCGCGCCGCCAGCCGATATACGGCCAGAGGAGATCGCGCACTCGCTCGGCCCATGCGAGTTTCCGTCGCCTTGCGAACACCATGCCGCGGTTCCGGTGACACCCCCCTCGTTGCACCTATCCATAGCGAAGCCGCGGGCGAAGGCTAGCCTGCCGGCCGTTGCCTAGGCGTAAACGCGCTCCACCGAGCTGACGCTCGCGCTCGCCCGCAGCGCCCCCAGCACGCGCTGCAGCTGGTCGAGCCCGTCGACCTCCACATCGAGGAAGATCTCGTACAGATCCGGGGCGCGATGGCCGAACCGGACATCGACGATGTTGCCGCCCTGCTTGCCGATCACGGTGCTCACCGCACCGAGCGCGCCGGGCTTGTTGAGCGCCATCACCGCCAGCCGGGCCGCCGTGCGGACCTCCGTGGCGCGCATGTCCCACGAGAGATCGACCGAGCTGTCGGCGGCGTCGGCGGCCCGCTGCAGGGTCGGACAGTGGGTCGCGTGGATGGTGACCGGGCGGCCGGTCCGGATCAGCCCGACGATCGGCTCGCCGCGAACCGGATGGCAGCAGCCGGCGAACTGGAAGGCGATGCCCGGGGGCAGGCCGGCGATCGGCGAGAGGGCGTCGCGCGCCGGCTCGCTGCGGCGCCGCAGGGGCACGATCTTGGCGCTCGGCCGCTCCGGCTCGTCATGGCCGAGCTCGGCGCGGCAGGCCTCGATGACGAGGCGCACCGCGGTCGAGCCCTCCCCGACCGCCGCCAGCAGATCGTCGACCGTCCGGTGCGGGAGCGCGGCGACGACGCGCTCGAGCAGGCGTTCGCCGAGCTGGAACCCCTCGGCCTTGGCGGCGCGCTGGAGCTGGTCGCGGCCCTGTTGGATGAACTCCTCACGCTTGCGCGAGCGGAGGTAGCGGCGGATCCGGGCGCGCGCCTTGCCGGTGACGACGATGCGTTCCCACGCGGCCGAGGGCGCGGCGTTCTTGCTCGTGATGATCTCGACCTGGTCGCCGTTCTGCAGGGCGTAGCGGAGCTGCACCATGCGGCCGTCGACGCGCGCCCCGACGCAATGGTCGCCGACCTCGGAGTGCACCGCGTAGGCGAAATCGATCGGCGTGGCGCCACGTGGCAGGGCGATGATGTCGCCCTTGGGCGTGAAACAGAACACCTGGTCCTGGAACATCTCGAGCTTGGTGTTCTCGAGAAACTCCTCGGGACCGGCGGTATGCTCGAGGATGTCGAGGAGTTCGCGGATCCAGCGATATTGCCGACCTTCGTGGCTCGGCGCGCCCTGCTTGTAGGCCCAGTGCGCGGCCACGCCGAACTCGCAGACCTCGTCCATCTCGGCGGTGCGGATCTGCACCTCGATCTTGCGCCGCTCGGGGCCGAAGATCGTCGTGTGCAGCGAGCGGTAGCCGTTCGGCTTGGGCGTGCTGATGAAGTCCTTGAAGCGCCCGGGCATCATCGCATAGGCGCCGTGGACCACGCCGAGCGCCGCGTAACAGTCGGCGACACTGCCGACGACGACCCGGAAGGCGATGATGTCGGCGAGCTGCTCGAAGCTGACGTTCTTGCGCTGCATCTTGCGCCAGATCGACAGCGGCGTCTTCTCGCGGCCGGTGATCTCGGCGGCGATGCCCGCCCGTGCGAGGGTGCCGCGGAGCTGCTCGACGATGCGCTCGACGAGGCCGTCATCGTCGCGGCGCAGCTGGCGCAGCCGGTGCAGGATGCTCTCGCGCGCATCGGGCATCAGCTCGGCGAAGGCGAGGTCGGCGAGCTCGGCCTGCATCTCGGCCATGCCGATGCGCTCGGCGAGCGGTGCGTAGATCTCCATCGTCTCGCTGGCGATCCGCCGGCGCCGCGCCGGGTCGTCGATGAAATGCAGCGTGCGCATATTGTGCAGGCGGTCGGCGAGCTTGATCAGCAGAACCCGGATGTCGTCCGACATCGCGAGCAGCAGCTTGCGAAAATTCTCGGCCTGCGCGGTCTGCGCCGACTGCAGCGGCAGGCGGGTCAGCTTGGTCACGCCGTCGACCAGTCGCGCCACCTGCGGCCCGAACAGCCGCTCGATCTCGGCCAGCGTGGCGCCGGTGTCCTCGATCACGTCGTGGAGCAGGCCGGTGGCGATCGACGCGCTGTCGAGCTTGTAGGCGGTCAGGATGCCGGCGACCTCGACCGGGTGGTGGAAGTAGGGATCACCACTGGCCCGAAGCTGCGAGCCGTGCGCCTTCATGGCGAAGACGTAGGCGCGGTTGAGCAGGTCCTCGTCGGCGTTGGGGTCGTAGGCCTTGACCCGCTCGACCAGCTCGTACTGGCGGAGGATCGGGCGGCGCGACGACGCGGGCACGGCCCCGCGTCGCGTCGCCGGCAAAGGCGCGGGAGCCGGGGGCGGAACAGCGACGGCGGCCGCCGGGCTGGGCTGAGAGACCGCCTCCGTCGCCATCGCCCTGCCGCCCGGACCGGTCCGGTCAGTCGCCGTCGGCGACGTCGTGCTCGCTGTAGCTCACACCTTCAGGCATCGGCGCTACCACGCCGACCTCCTGTGGCGGGATCAGCGCCTCCAGCTCCTCGGCCAGATCGCGCGGCTCCTCGCCGTCGGACTCGATGTGGCGCCGCAGACCGTGCACGAGCTCGTAGCGCAGATGATCGAGATCGATCGTGCCGGCCGCGACCTCGCGCAGGGCGACGACCGGGTTCTTGTCGTTGTCGCGATCGACGGTGAGCGCCGCGCCGGCGGAGATGTCGCGCGCGCGCTGCGCGGCGATCATCACCAGCTCGAAGCGCGACGGGACGCGCTCGACGCAGTCCTCGACCGTAATGCGGGCCATGGTGCGGTGCTTTCCTCAAGCGATCATACCGAGAACGCCTCTTAATGTAGGCGCCCGGTCGCCGCAAGCGAAGGGCGGTCCCGGGCCGCACCGTAGGCGCAGCGGACGCCGCCCGCGCTGCCGCGTGACAGAACCGCGGCGCTCGTCTAGGTGCGCCGCAGCGCCTGTTGCGCCGGATCCCAGCGATGGCCACCTTGCCGATCAGCACCGCCCGACCGACCGACCGCTTGGCCGTCTTCATC
Source organism: uncultured Alphaproteobacteria bacterium (assembly GCA_937995535.1). GTDB lineage: Bacteria > Pseudomonadota > Alphaproteobacteria > Geminicoccales > Geminicoccaceae > CALKJU01. The sequence continues at coordinate 112,726 of CALKJU010000040.1, forward strand.
GACGGCGCCAATCTCTATCAGACCGCGCGCGCGCTCGGGTTCGACATCGACTACAAGCGTCTGCTGCGCGTCCTGTCGGCGGACTGCCGCTTCGTTCGCGCGTACTATTATACGGCGTTGATGGACGAGCAGGAGTACTCGCCGATCCGGCCGCTCGTCGACTGGCTGGACTACAACGGCTATACCATGGTGACCAAGCCGTTGCGCGAGTACGGTCCGTCGGGGCGGCGCAAGTACAAGGGCAACATGGACGTCGACATCGCCGTCGATGCCATGGAGCTGGCACCACATCTCGATCACGTCGTGCTGGTCTCCGGCGACGGCGACTTCCGGCGTCTCGTCGAGGCCCTGCAGCGGCGCGGCGTGCGGGTCACGGTGATCAGCACGCTGCGCACGCAGCCGCCGATGGTGGCGGACGAGCTGCGCCGCCAGGCCGATGTGTTCATCGACCTCGTCGAGCTGCAGGCGAGCATCGCCCGCGAGCATCCGGCCCGCAGCCAGTCCTTCTCCGCCGCCGAGATCGAGGAGGGCGACGAGGAGTACGACGAGGAGGAGGAGGAAGAAGGCGAAGAGGACGAAGAGGACGAGGACGAGCCGCGGCGGTGACGGGCGCCGAGCCTGCGCCGGCGCGAGCCGACCCGCCCCACGACTGCGCGCGCTGCCCGCGTCTGGTCGCCTACCGGCAGCAGCTCAGAGATCGGCATCCGGACTGGCACAACGCGCCGGTGCCGTCGTTCGGCGACGCGACTGCGGCCCTGCTCGTCGTCGGCCTCGCTCCCGGGGCGGCCGGCGCCAACCGCACCGGGCGGCCGTTCACCGGCGATCATGCAGGGATCGTGCTGTACGGTGCGCTCGCACGGCAGGGGCTGGCGAACGACCGCTTCGCCGCGCGGATCGACGATGGCCTCGAGCTGCGCGGCTGCCGGATCACCAATGCGATCCGCTGCGTGCCGCCGGGCAACCGCCCCGAGCCGGCGGAGATCTCGGCATGCCGCCCGTTCCTCGCCGCGGAGCTGACAACACCCCCCCGACCGGCAGTGGCACTCGCGCTGGGGCGGGTCGCCTGGCACGCGGTGCTCCGCGCCCTCGGCCTGCCGGCGACGTGCCACCCCTTCGCGCACGGCGCGGTCGCACGGCTCGATCACGGACCGATCCTGGTCGGCAGTTACCACACCTCGCGCTACAACATGAACACCGGGCGCCTGACCGAGGCGATGTTCGAGGCGGTGCTGGCCGAAGCCCGCCGGCTCGCCGACGCGGCGCGCAGCGGCGTCTAGCCGCCGGTCGTCTCGCGGAAGAAGCTGTCGATCTCGGCGAGCACCGCGGCACGGATCGGATCGCGCTCGATCAACAGCTCGTGGCGACCGGGGAAGCGGCGCAGCCGCGCCGCCGGCAGCCGGGCCGCGAACCGCTCGATGCTGCGGTTGCACACGATGCGTTCCTCGGCGGCCTGGCAGAGCAGCATCGGCGTCGTGATCCGCTCGGCGAAGCCGGGCTGGCGGGTGAGCGCGATCGAACGCAGGCTGGCATCGAGCCAGCCCCAGGTGACGCCGCCGAGGGCGAGCTCCGGGCGCGTCTCCAGCAGGCTCGCGAACCGCTCGAAGCGGATCGGACAGCCGGTCAGCGGATTGCCCTCGAAGCGGCACCGGGCGATGTGGAAATCGCGCTGCCCCGGAGCGTAGCGCAGCCGCGCCCCGGCGCGCACGCTGGCGCGCGCAAGCAGGCGCGCCAGCGGCTCGGGCACCTTGATCTGCGCGATCCCGAACATCGGCGCGGTCATCGCCGCCGCGACGAAGCTCGCCGGCTCGTGGTACAGCCAGCGCAGGCCGACATGGCCGCCCATCGAATGGCCGAGCATCAGCCGCGGTGCCGGTGCCCCGGCGCGCTCGAGCGCGCGCAGGGCGTCGGCCAGGTCCTCGAGGTAGTGATCGAAGTCCTCGACATGGCCGCGCTGCCGGAACGGCCCGTCATGGCGCGACAGGCCCTGCCCGCGCCACTCCAGCACCGCCACGGCGAAGCCGAGACCGCACAGATCGAGTACCGCCTCCTCGTACTTCTCCACGAACTCGGCGCGGCCCGGGAGAATCAGGACCGTGCCACGGGCCGTCCGGCCCGGCTCGGCGAAGGCGAGCCGCAGCGGCGTCGCGCGGCCCGCCAGCGGCAGCGCCCGCCAGAGCGGCGCTCTCGTCGCGGCGAGTTCCTCCGGTTCGGCCAGGGCCATGCGCATCGCACCTCGCAACCACGCGACAGGTAGCCGCGCCGGGCGCCTCGCGGAAGGCCGGCTGTGCCCTCACTCGGCCGCCGGGTCGGTGGCGAGCAGCACGATCGAAATACGCCGGTTGCGCGCGTCGTTGGGATCGGCGGCGAACAGCGGCTCGGCGTCGGCTCGCCCGACCACCTCGGCGACCCGCTGCGGCGCCAGACCGGCGGCCAGCATCACCCGGCGGGTCGCGTCGGCGCGGGCGCTCGACAGGCGCCAGTTGTCATAGTTGGCGGAGACGAACGGACGGGCGTCGGTATGGCCGCGGATCGACAGCCGGTTCGGCAGCGCCGCCACGGCCTGGGTCACGATCCGCAAGAGCCGCTCGGTGTGCGGATGCATGCGGTCGCTGCCGCTCGGGAACATCGCCAGGTTCTCCCGGTCGAGGAGCTGGATCCGCAGGCCCTCGGGCGTGCGCTCGACAAGGATGCTGTCGGCGAAGGCGCCGAGGTCCTCGGACCGCGCCAGAGCCTGGAAGATCGCGGTCTTGGCGGTCTCGAAACGGTCGGCCGTCTGCGCCTCCGCGCGCGCCGCCGCCGACAGGTCGGCGGCGTCCTCCAGCGCGCGATCCTCGGACATCGCGACCGCCGCAGCGTCCTCGGTCGTCTCGGCGGTCGGCAGCGACGGGTCGGCGAAGGCCGGCGTCGAGCTCTGCCGGTCGAACATCGGCCGCGGCGGGGTCATGACGATCCCGTTGATCACACCGGCGACACCGCCGGGGACCCCCTCATTGTCGCTGGCGTCGGTGAAATATTCGGCGATCCCCTTGAGCGTTTCCTCGCTCGAGGTGCTGAGCAGCCAGAGCATCAGGAAGAAGGCCATCATCGCCGTGACGAAGTCGGCGTAGGCGACCTTCCAGGCGCCACCGTGATGGCCGTGATGCCCGTCCTCGCCGACCCGACGGATCAGCAGCGGCGTCTTGCCAGCCTTGGCCGCCATCGCGCTGCCTCACTTGGCCAGCGGGTCGGCCGGGAGGCCGTTCAGCACCTCGTCGAGCTCGTGAAAGCTCGGCTGCAGAATGCTCGGCACGTTGGCGCGGGCCAGCTCGACCGCGATCGGCGCCGAGTGGCCGTGCAGGTAGGCGACGATGCAGTCGCGGATGATGGCGTAGAACTGGCCGTCCTGCTCGTAGGCGTCACGCAGCCGGGCGGCGATCGGCCCGACGAAGCCGTAGGCGAGGAACACCCCGAGGAACGTGCCGACGAGCGCGCCGCCGATCATCTTGCCCAGGATCTCGACCGGCTGGTCGATGTGGCTCATGGTCTTCACGATGCCCAGCACGGCGGCGACGATGCCCAAGGCCGGCAGGGCGTCGGCGATGTTCTGCAGCGCGTTGGCCCGGGCCAGCGTCTCATGGTGATGCTTCCTGATCGCCCGCTGCATGCAGTCCTCGACCTGATAGGGATCGTCCATGCTCATCGTCATCATGCGCAGCGTGTCGGCGATGAAATCGAGCGCGAAATGATCCTTCTGGATGCGCGGGAAGCGGCCGAACAGCTCGCTCTCGTGCGGCCGCTCCAGGTGCGCCTCCAGGGCCAGCGCCCCCTTGGTCTTGAGCAGCTTGACCAGCATGAACATCAAGGACAGCAGGTCGCGATAGTCGGAGCGCGACCAGCGTGGGCCGCCGACGACCATCTTGAGGTCGCCGAGCGCGCCTTTGACCACGTGCGGGCCGTTGGCGATCAGCAGCGTGCCGGCGGCGGCCCCGCCGATCATCATCAGCTCGAACGGCAGCGCCTTGAGGATGATGCCGAAGCTCCCGCCCGCGAGCAGGTAGCCGCCGAACACCATGCCGATGACGCAGACGAAGCCGACGATCGCGAGCATCCGGGCCCCGACGCTGGAGACGCGAGCGCAGCCCTTAGCGAAGCCCGGCCAAGATTCGGTTAACTGGCGCGGTCACCCGGCGCCGTGGCGCAGGATCCGCGCCTTCTCGCGCTGCCAGTCGCGTTCCTTCTCGGCGGCGCGCTTGTCGTGCAGCTTCCGGCCGCGCGCGAGCCCGAGCTCGACCTTGGCGAAACCTCGCGGCGAGAAGTACAGGGCCAGCGGAACCACCGTCATTCCCTTGCGCTGCACGGCGCCCAAGAGGCGCTCCATCTCGCGTCGGTGCACGAGAAGCTTGCGCGGCCTTCTCGTCTCATGGTTGAAACGGGTCGCCTTGTCATACTCGGGAATGTAGGCGTTGAAGAGCCACAGCTCGCCGCCCATCGCCCCGGCATGCGCCTCGCCGATCGTCGCGCGGCCGGCGCGCAGCGACTTGACCTCGGTGCCGGTCAGCACGAGCCCGGCCTCGATCCGCTCCTCGATGTCGTAGTTGTGGAACGCCTTGCGGTTGTCGGCGATCCGCCGGCGTTCGGCGACAGCCTGCGTCATCGCCGGTCAGGCGTCGATCCCGACCGCCGCCAACGCCGCGTCGACGTGCGCCCGCGAGGCCTCGCTCAGCCCGACCAACGGCAGGCGCACCTCCTCGGTGCACTTGCCCATCCGGGCGAGCGCGTACTTGGTCGGCGCCGGGCTCGTCTCGCAGAACAGGGCGCGGTGCAGCGGCAGGAGTCGCCGCTGCAGCGCCAGGGCCTCGTCCGGCCGACCTTCACGCCACGCCTCGTGCATCGCCGCGCACAACGCCGGCGCCACGTTGGCCGTCACCGAGATGCAGCCATGCCCGCCATGGGCGAGGAAGGCCAGGGCGTTCCCGTCCTCGCCCGAGAGCTGGCAGAACTCCGCCCCGCAGCGCTGCGCCGTCAGCAGCGGACGGACGATGTCGGCGGTGGCGTCCTTGACCCCGACGATGCGCGGCAGCTCCGCCAGGCGGGCCATCGTCTCGACGCTCATGTCGACCACCGAACGGCCCGGGATATTGTAGATGATGATCGGGATCTCCGTGGCGTCGTGGATCGCGCGATAATGTGCGTAGAGCCCGTCCTGCGTCGGCTTGTTGTAATAGGGGGTGACGATCAGGGCGGCGTCGGCGCCGACCCGGGCGGCGTGGCGGGTCAGGCTGATCGCCTCGGCCGTCGCGTTGGAGCCGGTCCCGGCGATCACCGGCCGCCGGCGCGCCACCGTCTCGATGCACAGCTCGACGACCCGCTCGTGCTCCGCATGGCTCAAGGTCGGGCTCTCGCCGGTCGTCCCGACCGGCACGAAGCCGTGCGTGCCCTGCGTCACATGCCACGCGACGAGGTCCTGGAAGGCGCGCTCGTCGATCCGGCCGTTGCGGAACGGCGTGACGAGGGCGACGATCGAGCCGTGGAACATCTGCGCCCGCCGCGTTTGGCTTCATCGTCGGTTAACGGCCGGACACCATAGTGATGCGGATGATGCAGGACAAGGCGGCCAACCTCGGCAGGACGGGGCTGCGGACCGGCGGCGCCGGATTCCGGCTCCTGCTCACCGTGGTCGCGCTCGTCGCGGTCGCATCGGGCGCCGCTGCCGCCGCGGCGCTGGGGCCGCAGGCGCGCGACGCCGCGCAACGCGCGCTGAGCGCCGCGGAGAGTGGGCGCTGGGCGGTGGCCGAGACGCACGCGCGGGCTGCCGGCTCGGCCGAGCTGAACGACTATCTCCGCTGGCTGCGGCTGCGCGACGAGCGCGTCACGGCGCCGATCGCCGAGTACGCGTCCTTCCTCGCCGAGCGCAGCGACTGGCCGGGGCTCGGGCCGCTGCGCGCGCGCGCCGAGACCGTGCTCGCCGACCAGGCCGACGACCGCACGGTGCTGGCCTTCTTCGCGGACGCCGAGCCGACCACGGGCAAGGGCCGGGTCCGGCTCGCGACCGCGCTCCTCGCCGCCGGCCACGAGCGCCGCGCGACCGAGCTGCTGCGCCGTGCCTGGGTCGAGGACGATCTCGGCGAAAGCGAGGAGCGCGCCATCCTCGCCGCCCATGGCGGCCGCCTGCAGGCGGCCGATCACCGCGCGCGCCTCGACCGGCTGCTGTGGGATGGGCGCGAGGCGGCGGCACGACGGATGCTCGCGCGCGTCGATGCCGGCCACCGGGCGCTCGCCGAGGCACGGCTGCGCCTGCGTGGCGACCGCTCGCCGGATGCCGCCGTCGCCGCCGTGCCGCCTGACCTGCTCGGCATGCCCGGGCTCGCCTACGAGCGGGTGCGCTGGCGCCGGATCAAGGGGCTCGACGGCGCGGCGCAGGCGATTCTTCTCGACCCGCCGGGCACGCTCGTCCGGCCGAAGCTGTGGTGGGACGAGCGCCTGATCCAGGTGCGGCGGGCGCTGCGCGCCGGTCAGCACCGGCTGGCCTACCGGCTCGCCGCCGGCCACGGGCTCGACGCCGGCGCCGAACTTGCCGAGGCCGAGTGGACCTCCGGCTGGCTGGCGCTGCGGTTCACCAACGAGCCGGAGCGGGCCGCGGCCCATTTCCAGCGCATGGCGGGTGTGGTCCGCACGCCGATCAGCCGGGCGCGGGCGTCCTATTGGGCGGGACGGGCGGCGGCGGCCCTCGGGCGGCCCGAGGAGGCGCAGCGCCACTATCGTGACGCTGCCGGCTTCCCGCAGGCCTTCTACGGCCAGCTCGCCGCGGCCGAGCTGGGTCTCGTGATCCAGCCCAGGTCGACCCAGGCGGCGGCCGCTCCGGTCGCCGATCCCGCTGATCACGCCCTCGGCCGGACCGCCCGCCTGCTGTGCGAGCTCGGCGCCTACGAGCGCGCCGTGCCGTTCGTCGTCCAACTGGCGCGCAGCGCCAGCGACGATGCGGCGGCGCGCGGCGCGCTGCGGCTCGCGCGCAACTGCGGCCGCGCCGACCTCGCCGTCCGCGCCGCCAAGGCGCTACCGCCGGAGCGCGAAGTCGCGCTGGACACGAGCCACCCGGTACCCCGGATCGCAGCCCTGACCGCGCGCCGGCCGGGCCTGCCCGAGCCCGCCCTGCGCCTCGCCGTGACCCGGCAGGAGAGCCAGTTCGATCCCGCCGCGCGCAGCCCGGCCGGGGCGCGGGGCCTGATGCAGCTGATGCCGCCCACGGCCCGTTCGATGGCGCGGGACCTCGGCGTGCCGTTCGCCGTCGAGCGGCTGACCCGCGATCCCGAGTACAATGCGCGCCTCGGCGTCCGCTACCTCGAGCGGCAGCTCGCCCGCTTCGACGGCGAGGCGGTGCTGGCGCTCGCCGCCTACAATGCGGGGCCGGGCCGGGTGGCCGAATGGCTCGCGACCTACGGCGATCCGCGCGGCGGCGACGCCCATCAGTGGATCGACTGGATCGAGCAGATCCCGTTCACGGAGACCCGCAACTACGTGCAGCGGGTGCTCGAGAGCCGCGAGGTCTATGCGCGGCGCCTGGAGGCGCCGAGCGCGACACAGCTCGTCGCGGTGCGCCCGGACCAGCTCCGGCAGGCGGACCGCTCGCCAGCGGAGGACGAGCCGACCTGACGGGACCCGCGGCGTCCTAGGCTCACCAGAGCGATGGGTCGGGCCGCCGGAGCAACCGGCCGCCGCCGGCTCACCCCCACGGGCCGCGGCGGCGGGCTGCTCGGCGCAGCGGCAGCGCGAGCACCAGGCCCGCCACGAACCCGCCGATATGCGCCCACCAGGCGACGCCGCCCTCACCGGGCGGGGCCGCCAGCGCCGAGACAATCTGCAGGGTGAACCACACGCCCAGCAGCCAGACCGCCCGAACGTGATGCAGGAACATGAACCCGAGCGGGATCAGAACCAGCACCCGGGCGTGCGGGTAGAGGAGCATGTAGGCCCCGAGCACGCCCGAGATGGCCCCGCTGGCGCCGATCATCGGGATGCGCGAGCCGGGCTCGGGGAGGATCTGCGCCGCGGCGGCGGCGAGCCCGCAGACGAGGTAGAACAGGACGAACCGGCCGTGCCCCAGGCGGTCCTCGATGTTGTTCCCGAAGATCCACAAGTAGAGCATGTTGCCGAGGAGGTGGCCCCAGCCGCCGTGGAGGAACATCGAGGTCACGAGCGTCGCCGCCGGCGGCACCCGGGTCAGCTCGGCGGGCAGCCGCGCCTCGCCCAGGAGCACGGCCGGGATCATGCCCCAGCTGTAGACCGCCGCCTCCTGGGCGCGCGGGTCGAGCGACACCTGCCACAGAAAGACGACGACACAGATGGCGATGAAGGCGACCGTGACGACCGGCGGCCGGTGCGCCGGGTTGTCGTCCCGGATCGGAATCATGCGCCGCCCACCTCGCTCGCAACCGGGCGGCCGCCCTGCTCGCCGCGCCCCTGGCCTCGAGGAACATAGGCGCTATGGTCGCCGCCGACACGGGTCGAGAACAGGTGGATCATGGGGCGCTTCGCGGTCGGCCAGCCTCTGCGCCGCAAGGAGGACGAGCGGCTCGTCACTGGCGGCGGGTCGTACACCGACGATCTGCAGGTCGCGGGCGCGCTGCACGCGGCGTTCGTCCGCTCGCCCCACGCCCATGCCGACATTCTCGCCATCGACACCGCCACGGCCCGGGCGATGCCCGGCGTGGCGGCGGTGCTGACCGCCGCCGACTGCGATGCCGCGGGCCTCGGCCCTTTGCCCTGCCGCGCCCTGCCGCGCCACAACCGGGACGGCCGCCCGATGCCGGCCACCGAGCGGCCGGTCCTCGCACGGCGGCGCGTGCGCCACGTCGGCGATCCGGTGGCGCTGGTGGTGGCCGAGACCATGGCACAGGCGCGCGACGCGGCGGAAGCGGTGGAGGTGACCTACGCTCCCCGGCCGGCGGTCACCGACCCGGTCGCCGCGCTGCGTCCTGGCGCCCCCGAACTGTGGCCGGAAGCGCCGGGCAACCTCGCGCTCGACTGGGAGGCGGGCGACGCCGCCGCGGTCGATCGCCTGCTCGCCGCCGCCCATCACGTGACGCGGGTCGAGCTCGTCAACAACCGCGTCGTCCCCAACCCGCTCGAGCCGCGCGGCTGCATCGCCACCTATGACGCGGCCACCCAGAGCTACACGCTGCGCACCGGCGGCCAGGGCGTGCACAGCATGCAGTCGGTGCTCGCCGACGAGGTGCTCAAGGTGCCGAAGGAGCGGCTGCGCGTCGTCCAGGCCGACGTCGGCGGCGGCTTCGGGATGAAGATCTTCGTCTTTCCCGAGTACCCGGGGTGCCTCCTGGCGGCCCGCCTGACCGGCCGGCCGGTCCGCTGGATCGCCGAGCGCCAGGAGAGCTTCCTCAGCGACTCCCACGGCCGCGACCATGTCACGACGGTCGAGATCGCGACCGACGCCGACGGCCGGATGATCGCCCTGCGCGCCTCGGCCGTGGCCAATCTCGGCGCCTATCTCTCGCAGTTCGGACCGTTCATCCCGACCGACGCCGGGGCCAAGATGTACGCCGGCGTGTACCGCTTCGCGGCGGTCCACTTCCAGGTCCGGCTGGCCTACACCAACACGGTGCCCCTCGATGCCTATCGCGGCGCCGGCCGGCCCGAGGCGGCCTATGCGGTCGAGCGGGCGGTGGACGCGACCGCGCGCGAATTGGGCCTCGACCCGGCCGAGCTGCGCCGCCGGAACTTCATCCCGCCCGAGGCGATGCCCTACCGCACGGCGCTGCAGACGACCTATGACAGCGGCGAGTTCGCCCGGCTGCTCGACGCCGCGCTGGAGCGCGCCGACGTCGCCGGCTTCGCCGCGCGCAAGGCGGCCGCCCGGCGCCTGGGGCGGCTGCTCGGCCTCGGCATCGCCTACTATGTCGAGCAGTGCGCCGGGGGTGCCGACGAGACGGCGCGGATCGTCGTCGGCGGGGACGGCAAGGTGCGGCTGTTCATCGGCACGCAGAGCAACGGCCAGGGTCACGCCACCGCCTACGCGCAGATCCTCGCCGACGCGCTCGGTGTGCCGTTCGCGGACATCGAGACGATCCAGGGCGACACGGCACTGATCCCGACGGGCCGGGGAACCGGCGGCTCGCGTTCGGTCCCGGTCGGCGGGGTCGCCGCCCAGCGCGCCGCCACAGCCCTGATCGACAAGGGCAAGGTGCTCGCCGCCGAGGCGCTCGAGGCCGCGGCGGCCGACGTCGCGTTCGCCGACGGCGTCTACCGGGTGCTCGGCACCGACCGGGAGATCGGGCTGGTCGCGGTGGCCCGCCTCGCCGGGCCGGACGGTCTCGACGCGGCGGCGGCATGGCAGCCGGCGATCGCGACCTTCCCGAACGGCTGCCATGTCTGCGAGATCTCGATCGACGCCGAGACCGGCGTGCCGCGGATCGAGCGTTACACCGTCGTCGACGATTTCGGCACGGTGATCAACCCGCTGCTGGTCGAGGGCCAGGTGCACGGCGGCGTCGGCCAGGGCATCGGCCAGGCGCTCTACGAGGAGACCGTCTACGATCCGGCGAGCGGTCAGCTCCTGACCGGGTCGTTCATGGACTACGCGATGCCGCGCGCGGCCGGCGTCCCGGCGATCGACTTCTCGATGATCCCGGTGCCCTGCCGGACCAACCCGATGGGCATGAAGGGAGCCGGCGAGGCCGGCGCGATCGGCGCGCCGCCGGCGGTGATCAACGGGCTGGTCGACGCGCTGGCGCATCTCGGCGTGCGCCACGTCGACATGCCGGCGACGCCGCAGCGGCTCTGGCGGCTCCTCCAGGCCCACCGCGCCACCGCCTGATTTCGCAACCGCCTCAGACGGGGATCTCGGCGCCGCGGCCGACCCGACGGATCATCTCGATCAGCTCCGGCTGGGTTCGCGCCTGCCGGCGATAGAAGTCCGCGAGCGCCGCGCGGAGCCGCCCGCGGCGGCCGAGGATCTCGTCGGCGAAGCCGATCATCCGCGAGTTCGGCCAGGCCTGCGGGCGGATCACCGCCAGCCGCTCGAACACCGCCGCCTCGTCCTCGGGGTGCTCGCGGGCGAGGAGGATCGCCAGGGCCGCCGTCGAGCGCGACACGCCGGCGTGGCAGTGGATCAGAAGATGCTCGAGATCGTCACCGGCCGCGAGCAGCTCGTCGCCGAACCGGAGGAGCGCCGCCACATGCTCGGGTTGTGGCGCGTCGTAACCGGGATACTCGGCGATGACATCGTGGAAGCGCAGGGTCAGCCGATGGTGCCGCCGCCAGGCGCTGAACGCCGTCGGGTCGGGATAGCCGGGATCGAGGATCGACAGGACGTGCGTCACGGCCGGCTCGCGCGGTCCGTGCAGCTCGTCGAGCCCGCACACGGTCAGGCGCACGAGCCCGGTGCGCAGCGAGGGCGGAGCGTCCGGCGGCCGGTCCATGGGTGATCGTCCGATGATCTATGCGGCGGCGTGCTGCCAGCGGCGAGCGGCCGCCTCGTCGCTGTCGCGGGCGTCGACCCAGCGCTCGCCCTCGGCTGTCTCCTCGAGCTTCCAGAACGGCGCTCGCGTCTTCAGCCAGTCGATGAGGAACGCGCAAGCGTCGAGCGCGGCGGCGCGGTGTGCGGACGCCGTGAGGACGAGGACGATCGGCTCGCCGGGCAGCAGGCGTCCGCAGCGGTGGACGACGAGCACGTCGTGCAGCGGCCAGCGCCGCCGCGCCTCGTCCTCGATGCGCCCGATCTCGGCCTCGGTCATGCCGGGATAGTGCTCGAGGGTCATCGCGGAGACCGGGGTACCGCCATGCTCGTCACGACAGACGCCGATGAAGCTGGCGATCCCGCCGCTGGACCGGCGTCCGGCGAGGAAGGCGGCGATCTCGGCCGCCGCGTCGAACGGCTCGGCCTGCACCCGCACGGTCATCGCCTCAGCCGCCCGTGACCGGAGGGAAGAACGCCACCTCGTCGCCGGGCCGAATCACCGCGTCCTCAGCGACGTAGGCCCTGTTGACGGCGAAGCGGACCACGCCCGGCTCGGCCAGCGCCTCGGCGAACCGCGGATGGCGTTCGCCCAACCATGCCGCGAGCGCACGCACGGTCGCGATCTCGCGCGGCGGATCGACCTCCTCCTCGGCGCGGCCGACCCGTTGCCGGAGCCAGGCGAAATAGCGGACCTTCAGCATCCCTTCGCTCACCGTGGCGCGGGCACGCCCTTGGGCGGGGTCGTGCGCGCTGGTTCGGCCAGCATGTGCCGCAACCCGGCCTGGAGATAGTCCCAGCCGGTGACGAGCGTAAGGCCGGCGGCGACCCACAGGCCGACCCAGCCGATCCAGGCCACGGGCAGCCAGACGGGGCCGGCCTCACCGACGAGCAGGAAGCCGATCGCCACCATCTGCACCGCCGTCTTCCACTTGGCGAGGCGGCTGACCGGCAGCCCGGCGCGGACCTCGGCCATGTACTCGCGCAGCCCGGAGACCATGATCTCGCGCAGGACGATGACGAGCGCCGGAAGCAGCGGCGCCCGATCGAATCCGACCAGCATCACCACCGTGGCCCCGACGAGCAGCTTGTCGGCGACCGGATCGAGCCAGCGCCCGAACGGCGACTGCATCGCCCAGGCACGCGCCATGTAACCGTCGAGATAGTCGGTGGTCGCGGCGACGACGAAGACCAGGCAGGCGAACCACCTTGCCCAGTCCCCCTCGACGTAGAACAGGGCGACGAGGACCGGGACGAGCAGCACCCGACTGACGGTGAGGAGGTTCGGGGGACTGCTCAGCATGGTCGTTCCGGTGTCAGCCGCCTTCGTGGAAATGGTCGTAGATCGCCTTTGCGACAGCCTTACTGACACCCGGCACCCGCTCGAGATCGGCGAGGCCGGCCTGGCGCACACCCTCGGCCGAGCCGAAATGGGTGAGCAAGGCCCGTTTGCGCATGGCGCCGATGCCCGCCACGCCGTCGAGCGCCGAGCGGACCAGCCCCTTGGCGCGCCGTCCCCGGTGCGTCGCCACCGCGAAGCGGTGCGCCTCGTCGCGCAAACGCTGCACAAGGTAGAGCACCGGGTCCTTCGGGTCCAGCGCGATCGGGTCGCGGCCCGGCAGGAACAGGCGTTCGCGGCCGGCATGGCGGTCAGGCCCCTTGGCCACCGCGACCACGGCGAGATCGGTCAGATCGAGCTCGCCCAGCGTCTCCAGTGCAGCGTTGAGCTGGCCTTGGCCGCCATCGATCAGCACCAGATCCGGCCAGGAACCGCCCTGCCGTTCCGGATCCTCGCGTACCAGCCGCTGGAACCGCCGGCGCAGGACCTCGCGCAGCATCGCATAGTCGTCGCCCGGCGCGAGTTCGGCGGTCTTGATGTTGAACGTCCGGTAGTGGCGACGCTCGAAGCCCTCCGGCCCGGCCACGACGAACGCGCCGATCGCGTGGCTGCCCTGGATGTGGCTGTTGTCGTAGACCTCGATCCGCGAAGGCGCCGCCGCGAGATCGAGCACATCCGCTAGCCGCTCGAGGAGCTGGGCGTGCGCCGAGGTCTCCGAGAGCCGCCGCGCCAGCGCGGCGCGGGCGTTGGCGAGCGCGATCTCAACCAGTTGGCGTTTGTCCCCACGCTGCGGCACGGCCAGCTCGACCTTGCGTCCGGCCTTCACCGCCAGAGCCTCCGCGAGCAGCGCCTGTTGCGGGGTGGCCGCGGCCAGGAGCACGAGACGCGGGGGCGGCCGCTCGGCATAGAACTGCGCGACGAACGCCTCGAGGATCTCACCGGGCCCGGCCTCGGCGGTGTGCGCCGGATAATAGGCGCGGTTCCCGTAGTTGCGCCCCAGCCGATAGAAGAAGACCTGGACGCAAGCTTGTCCGCCCTCGACGGCGCAGGCGAGGACATCGGCGTCGCCGAGCGATTCGATGTTGATCCCCTGGCGGGCCTGGATGTGCGCCATGGCCTTGAGACGGTCGCGCAGGACGGCGGCGCGCTCGAAGTCGAGCTGGTCGGCGGCGCGCGCCATCTCGGCCTTGAGCCGGTCCTGCACCTCCTGCGAGCGGCCGCTCAGGAACGCCCGCACCTCGTCGACGATCCGGGCATAGCTAGAGGCATCGATGCGGCCGACGCACGGGGCCGAGCAGCGCTTGATCTGATGCTGCAGGCAGGGGCGCGTGCGGGCGTGGAAGATGCTGTCGCGGCACGATCGTAGCGGGAAGGCCTTGAGCAGCGCGTTGAGCGAGTCGTTGACCGCGCCGGCCGACGCGAACGGCCCGAAATACTCCGTCCCCGGCCGCTTGGCACCGCGATGCTTGCCGATCAGCGGGAAGGCGTGGTCGGTGCGCAGATAGATGTAGGGAAAGCTCTTGTCGTCGCGCAGGACGATGTTGAAGCTCGGGCGCATCCGCTTGATGAGGTTGGCCTCGAGCAGCAGCGCCTCGACCTCGGTCGCCGTCTGCACGAACTCCATCGATCGGGTGAGCGCGATCATCCGCTGGGTGCGGGCCGGCTGCGCCTGCGGCTTGCCGTAGGCGGCGACCCGCTTGCGCAGCGACTTGGCCTTGCCGACGTAGAGCACGTCGCCCTTCTCGTCGTGCATCCGGTAGACGCCGGGCGCATCCGGGAGGGTTGGGAGCAGCGCGCGGACCAGCGCGGCTCCCTTGAGCGGAGGCTGGCTCGGCGCGGTCGGCGGCAGATCGACGGAGGTGGCCGTCATGGCCGCCTATGTGCGAAGTCGGCGCCGTCCGGTCAACGAGCGGCAAGGTCCGGGCCGAGATGCCGCCGGACCGCTAGCCGGCCCGCATGCCCTCGCGCACCGCCAGCGCCTTGAGCGGCGGGATGCTGTCGAGCGCGCGCAGGACGGCGCCACGGAGCAGCCGCGCCGGCAACAGATCGTTGGAGAACAGACGGTTGAGACCGTCGGTGAGGCGCAGGCGGCGCTCGTTGTCCCACCAGCGATCGCGCTCGTAGGCGAGCAGCACGTCCGGCGCGCCGATGTCCCGGTCGGCGCGGCGCGCCGCGACGAGCCTGTCCAGGAGCGCGGCGATGTCGGCCACGCCCATGTTGAACCCCTGTGCATGGATGGGATGGACGCCGTGGGCCGCATCGCCGACGAGCGCCATGCGCGGCGCCACGTAGCGGCGGGCGTGCTGGGCGCCGAGCGGCCAGGCTGCGACCTTGCTGTCCAGGGCCAGCGCCCCGAGGACGCCTCCCGTCTCCCGATCCAGGCGGCGGAGCAGCTCGTCGGGAGCCGTGGCGGCGAGGGCGCGCGCGGTCGCCTCCGGCTCGACCCAGGTCACGCCGCATCGGCGCGGGCCGACCGGCAGCAGCGCCAGCGGCCCGGCGGGGCGCAGGCGCTCGCGCACGGCGTCACCGTGCGGCCGGTCGTGGCGCACGATGAAGGCGAGCGCCGCCTGTCCGTAAGCGGCGCGTGTGAGGTCGATGCCCGCCAGGTCACGGACGCGCGAACCGCGTCCGTCCGCCCCGATCAGAACCCTGCCACGCAGCCGCCGACCGTCGGTCAGGGACACCACCACGGACGCACCGTCGCGCTCCCAGCCGGCGAGACTGCCCGTGACCCAAGCGGTCTCGCCGGCAGCGGCCAGGAAGCTCCCGGCGAGCGCCGCACGCAGGGCCGGTGACTCGACGCCGAAGGCGAAGAGATCGAGGCCAAGGCTCGCGGCATCGTACTCGACGCGCGCCCCGGCCGCCGGCTCGAGCACCTCGACGCGCCGCACCGGGTGGCCGACCGTGACGATGTCTGCCCAGATGCGCTGCGCGAGCGCCACGCGCCGGCTCCCGCCGAGCAGGGCCAGCGTGCGCCCGTCGGCGGGCGCGGCGCGCGCGGCGCCGGGCGAGCTCGGGTCGACGATCGCCACGGAAAGGCCGGCGCGCACCGCGGCAGCGCCGAGCCAAAGCCCGGCGTGCCCGCCGCCGATGATGACGAGATCGAGGATGCTCGGCCGCACGGCCCGGATCCTATGCCGGCGCAGCCCGCCGGCGTCCAGTCGACCGCGCGCTGGTCAGGCCGGCACGGCGGTCAGCAACGCCGCCTCGGCCGGATCGCTGGCGCGCTTCATCAACGACACCCGCAACTTCTGCAGGGCACGATGCTCGATCTGCCGGACCCGCTCCTTGCTGATGCCGAGGCGAACGCCCAGCTCCTCGAGCGTCTTGCCCTCCTCGGCGAGCCGCCGCTCGCGGATGATCGTGCGCTCCCGTTCGCTCAACTCGGCCAATGACTGGGCGAGCCAACGCGAGCGCGTCTTGCCGTCGTGGGCCTCGGCCACGACTTCCTCGGGATCGGGCCGCTCGTCGGCGAGGAAGTCCTGCCAGGCATCCTCGCCGGTCGGGCTGATCGTCGCATTGAGCGACTGATCGCCGCCCAACATGCGCATCTCCATG
This sequence comes from uncultured Alphaproteobacteria bacterium, assembly GCA_937995535.1. Lineage (GTDB taxonomy): Bacteria > Pseudomonadota > Alphaproteobacteria > Geminicoccales > Geminicoccaceae > CALKJU01. Next base: position 129,069 of record CALKJU010000040.1, read on the forward strand.
TCCTCGACGTCGTGCACGGGCACGTCGAGCTCGGTGGCGACCCAGGCCCGCCCCTCGTCGGTCATCATCCCGCCGAGCCCGTCCTCGATCCGGGCCCGCAGCCGCCGCAGGTTGAAGAACAGCGACTTCTGCGCCGCGGTCGTGCCGGTGCGCACGACCGACCAGTTGCGCAAGATGAAGTCCTGCATCGCCGAGCGGATCCACCACGCGGCATAGGTCGAGAAGCGCACGTCGCGCTCGGGTTCGAAGCGGGCCGCCGCCTGCATCAGGCCGACCACGCCTTCCTGGACGAGGTCGCTCATCGGCAACCCGTAATTCTTGAAACGGCTGGCCGTAGCCACGACGAGGCGCATGTAGGCGCGCACCAGCTCATGGAGAGCCTTCTCGTCGTTGTTGTTACGCCAGCGCCGTGCGAGATCGAGCTCCGACTCGCGGCTGAGCAGCGGCACGTTCATCGAGTCGCGGATCAGCTTGCGGTTCGCCCGCTGCGTGTCGATCGTCTCCGAGATCGCCATGCCTGCCTCCGGATCGCCCCGGAAACCGCGCGCAAGGACCGTTGGCGGGTCGGCGAGGCGCTGCTTCCTTCCTGCCGGTCTCTACGGAGACAACGCTAGCCGGGATCAAATGTTCGCCATAATTACCGATTTTTCACGCCGCGAGGTCGGGGAACAAGGACGTGAGGCCGGCCTCGCTCGCCACGGCCACGCCGCGCTCGGTGATCAGTCCGGTGACGAGACGGGCCGGGGTCACGTCGAACGCCCAGTTGGCGACCGGGGTTCCGTCCGGCGTCACCTGCACCTCGACCAGCTCGCCGCCGGGCGCCCGGCCACGGACCCGGCTGACCTCGCCGCCGCCACGCTGCTCGATGGGCACCTCCTGGAGGCCGTCGCGGATCGTCCAGTCGATCGTCGGCGAGGGAAGCGCCACATAGAAGGGCACCGCGTTGTCATGCGCCGCGAGGGCCTTGAGATAGGTCCCGATCTTGTTGCAGACGTCGCCGGAGCGGGTGGTCCGGTCGGTGCCGACGATGCACAGATCGACCATGCCGTGCTGCATGAGGTGCCCGCCGACATTGTCGGCGATCACGGTGTGCGGGATCCCCTGATGCAGCAGCTCAAAGGCGGTGAGCGCCGCACCCTGGTTGCGCGGCCGCGTCTCGTCGACCCAGACGTGGACGGCGATGCCCGCCTGCTGGGCGCGGTAGATCGGCGCCGTCGCGGTCCCCCAGTCGATCGTCGCGAGCCAACCGGCATTGCAGTGGGTCAGCAGGTTGACCGGCTGGCCGCTCGGCTTGCGGGCGGCGATCTGCCGGATCAGAGCGAGGCCGTGCTCGCCGATCGCCCGGCAGATGGCGATGTCGTCGTCGCAGATCCGACGCGCGCGCTCGTAGGCCGCCGCGACACGCTCGGCAGGCAGCCGACCACGCAGATGCGCCCGCATCTCGTCCAGCGCCCAGCGGAGGTTGACCGCGGTCGGCCGGGTGCGCAGCAGGCGCGCATGGGCGCGGTCGAGCGCCTGGTCCGACGCGTCCTCGAGCAAAGCGAGGCAGATGCCGTAGGCGGCGGTGGCGCCGATCAAGGGCGCGCCGCGGACCAGCATCCGTTCGATCGCCAGCGCCGCGTCCTCGCAGGAGCGCAGCTCCGCGATCGCGATCTCGTGCGGCAGGCGCGTCTGATCGAAGGTCCGCACCGTGCGGCCGTCCTCGGCAACCCAGATCGTCCGGTGGGGCTGGCCATCGATGAGCATGCGGGCTCCTCCTTCGAGGTGGCGCGCCGGCCGGCGACCATCGCCTAGGCCGGCAGGCGCGCAAGAAAACGCAAACGCACATAATCCGCCGTCCAGCGCCCGCGCCGATCGCACAAGGACGGCCGCAAAAGGCGCAAGACATCCTCGCGCGCCGCGTCCCGCGTCACCTCCGGCAACCGACCGAGAAAGGGCTCGGCGAAGGTGGCGAGCCAACCGCCCAGGTCGGTCGGCAACGGCGTCGGCCGCGCGATCAGCTCGATCCGCTCCACGGCGAAGCCAGCGCCCTCCAGCACCGCCCGGTATTCCTCCGGCGTCGGAAAATACCACGGAACGGCCGCGGCGCCGTCCAGCCCGCGCGCCTCGAGCACGGCGATCAGCGCGGTGACGATCGCGGCGACATTGCCGTGCCCGCCCATCTCGCCGGCGAACCGGCCACCCGGCACGAGCGCCCGCGCCACCCCGGCGGCCACCGCAGCCGGATCGCGGCGCATCCAGTGCAAGGCGGCATTGGTCAGGACCCCGTCGAAGCAGCGCTGAAAGGTCAGGGCGTGGCCGTCCATCAGCCGCGCGTCGAGAGACCGCGCGCGGGCACGGGCGACCATGTCCGGCGCGGCGTCGACCCCGATCACGCGGCAACCGAGCTCGACGAGGCGCAGGGTCAGCGCCCCGTCGCCGCAGCCGAGGTCGAGGATCCGCTCGCCCGCCCGCGGTGCCAGCAGGTCGACCACGGGCCGGCCGAGCTCGGCGACGAACCCGGCATGCCGCTCGTAGCGGGCCGCCTGCCAGTCCTGCGCCACCTCCGTCATCGCGCCACTCCTGCGCCGCGCCGCATCGGCTCCCTTGTGTCACCGCGCCGGCGGTGGTGGGAGTCCGCCATGCCCGCCCGCCGCGGACGAGAGGCCCCTTGCCGCTTGTGACCTTCGCCGCCCGCCGCCGGGCGTTCCTCGTCCTGCTGGGACTTCCGGCGGTCCTGTTCGTCCTGCTGGTCGCCCTCGGCCCGTTGCTGGAAGGGCTGCGCTGGAGCCTCTACGACCACAACCTCCTGCGCCCGCAGCGGACGACGTTCGTCGGCCTCGACAACTATGCGCGCTTCCTGGCCGATCCGTCGGCCCTGCGCGCGCTCGCCAACACCTTCCTGTTCACGCTCCTCGCGGTCGGGCTCGAAATGGCGCTGGGCCTCGCCCTGGCGCTGGCGCTGTGGGCCGACCGGCCGTTCGAGCGGGTGGCGTTGATCGTCATGCTCGTGCCGGTGATGCTCACCCCGCTCGCCGTCGGTCTGGTCTTCAAGGCCTTGCTGTCCGCGGAGTTCGGCCTGATCGGGCATTGGGGCCGCGTGCTGGGTGTGGTCGGCGAGCGGGGCTTCTTCGGCGATCCGCGGGCCGCGTTCGCCTCGATCGTGGCGATCGACGTCTGGCAATGGACGCCCTTCGTCGTGCTGATCCTGCGAGCCGGGCTCGCCGCCATCCCGGGCGAGCTGCTCGAAGCCGCCGATGCCGACGGCGCGTCGTCCTGGCAGCGGCTGCGACTGGTCGTGCTGCCACTCCTGCTGCCCGCGCTGCTGCTCGCCCTGCTGCTCCGGACGATGGACGCCTTCCGCCTGTTCGAGAGCGTCTTCGTCACCACCAAGGGCGGGCCGGGCGACGCCACCAACGTCTTGCAGCTCTACGCGGTCAAGCAGGGTCTCGAGTTCTTCAACATCGGCTATGCCGCGGCGATCGCCAACGTGACGCTCGCCTGCATCGCGGTCCTGGCCGTGCTCTTCGTCCTCGTGCTGCGCCGCGCCGATCGCCGGATGACCGGCCGATGAGCCGGTTCCTGCCGCGCCTCGTGGTCACGGTCGCCCTGGGCCTGTTCCTCGCCCCCGTCCTGTGGCTGTTCACCACCGGCTACAAGCCGGCGCGCGACGTGCTGGGCTACCCGCCGACACTCCTGTTCCGGCCGACCCTCGACAACTTCCGCACGCTCGGGGCCTATTTCGACCTCGCCCAGCTCACCCTCACGAGCCTGACCATCGCCGGCGGCGCGACCGTGCTGGCGCTGCTGCTCGGCGTCCCTGCCGGCTACGCGCTGGCGCGCGCGCGCTCGCGGCTCGCCATGGGCGTGGCCTACCTGTTCCTCGCCATCCGCATGGTCCCGCCGGTGGCGACGCTGATTCCGTTCTACGTGCTGATGCGCGATCTCGGCCTGCTCGGCACGCCGGCCGCGGTCATCCTCGTCCACGGCATGCTCAGCACGACCTTCGTCACCTGGCTGATGTTCGGCTTCTTCCGCGCTCTGCCGCCGACGCTCGAGGAAGCGGCCCGGGTCGACGGCTGCACGCCCCTGGGCGCCTTCCTGCGCATCGCGCTGCCGCTCGCCGGCCCCGGCCTCGTCGCCGCGGCGCTGCTCGCCTTCATGCTCTCCTGGAACGACTTCCTGTTCGCGAGCTTTCTCACCAGCGCGCGCAACCGGACACTCAGCGTCGCCCTGCTCTCGGCCTACGGCACGAGGGAGGTGACCTGGGGCACGATGGGCGCCTTGGCCCATGTCGCGACCTTGCCGGTGGTCGCCGTGGCGCTGCTGCTCAACCGCTTCTTCGTCCAGGGACTGACCCGCGGGATCCATTGACGTTACGGCGATTTCATGTGCCGGACGGATCGTCCGTGACCATGTCAGAGGCGGTTCGCGCACCGCCGAATGGAGGCACGCCCGTGGACGGCAACGATCGCCAGATCATCGACGGCCTGTTCGACCGCCTGCGCCAGGTCGAGGCGCAGGCGCCGCCGCGGGACGCCGAGGCCGAGGCGCACATCCGCCGCCGCCTCGAGGAGCTGCCCGCCGCTCCCTACTACCTGGCGCAGACCGTGCTCGTGCAGGAGCAGGCGCTGGCGGCGGCGCAGGAGCGGGTCCGCCAGCTCGAGGCAGAGCCGGCGCGCCGGCCGTCCGGCGGTGGCTTCCTCGACAGCTTCCTCGGCCCGGCCCGGCCCGTACGCGGCTCGCGCCTGCCGCAGACCGCGCCGGCGACGGCCACGCCGCCGCGCGGCGGGTTCATGGGCGGCGCGATGCAGACCGCGCTCGGTGTCGCCGGTGGCATCCTCGCCGCCCAGGCGATCAGCAGCGCGTTCGCCGCCGGGAGCGCCGAGGCGGCCGCACCGCCCGAGCCGCCGCTCGACGAGGGCTTCGGCGACGCCGGCTTCATGGACGAGAGCTGGTAGCCGGCCCCCTTCCCCGGCGGCCCGTTTGCCGCTTCGATGGCGACGACGCGGCGGACCGGGAGGAGTTGGGCATGGCGGAGCTTCCGTTGGCCGGGCGGCGGGCGCTGGTCACCGGCGCCGCCTCCGGCATCGGCCGGGCGATCGCCCGGGCGCTCGCGCGCGACGGCGCCGCGGTCGCCGTGACCGACCTCGACGGCAGGGCAGCGCAGGCGACCGCGGCCGAGATCGGGCTGCCGGCGATCGGGCTCGGCCTCGACGTCACCGACGCCGCGGCCACCGCATGCGTGCTCGAGGAGGCGGCGGCGCGCCTCGGCGGGCTCGAGATCGTCTGCGCCAATGCCGGTGTCTCGAGCATGCGCCCGGTGGTCGACCTGACCGAGGCCGAATGGGACCACAATCTCGCCGTCAACGCCAAGGGCGTCTTTCTCACCGACCAGGCGGCGGTGCGCCGCTGGCTCGCGGACGGCACCCAGGGCGTGATCGTCAACACCGCCTCGCTCGCCGGCAAGATCGGTGTGCCGCTGCTCGCCCACTACTCCGCCAGCAAGTTCGCGGTGGTGGGCTTCACCCAGGCGCTCGCCCGCGAGGTGGCGCCGCGCGGCATCCGCGTGAACTGCGTCTGCCCCGGCTTCGTGCGCACCGCCATGCAGGACCGTGAGCTGGTCTGGGAGGCCGAGCTGCGCGGCATGACCGTCGACGAGGTTCGCGCCGAGTACGTCTCGCTCACCCCGCTCGGCCGTCTCGAGGAGCCCGAGGACGTGGCCGATGCCGTGGCCTTTCTCGCCTCGGACCGCGCCCGCTTCATCACCGGCGAGGCGCTCAACGTGACCGGCGGGGTGCGGATGGATTAGGACCCGGGTGCGCGCATCGTGGCCCTGCGCGGAGACGAGCGCCATGCCGAGCTGCGCGCAGCATTGCGTGAGTTCTGCGCGCGCTTTCCGGCCGAGTACCATCGCCGCCATGGCGCGGCGGGCAGCTATCCGGTCGAGTTCGTCGACGCACTGACCCGGGCCGGGTGGCTCGCGGCGATGATTCCCGAGGCCTATGGCGGCTCCGGGCTCGGCCTGACCGAGGCCAGCGTGATCATGGAGGAGATCAACCGCGCGGGGGCCAACGCCGGGCACTGCCACGGCCAGATGTACAACATGTGCACCCTGCTGCGGCACGGCTCGAAGGCGCAGAAGGACACCTACCTGCCACGGATCGCCACCGGCGAGCTGCGCCTGCAGTCGATGGCCGTCACCGAGCCGAGCACCGGCAGCGACACGACCCGGACGCGCACCACCGCGGTGCGCCGGGGCGACCGTTACCTGGTCAACGGCCAGAAGGTCTGGATCAGCCGCGTCCAGCATTCCGATCTGATGATCCTGCTGGCGCGCACCACGCCGCTCGCCGAGGTCCGCCGCAAATCGGAGGGGCTGTCGCTGTTCCTCGTCGACCTCGAGGCCGCGTTGGCAAAAGGCCTGACGGTCCGGCCGATCGCCAACATGGTCGGACACGAGACCAGCGAGCTGTTCTTCGACGATCTCGAGATCCCGGCCGAGAACCTGATCGGCGAGGAGGGTCGTGGCTTCCGCTGCCTCCTCGACGGCCTGAACGCCGAGCGCACGCTGATCGCCGCCGAGTGCATCGGCGACGGCCGCTGGTTCATCGACAAGGTCAAGGCCTACGCCAAGGAGCGGATGGTCTTCGACCGGCCGATCGGCGGCAACCAGGGCGTGCAGTTCCCGATCGCCCGCGCCCACGTCAATGTCGAGGCGGCGGATCTGATGCGCTTTCAGGCCTGCGCCCGGTTCGACGCCGGCCTCGACTGCGCTGCCGAGGCCAACATGGCCAAGCTCCTCGCCGCCGACGCCTCCTGGGAAGCAGCCAATGTCTGCCTCCAGCTCCACGGCGGCTTCGGCTTCGCGGTCGACTTCGATATCGAGCGCAAGTTCCGCGAGACCCGGCTCTATCAGGTCGCGCCGGTCTCGACCAACCTGATCCTCGCCTATGTGGCGGAGCACGTGCTGGGCCTGCCGCGGTCGTACTGACCATCGCCACGCCACGGCCCCGGCGCCCCGCTGCGTCCGCCCGTCGCGCCTGTGATCTGCGACACACCCGGCGGAGCGGATTCGATCGACAGCTGAGGCGACGCGCCGGCCCGCCGACAACCTTGCGGGGACTTGTCGAGCCGGGCCGCTGCTGCTTCGCTGCGGTTGAACAAGAAGGTCGGAAGATGCACGAACCTGCTATCGTGCCGCTCCCCCTGCTGCGCACGACCTACCGTTTCCGCGCCGCCGGCGAGGGCCGGCTGCCGGGCTTCGCCGGCTCGGCGTGGCGCGGCGCGTTCGGCCATGCGCTGAAGCGGACCGTTTGCGTCATGCGCCTGCGCCCGTGCGAGGGCTGCCCGCTGGCGCGCACCTGCCTCTACCCGACGCTGTTCCACGCCGCCCCGGACCCGGCGGCAGCGCGCCTGAGACGGCTGCAGAGCGTCGCCCAACCCTACGTCCTGATGCCACCTCCGGAGGGCCCGCGGCGGCTGCGCCCCGGCGACCGGGTCGAGCTCGGCGTCACCCTGGTCGGCCGCGCGATCGGCCAGCGCGCCTATGTGCGGCGCGCGCTGGAACGCGCCGGCGAGGGGGGCCTCGGTCCCGACCGGCTGCGTTTCGAACTCGAGTCGGTCGCGACGGCCACGACGCCGCCCGCGGTACCACCTGCCGACCGCCCCCTGACGCTCCACTTCGTGACCCCGCTGCGGCTCAAGCGCGACGCGCACCTAGTGACTCCGGAAGCGTTCACGCCGGGCGACCTGCTGATGGCGCTGCTGCGTCGGGTGTCGATGCTGCGCGCGTTCCACGACGCGGCACCGCTCGCCCTCGACTTCGCGGCGCTGAAGGAGCTGGCCGCGGCGACGCGCTGGGCACGCCGCGCCGTGCGCTGGCACGAGACGCGGCGCTACTCGACCCGTCAGGAGGCTCTGCTCGCCCTGGGCGGCCTGGTCGGCGAGGCGGAGCTCGCACCGGCCCCGCTCGGGCCGTTCCGCGAGCTGCTGGCACTCGCGCCCTGGATCGGCGTCGGCAAGGGCGCCTCGATGGGGCTGGGCCAGGTGCGCATCGAGGCCGCGCCGTGAGCGAGCCGACGGCCTTCACGCGCCGCGCGCTGCTCGCCGTGGTCGGCCTGACGCCGCAGGTGGTGACCGAGACCCTGTGGGCGCTGGCGACGCGCGCCGACGAGCCGTTCCGGCCGACGGAGCTGGTGGTGGTCACCACCGCAGAGGGCTGCGAGCGGCTCCTGCTCACGCTCCTCGACGAGGACCGCGGCCAGCTCCGGGCCCTCGCCGCCGAGATCGGCCGGCCGGACCTGGCCGCGATCTTGACCCCCGAGCGGATCCACGTCGCCCGCGACGGCCAGGGCGCGCCCCTGCCGGACATCCGCACGCCCGAAGACCATGTCGCGGTCGCCGACCTGCTGACCCGCCTGATCGGCAGCCTCACCGCCGATCCGGACTGTGCCCTGCACGTCTCGATCGCCGGCGGGCGCAAGACGATGAGCTTCCTCGCCGGCTACGTCCTGTCCCTGTTCGCACGGCCCCAGGACCGGCTGTCGCACGTGCTGGTGGCGCAGCCCTTCGAGTCGCATCCGCAGTTCTTCTTTCCGCCCGCCCGGCCGCAGGTCCTGCTCGTCCCGCCGGACGGCCGGCCGGTGCGGACCGACGCCGCCGCGGTGACCCTGGCCGAGATCCCCTTCGTGCGCCTGCGCGATCGCCTGCCCGCCGAGCTGCTGCGCGACGGCGCCGGGTTCGCGCAGGCGGTGCGCGCGGCGCAGGCCGGCGTCGAGGATCCCGAGCTCGTCATCGACGTCACCCAGGCGTCGGTCTCGGTCGGTGGCCGGCCGCTCGCGCTGCAACCGGTGCAGCTCGCCTTCCTCCTCGCCCTGGCCCGGCGGTGTCGAGCCCAGGCCGACGGCATCAACTGGCGCGACATCGGCCCGCGCGAGATCCTCGGCGCCTACGACGACCTGTTCCGGCATCGCGCGGGCCAGCGCGAACGCCTCGCGCAGACCCTGAAGGACGGCGTCGCGCGGGACTGGTGGCTGGAGCGTCGCAGCCGCCACGACAAGCTTGTCAATGCTGCGCTCGGCTGGCGCGCCGCACCCTATCGCATCGAACGGGTCGGCACGCGTCCGTTCAGCCGCTACCGGCTGGCCCTGCCGCCCGAGCGCATCCGCATCCTCGAGGAGGGACCGCGGCCGTGAACGACCTGCCGACCATCGACGAGCTGGCGCTGGGCGCCTTCCTGCACGACATCTGCAAGCTCGAGCAGCGCGCCGATCCGGACGAGCGCGAACTGCCGCCGAGCTCGCGCGGGCTGGAGGACACGATCCTCCCGACGGATCAGCAGAGCAAGCGCAAGACCCATCGCCACGCCCTGTTCAGCGACGGCTTCTTCGAGTGGGCGATGGACCAGCGGGCCTGGCCACCGCACGGGCTCGACCTGAAGAAGGCGCAAGCGGCCGCGATCTATCACCACAAGCCCGACGACGACCGCCCCTGGACCTGGCTCGTCGCCGAGGCCGACCGGCTCTCCTCGGGCATGGACCGCAAGGAGCGGGACGCGGCCCAGGAGGCGGACCTCGGCCATGGCGGCCGGCAGCGCTACCGGCAGACGCCGCTCCAGTCCCTGGCGACCAAGGTGTGGCTCGGCCTGGGCGAGCCGCGGCCCGCGGCCTTCCGTGTGGCGCCGCTGACCCCGGCCGGGCTGATGCCGGAGCCGCGGCTCGACCCGACCACCCTGCCCGCCGGCTACGAGAGCTGCCGCGCCGGCTTTCGCGCGGGTTTCCGCGAGCTCGCCGAGGCAGCGCACGGCAGCATCGAGCTGTTCCACGAGGGCCTGATCGCGCTCTCCGAGCGCTTCTGCTGGGCGGTGCCGTCCTCGACCATCGACCAGCCCGACGTGTCGCTGCACGACCACGCGCTCTCGGTGGCCGCCATCGCCACCGCCGCCTACGCCTGGCACGAGCAGGCGGGCGGGTTCGATCTCGCCGCGATCAAGGATCGGAAGCTTCCGAAGTACCGCCTGCTCGAGGGCGACCTGTCCGGGATCCAGGGCACGCTGTTCCGCTTGGCCCGGCAGCAGGTCAAGGGCGTCAACCGGATCCTGCGTGCGCGCTCGTTCCTGATGGGCGCCCTGCTCGAGGCCACCGCGCTGCTGATCCGCCGCGAGTTCCGGCTGCCGCCCTACGTCCTGCTCCAGCGCGCCGGCGGCAAGTTCCTGATGCTCTTGCCGAACCTCCCGAACGTCGAATCCTCCGTCGAGAAGCTGCGCGAGACCATCGACCGCTGGCTCGCCGAGCGCTACGCCGGCGACCTCGCCCTCAACCTCGCGCTCGGGCCCGCCTTCTCCGGCGAGGGCTTTCTCAAGGCCAACTGGCAGCGGACGCAGGCCGAGCTGCGCGCCGCGGCCGACGCGGCCAAGCTGCAGCCGCTGCGCACCGTGATGACGCAGCCGGTGCTCGCCGCCGACTACGAGGAGGGCGCGGACGGCCACTGCCCCGCCTGCGGCGTGCGCCCGCGCAAGCCGGACTACACCTCCGAGGTCGACCACGTCATGCGCTGCGCCGCCTGCCATGCCGAGCACGAGGTCGGCCGCGTCCTGCCGAAGCTCGAGGCGGTCCTCTGGCTGCCGATCGAGGATCCGCAACCGGCCGCCTTCGCCCCGTTCGACCGGCTGAAGCTTTTGCCGAAGGACGAGCCGGCGCGGCCGGGCGGCAACCCGCTGAGCGCATGGCGGCCGTTCGGCGGCGAGGCGTCATGGCCGGCGACCCAGCGCTTCCTCGCCAACCATGTGCCGCGGTTCCGTGACAAGGAATGGGACGAGCCGCGCTACCGGGATGTCGACCTCGAGCTCGCCGACATCGACCGGCTCGAGGAAGGGGCGATCAAGACCCTCGCCTACCTCGCCCAGGAGGACCGGGAGGAGGTCGACGGCCGCCTGGTCGGCCGGCCGATGCTGGCCGTGCTCAAGGCCGACGTCGACCGGCTGGGCCAGGTGTTCACCACGGGCCTCGGCGACGACCGCACCGTCGGCCGCGTCGTCGCCCTGTCACGGCTGATCGACGGCTTCTTCACCGGCTGGCTCACCGAGCTGCTCCGCAGCGAGTTCCCGAACGTCTACACCGTCTATGCCGGAGGGGACGATCTCCTGCTGATCGGACCCTGGCTGACGACGATCCGCCTCGCCCAGCGCCTCCGCCGGGACTTCGACGGGTTCAGCAACACTAATCCCAACCTGACCCTGTCCGCCGGCATCGAGCTGCTCGACCCGGCCGAGCCCTTGAACCGCGCCGTCGCGCGCGCCGAGGAGCGGCTCGAGGCGGCCAAGCGTTGCGGCCGGAACCGCGTCGGGCTGATCGTCGACGCGCCGCTCGCCTGGGACGAGCTCGATCGCGCCCTCGACGACGCGCAATGGCTCAGCGACCGCATCCGCGATCGGCAAGAGCCGTTCTCGCTGCAGCTGGTCTACAAGCTGCTGCATTTCGCCGACCTCAAGGCCAAGGCGGACGCCGGGGACAGCAACGCCGCGATCTGGCAGGCGCGGCTCAGCTACCACCTCGCCCGCGCCTTCCCCGACCGCCAACGCCGCGAGAAGGTGACGACGCGCGTGATGGCGCTGCTCGGCCCCGCCGGCGAGCGCCGCCCCGCCCGCATCCCGCTCACCATCGCCCTCTACCGCAACCGCTGAGGAGACGAGCATGCAACGTGGAGCACCAGGCCATCGCCCCGGACCGCCGGGAGGCGGGCCTCGTGGCGGGCACGCGACCGCGGGCCCTGCCGGCGGAGGCGGCGGTGGCCAGGCCATCGAGCAGCGCCTCCAGGACCGGACACCCGTCCAGTATTTCGCGGCGGACGATCGCCGCTCCCTGCGGCCGGGCCTGCTCGACCAGGAGGCAGAAGAAGCGGCCAAGAAGATGCGCGGGATCCCCGCCTCGCAGCTCCGCCGCTTCTTCGGCTCGGTGATGGGCCTCAAGCGCCGGCTGGAGCTGGAGAAGCGCGACGCGGACTTCATCCGTGCCGAGATGGCGTTCCTCAAGGCCGCAGCGGCCTACGCCGCGAAGCGGCTGCCGCGCGCCCGGGACGGCGACCACGACCCGGACTGGATCGTCAACTTCCTCGCCCGCCATGCCAACGCCGTGAAGGACGAGAAGGACTTCCTCGCCTTCGCGCGGCACTTCGAGGCCGTCATGGCCTATCACAAGTGCTTCGAGATCAAGCAGCGTCGCGACTGAGGAGATCGACCCATGACCATCAGCCTGATCGGCCGCGCTCGGATCGAGGGACGCCTCGAGCTCCTCTCGGGCCTGCACATCGGCGCCGGCAAGGAGACCATCGAGATCGGCGGCATCGACAATGCCGTGATCAAGCACCCCCACACCGGAGAGCCCTACATCCCCGGCTCGTCGCTCAAGGGCAAACTGCGCTTCCTGCTCGAGTGGGCGTTCGGCAAGCTCCGCGAGGATGGCCATGTCTGGGGCTTCAACGACGCTTCGGGCCAGTCCTTCGTGCCGGACGACCCGGTGTTGCGGATCTTCGGGACACCCGCGAAGCGCGAGCAGTGGCGTGGCGGTCCGACACGCCTCGTCGTGCGCGACGCGCCGCTCGCCCGCGACTGGCTCGCCGAGACGCTCGGCCGCGGTCTGCCGCTGACCGAGGAGAAGACCGAGGTCCTGATCGACCGCATCGCCGGCAAGGCGCACGACCGGGTCGGGCCGCGGCAGACCGAGCGCGTGCCGGCCGGCGCCGTCTTCGATCTCGCCATGGTCTTTCGCCTCTACGATACCGGCGACGGCGGCGCGCGTGACAAGCAGTGCCTCAACTGGCTGCTGCAGGGCCTCGACTTCCTCGAGCAGGACGCGCTCGGTGGCTCGGGCTCGCGCGGCTACGGCCGGGTCCGCTTCCACCACCTCACCGTCGCCTTCGAGGCGCAGGAGCCGGTCCGCATCGACAACAGCTTTCGTGGCCACGCCTTCAACAGCACCAACCCGCCCGCGATCGTGAGCCTGTGATGCCGCTGCACCGCTTCCGGCTGGCCCTCGACGGGCCGCTCGGCACGCCCCTGACCTCGGGCACGCTGTTCGGCCATCTCTGCTGGGCCAGGCTCCGCCGCGAGGGGGAGGCGGCGCTCACCGCCT
>CALKJU010000041.1 GCA_937995535.1 uncultured Alphaproteobacteria bacterium
CAAGGGCCTTGCTCACGACAAAGCCCTGAATCTCATCACAACCCAGCTCCCGCAGTCGGCGTATCTGCTGCATGCTATCGACGCCCTCGGCTACCACTCGCAGTGCGAGGTCATTTGCGATCGCAACGATCGCCGACACCACGGTCACAGCCGCTGGATCGCCCTCAACCTCCGACGCGATCGAGCGGTCGATCTTCAGCACGTCCACGGGAAACCGCTTCAGGTGGCTGAGCGACGCGTAGCCGGTTCCGAAGTCGTCCAGCGCCACGGCCACGCCCAGCCGGTTCAGCCGCCGCAGGTTCGGGCCGATCTGCCCGCCGGTATCGAGCAGGACATTCTCGGTGATCTCGACGGTCAGACGCTCGGGCCCCAGGGCGTTGAGCCCGAGCCAGCGGTCGACATCCGCCGCGAGGCCCTCGGAGCGAAGCTGGGCTGCCGCCACGTTGATGCTGAGCCGGCCGGGCTCGAGCCCCTCGGCGAGCCACTGCCTGAGCTGGGCCAGCGCCGAACGCAGCACCGCTCGCCCGAGCGGCACGATGAGCCCGGATTCCTCGGCGCTGTCGAGAAAGGAGGCGGGTGAGAGCAGCCCCAGCTTCGGGTGGTCCCAGCGGATCAGCACCTCGAAGCCGCAATGTGCGCCGTCATGGAGACGTACGATCGGCTGGTAGACGAGCCGGAACTCGTCGCCGTCGATCGCGCGGCGCAGGTCGGCGACCAGTGCGAGGCGTGTCTCCAGCTCCTGCTGCATGGTGGGATCGAAGAAGCACACGGCGCGCCGACCCTGCGCCTTGGCCCGGTAGAGGGCGAGGTCGGCGTTCTTCAGCAGCTCGGCCGGATCGTCGCCGTCGCGGGGGAACAGCGCAATGCCGATGCTCGCGCTGGCGTGGATCACCCGCTCACCGAAGCTGAAGGGCTGGCGCAGCGCGTCGAACAGCTTGCGCGCGACCGCACCCGCTTCCTTGGGACCTGGAGCGCCATCGAGCACGATCGCGAACTCGTCGCCGCCGAGCCGCGCGACGAGGTCGTCTCGCCGGACCGAGCGCCGCAACCGCTGGGCGACATGCCGCAGCAGGGCGTCCCCGGCGGCATGGCCCAGTACGTCGTTGACGTCCTTGAAGTGATCCAGATCGACGAAAAGAAGCGCCCCGACGCGGCCCGGATCGCCGACGATCAGGCCCAGTTCATCGGAGAACCGCCGGCGGTTCGGCAGGCGGGTCAGCGGGTCGAGGAATGCCAGCTCGCGGATCCGTGCCTCGTCACGCTTGCGCTCACGCAGGTCCTGGACGAGGCACATCCAGCGTTCGGTGTCGCCGGCAAGCGGGATGATGGTCACCTGCACCGGCACGCGGCGACCGTCGGGGCCCACCAGCTCCTTCTCGTACGGGCGATTTCTGCCTCGTGCTCGAGCCGCGGCCGCCGCCCGGTCCGCGTCCCGCCACTCGGCCGGCGTGAGCGTCGCCCAGTCGAGCCGGCCGCTCTCGAGCTCCTCGCGGCCACGGCCGACGAGCGCGAGGAAGGTATCGTTGGCTTCGGTAATCTGCGCGCCACGGCCGACCGCGATCCCGAGCAGCCCCGATTCGGAAAGGGCGTCGAGCCGGTCGCGCATCTCGGCGCGATCCAGCTCGGTCGCCTCGAGCAGGCGCGCGGTTCCGCGGTACCCCGCGAAGCGGCCTGCCTGATCGATGATCGGCGCACCGCCGATCTCGACGCGGCGCCGCCCGGACGCTCTGCCGGTCGTGCACGACACGCCGCGGAAAGGTCGCCGCGTGGCCAGGGTGTCCTTGAGGACACGTAAGCCGCGCACATCCAAGGCGTTCGCGCCCCAGCTGGCTCGGCCGACCGCCGCAAGCCGCACGATTTCGGCATCGCCGTGCGTCGCCTCGAGCCGCGACAGCCGATGCTTGTCGTCCGTCTCCCAGATCCAGTCGGCGGCGGAGGCGAGACAAGCCTGCAGATCGCGCGCGGCTTCCGGCATCTTACCCGCAACTGGCGGGACGGTCAGCCCGACGCAGGTCCCTGGGGCGGACCACGCGCTGCACGCGAGCCGGGCGAGGCCGCACAGCGCGTCGGACACGCCAGCGATCCGCCGGGCCCTGGTTCCGAGCACGGCTGCGAGGACGTGGCCCCCAACGAAGTCGGCTTCGACCGCAACAAGCGCCAACTGGGACTTGGCACGAAACGACACACCCGCGAGGTCCGCGACCCCCGGTGGCAGGTCCGAGAGCTGGAGGGCCCTCGAATATCCGTCACACCCGCGCCGGCGACAGATCACCTCGAGCTCGTCGCCGAGCTCACGCGACACGCCGTGGGTGAGGATCCAACGCTGCTCGGCGACTCGGACCACCAACAACGCTGCCGCCGCACCCGCCAGCGTGGCGATGCCAGCGAGCAGTGCGGTGGCCGCCTCTTCCAGTTCCCCGCCCCAACTCTCCGCCACACGCGGCGCTCCGCCTTCTGTCCACGCGCCCCCCGCGAGTGAACCTAAGGCTTAGTGGCAAACCGAGAAAATCAACGCAAGGATGATCCGTCAGGCGAAGGGGCGTGGATCGAGGAAGCGGCGCAGGACGTTGCCCGTGAGGCGCGACACGTTGTTGTCGTAACCGTTGTGCGAGAGCGAGCCGCACCAGGCGATCGAACCGGTGGCCCAGACGGCACCGCCGGCCGGTGTGGTGTACAGCGTCATGTCGGCTCGGACATCGGGATGCTGGCTGCCGCTGAGATTCGGCGGGACCACGCCGAACTCCTCGTTGACCAGCAGGATCAGATCGCTGTGCGCTTCGGAGCTGGCCAGGACCACGGTGCCAGGCGGGGTGCCGCGCCGGGCCGAGACGGCATCCAACTCGAGGCCGGCGGCACCGCCACCGACCAGCCCGAAGTCACCGATGATCTCCGCCTCGATCCCCTCCCACATCCAGCTCAGCTCGGACGCGTACGAGGCGGGCTTCCGCCGGTAATAAGAGCAGACGTCGAAGCCCTGGGCCATGAAGCCGATGCCGGTCAGCGTCTGCGGCGGGCGGCCCTGGCGCGCCCACAGGCCACCATGCTCGCCGTTGAAGGCGTGCCAGTACTCACCCGGTTCGGCCTCCCAGGTGCGGATGCCATCCTCGGCCCGGCGCACCTCGATCACGCCGGGCAGGGTGTCGTGAAAAGCGATCCGCCAGTACCAGCCGTTGGCGGCGACGTACATCAGCCGGCCACCCTGGTCGAGCCAGCCGCGCATGGCATCCCACATCCGGGTCGAGTGGTACTCCGGATGGGTTCCCGTGACCACGACCCGATA
>CALKJU010000042.1 GCA_937995535.1 uncultured Alphaproteobacteria bacterium
ATGGCGCCCTGGGGCGGCACCGACAAGATCGTCGGCCTCAACCCGATCGGCATCGGCATCCCGGCCGGCGAGGAGGCGCCCTTCGTGCTCGACATCGCGCTCGGCGCCACCGCCCACGGCAAGATGCGCATCTACCAGCAGAAGGGCCAGCCGATCCCGGAGGGGTGGGCGTTCGACCGCCTCGGCCGGCCGACCACCGACATCGACGCGGCGCTGGAGGGGCTGATCCAGCCGATCGGGCAGCACAAGGGTATCGGCCTCGCCGTGGCCGTGGGCGTGCTGTCGACCCTGCTCTCGGGCGCCGGCTACGGCACGGAGAGCGGCAACATGGTCGACGGCCCGGTCGCCGGGGCCGACGGCCAGGTCTTCGCCGCGATCGACATCGCCGCCTTCGAGGAGCCGGCGCGGTTCCGAGCGCGGATGGACGGGGTGATCCGCCAGTATCACGCGGCGCGGCCGGCCCCCGGCTTCGCCCGGACCTGGGTGCCGGGCCATCTCGAGCTCGACATCGCCCGGCGCTATGCCCGCGACGGCATTCCGCTCAACGAGGAGACGGTCGCAGGCCTGGTCGGCTGCGCCCGCCGGCTCGGTGTCGCCGCGGTCGAGCCGCTCCCGGCGGCATGACGCCGCGTTGACAGGTCACGCCGGTCAGATGACCGTTTCGTGACATAGCAGCGCCGGCAGCGGGAGGCAGCGTGACCATGGAGCGCAGCGACAACGGCGGGCCGGCCGAGGGCCGCCCGAGCCCCGCGCCGACGCTCGACGCCGAGACCCGCGACGACGCCGAGCTGACCCGAGAGGCGCCGGCCGTGGACGCGCTCGCCCGGATCCGGCAGGGGGACGGCGCGGCGCTGCGGCCGGCGGGCCGGGATGCCGAGCAGGCGGTGCTGCTCCGCGCGCGCGCCCGTCGCCCGGTCGACGACCGGGTCGGGCCGCTGCGCAAGCTCGACCTGCGCCGCTACATCGAGCTGATCACCCCGCTCCATGTCGAGCTGCTGAAGTTGCAGAACCACGTCAAGGCCGAGCGCCTCAAGGTCGTGGCGATCTTCGAGGGGCGCGACGCCGCGGGCAAAGGCGGCACGATCAAGCGCTTCATCGAGCACATGAACCCGCGCGGCTGCCGGGTCGTGGCGCTCGACAAGCCGACCGAGCAGGAGCGCACGCAGTGGTACTTCCAGCGCTATGTGCAGCATCTGCCGAGCGGCGGCGAGATCGTGTTCTTCGACCGCTCCTGGTACAACCGGGCGATGGTCGAGCGGGTGATGGGCTTCTGCCGCGGCGACGAGGTCCGCGAGTTCCTCCGCGCGACCCCCGAGTTCGAGCGGATGCTGATCCGCGCCGGCATCCGCCTGTTCAAGTTCTATTTCTCGGTGTCGAAGGAGGAGCAGGCGCAGCGCTTCGCGAGCCGCCTCGAGGACCCGCTCAAGCAGTGGAAGCTGTCGCCGGTCGACCTGGAGAGCCAGCAGCGCTGGGACGCCTACACCCAGGCCAAGGAGGACATGTTCTTCTACACCTCGACCGCCGATGCACCGTGGCTGATCGTCAAGTCGGACGACAAGAAGCGGGCCCGGCTCAACGCCATCCGGCGCTTCCTCGACGCCTTCGACTATCCCGACAAGCGCACGGACCTGCTGTGCTGGGACCGGCGCATCCTGCGCGCCGTCGAGGAGGAGCGCGGCGTCGAGGACTGACGATGCGGGTCGCCGGGTCGCTGGGCGCTCAGCCGTCCGACGGCGGCAGCGTGCGCAGGTACGCGACGAGCGCGTCGAGATCCTCCGCGGTCATCCCGGCATAGTACGAAAAGCCCATGGGCGGCAGGAGCGGGCGGCCGTCGCGGCTCGCACCTTGGGTGATGGCGCGGACGATCTCGGCGTCGCTCCAGGCGCCGATGCCGGTCTCCGGATCGGGCGTGATGTTCGGCGCCACGGCGCGCATCGTCGCGTCGTCGACGACGACGAGGCCGCCCGCCAGGTTCCGCGCGCGGTCCGGCCCGTTCGGCCCCATCGGCGTGTGACAGTTGCCGCAGCCGGCGATCGTTTCGACCAGATAGCGCCCACGCTCGACCGGCGTCTCGGCACCGGCCGCCGTCGCCAGGCCGGCCAGCAGCAGACCCAGGATCCATCCGCGCATCGTGTCCCCCGCAGACCTGTCCGCCGCCGGCTCTCGGCCGCCGCGGTTTCACCGCGATGCCGTCGTTGGCGGTTACGTTGCTGCGAGGTCGCGCGGATGCGGGGCGGTCAGACGCGGTACACCCGCTCGGCGGTGCCGCGGTAGAGCTGGCGGGCCTCGGCCTCGCTGCAGCCGTGGATCACCTCGTCGAGGATCGCGACCCATTGCGGGTAGGTGTGGGTCAGCTCGCTGACCGTCCAGTCGCTGCCGTACATGCAGCGCGCGAAGCCGAAGCAGTCGAGGACGTGGGCGACGTAGGGCACGACCTCGTCCTTGGTCCAGCGCGCGTGGTCGGCCTCGGTGATCACCCCTGAGATCTTGACGACCACGTTGGGCATCCGCGCGAGCTCCTTGATCTGGCTCCACCAGGGCTCGCGCAGGCCCTGGCGGATGCCCGGCTTGCCGATGTGGTCGAGGACGAACTGCACGTCCGGGCAGCGCCTGACCAGCTCGAGGGCGAAGGCCATCGCCCAGTGCTTGACGCAGATGTCGAAGGTCAGGCCGTAGCGGGGCAGGAGGCGCACCCCCTCGAGGAAGCCGGGCTCGAGGCAGAAGCTCGGGTCGGCCTCGATCTCGATCAGCCGGCGGATCCCGCGCAGGATCGGGAAGGCTTGCAGCTTCTCGAGGTCGGCCGCGACCGCCGCACCCTTCTCCAAGGGCGCGTGGGCGACCATGCCGCGCAGGCGCGGATCGGCATCCGCGAGCTTCTGCACCCAGGCCGCCTCCTCGAGGTGCAGGCCCGGATCGACCCAGACCTCGGCGAAGACGATCTTGTCGACCGCGACCTCCCCCCGGCAGCGGTCGAAGTCGGCGAGATCGTAGCGGCGGTCGATCTGCGGCACGCGCTTCAGCCAGGAATAGCGCAGCTGCGCCGGGTCGTAGAGATGCACGTGGCTGTCGACGATCGGGAAGCTCGGCATGGGCGACCTCAGGGCGTGGGTTGACCGGCGACGGCCGCCGGGGCGCTCGCGGCCGCGCGGCGCGCCGCCTCCTCGGCGGCGGCCAAGCGGCGCTCGCGGCGGCGCTGGGTGGCGACGGCCAGACCGACGGCGAGCACGAGCATCGTACCGTTGAACAGCGGCTCGACGAAGAAGGGGGCGCCGAGCTGGGACAGGCCGGCGACGGCGACGGCGAGGAGCGCCACCGCCAGCACGGTGCCCCAGACGTTCGGGCGGCCGGGGCGGATCGCGGTGGCGCCGAGCAGCGCCCCGGTGAAGGCCGGCAGCATCAGCTCCTGCCCGACCGTGCTCTGCCCGACCTGGAGCTGCGCCTGGAGGATGATGCCGGCGAAGGCGGCGAGCGTGCCCGAGGCGACGAAGGCCAGGACGACGTAGCGGTCGGCGGGGATGCCGGAAAGCACCGCGGCGCGCGGGTTGTCGCCGATCACGTAGAGGTAGCGGCCGAGCGGCAGGTAGTCGAACACGACCCACAAGATCAGGCCGATGACCAGCACGTAGAGCAGCGGCGCCGGGACGCCGAGCCCGGGCACGACGGCCGAGAGGCTGGTGAAGGCGGGATCGAGCGCGCCGACGATCTGCCGCCCGCCGGTGTACCACTGGTTGAGGCCGAGCAGGATCGTACCGGTGCCGAGCGTCGCGATGAACGAGTTGATGCGCGCCTTGGTGACCAGGAGGCCGTTGAGCGCGCCGACCAGGCCACCCATCGCCAGCACCATGAGGCAGGCGAGCGGCCAGGGCAGATGCTGCTGCGTCTGCAGGCCGTTGGCCAGCACCTGGGCGATGCCGAGCACGGACGCCGCCGACAGGTCGAACTGGTTGGCGGCGAGCGGGATCATCACGGCGAGCGCCACCAGCGCGTTGATCGCGCGGCTGTTGGCCATCGAGCGGAAGGTGAAGCCGGTGAGAAAGGTGTCGGGCTTGAGCAGCGCGAACAGGAGGATCAGCAGCACCAGCAGGATGGCGAGGTGCCAGACGGAGACGAGCTGTGCCAGGCGACCGCGGCTCATGCGGCGCGCGCGCCCCCGGCGAGCGCGGTGAGGCGGGCGACCGACAGCGCGGGCGGCGCGATCTCGGCGACGATCCGGCCGCGGTCGAAGACCAACGCACGGTGGCACAGGCCCGCCACCTCCTCGAAGTCCGAGGAGATCAGCAGCACGCCGCGGCCCTGGCCGAGGGCACCGCGCAGCAGGCGGTAGATCTCGGCGCGCGCGCCGACGTCGACGCCGAAGGTCGGTTCCTCCAGGATCAGCAGCCGGGCCGGACCGGAGAGCCAGCGCGCCAGCACGACCTTCTGCTGGTTGCCGCCGGAGAGGTTCGCGATCGGCAGCTCGGGTTCGGCCGGGCGCACGGTGAAGCGGCGCAGCGCCTCAAGGCTGGCCGCGCGCTCGGCCGCCGTGCCGGGCAGGCCTGTGTGCCCTGCCGCGGCCGGGTTCATGAAAAGGTTCTCGCGCACGGCGAGGCCCGGGGCGACGCTCTCCTCGCCGCGTTTGCTGGAGACGAAGGCGATGCCGGCGGCCGCCGCCCGGCTCGGCGTGCGGGCATCGCACGCGCGGCCGGCGAGCCGGACCGTGCCGCCGCTCCGCGGCAGGTCGCCGTAAAGCGCGCGGCCGACCGCGTGGTGCCCGGCGCCGCGCAGGCCGACGAGGCCCAGCACCTCGCCCTCCCCGAGGGTGAGCGAGACCGGGCCGGCGCCGGCGGTGACGAGCCCGTCGACGGCGAGCAGGACCCCGCCGCCCGGGGCGGCGAGCGGCGCGAACAGCTCGGTGAGGCTGCGGCCGACGATGTGCGCGACCAGCGCCTGCGGGTCGGTCGCGGCGACCGGCCCGGCATGGACGCGGCGCCCGTCGCGCAGCACGGTGACCCGATCGGCGAGGCGGAACACCTCGTCGAGACGGTGGGTGACGTAGAGGATGGCGAGGCCGCGGGCGCGGAGCTGGCGCAGGGCGTCGAGCAGCCGGGCGACGTCGGTCTCGGGCAAGGCCGCGGTCGGCTCGTCGAGCACCAGCACGTCGTGCGCCACCGCCAATGCCCGGGCGATGGCGACCAGCGAGCGCTCGGCGGCGCGCAGCGAGCCGACCCGGGTCCACGGGTCGATCCCGCCGCCGACGGCGTCCAGCGCCCGCGCCGCGCGGGCCGCGGCAGCGGCCCAGTCGATCAGCCCGGCGCGGCGCGGGTAGCCCGCCGTGACGGCGATGTTCTCGGCCACCGTCATGCTGTCGACGAGGCCGAGATCCTGGTGGATGAAGGCGATCGGCAGGCGCTGCGCGGCCGGATCGGCGGCGAGTCCCCGCCACAGGACCGACCCGGCGTCGGCGCGGTGCACGCCGGCCAGGATCTTGATCAGGGTCGACTTGCCGGCGCCGTTCTCGCCGAGCAGCGCGTGGATCTCACCGCTCTGCAAGTCCAGGTCGACGGCATCGAGCGCCTGGGTCGCAGCGAAGCGCTTGCTCAGGCCGCGGACCGAGAGGGTGGTCGGCGGCCCCGCCCGACCTGCGTCCGGCGGCCGGGCGGGATGGCGCGAGGCGGCTACTTCAGGCCCCACAGCTCGGCGTATTTGGCGGCGTAGCCATTGCTCGGGATGAAGGTGTTCTGGTCGCCGCCCTCGGCGTTCACGTTCTCCGGCGTGACCAGATAGGGCGGGGTCACCCAGCCCGACGGCGGCTCGCCGTGGAACGCGCGGTTGAGCTCGTCGATCGCCTGATAGCCCTGCATTTTGTAGGGCTCGCTGGCGGTCACCATCTGATATTGGTCGCCGGCGCGGATGCGCTCGTAGGCCGACCGGTTGCCGTCGGCGGAGACGAGGATCACCTCGCCGTGCTTGACGCCGCCGGCGCGCAGCGCGGGCACCTGGAAGTCGGCGGTGTAGTCGGCGACCGAGGTGATGTAGAGCGGCGTGCCGTATTGCTGCACCCAGGCGGTGACCGCGGCCGGCTGGCGCTGCGCCACCTCGCTGATCGGCGAGTTGAACACCTCGAGCACTTCGCAGCCCCGGCACTCGCGGATCCGGTCCTCGGTCGCCTTGGCCTTGGTGCAGGCGATCTGGTACTCGCAGTGGGTGGTGACCACGACGCGCGCGGTGCCGTTCGAGTGGGCGATGATCCAGTCGGCCTGTGCCTTGCCGATGTCGCGCGGATCCTGCTGGATGTTGTAATAGACGCCGAGTTCCTCGTTGGGCCCCGGGAAGGCCCAGCCGTGGATCCCGACCAGCACGATGCCCTGCTCGGCGCCGGCCTTCACCGCCTCCTGCATCGACGCGATGTCGGCCGTGGTGACGATCCCGTCGACCTTGAGCGCGATCGCCTGATTGTAGCCCTCGAGCCAGGTCTTGGGGCTGCCGCGGCCGTCGATGACGATCACTTCCCAGCCGACCAGCTCGCCCGCCTCCTTCATCGCCTGGCCCCATTCGCGCGAGGCGTCGTTCTGCTCGTCGGTCGACAGGTAGGCGACTCGCTTGCCGGGGATCGGCTTGGGCGAGCTGGTCGGACCGTCCCAGACGTTCTGCGGCCCGGAGCGGGCGAGCACGTTGGCCTTGGCCTCGGCGACCACCGGGTCCTCGGCGGCCAGCGCCGTCGCGCCGCAGAGCAACGCGCCGGCGAGCAGGACCGCGCTCGCGCTCCTCGCAAGTTCCGACATGGCAGACCTCCCCGCGACCGACGCAAGGTTACGCCGGCCGTTGCCTGCCACTATGCGCCGAGTGGTCTGACAGGTCAACCACCGTGCGGGCCGCTGGCGCCCTCGCGCGCATTCCCGTGGCGGACCCGGGCGGGTACGATGCCCACGACCCGGATCGTCGTCGCGACCGGGCCGACCCGATCCCGGGCGCTCCAGTGGAGACCGATGTCCACGATCCGCGAGCTTGTCGCCGCCCGCCGTGTGCTCGGCCATGTCGCCGCCGTGGCGGACCTTCCGCTGGCGGTGCGGCTGTGGGACGGCTCGCTCGCGCCGCTCGGCCGCGACGTCCCGGATGGCCGCTGGATCGCTATCGCCTC
>CALKJU010000043.1 GCA_937995535.1 uncultured Alphaproteobacteria bacterium
TCGAGCAGCTCGGCCTCGTCGCGTGCGATCCGCATGCCCTTGCCGCCGCCGCCCGCGGAGGCCTTGATCATCACCGGGTAGCCGATGTCCGCAGCGATCCGGCGTGCGGCCGCGACGTCGCCGACCGCATCGAGCGTGCCCGGCACCGTGGAGACGCCCGCCTCGCGCGCAAGGCGCTTGCTCTCGATCTTGTCCCCCATGGCCCGTATCGCCTCCGGCGGCGGGCCGATGAAGGTGATGCCGGCAGCCTGCAGCGCCTCGGCGAACGCGGCCCGCTCCGAGAGGAACCCGTAGCCCGGGTGGACGGCCTGCGCGCCGGTGCGGCGGCATGCCTCGACGATGCGCTCGATCACGAGGTAGCTCTCGCGCGCCGGCGCCGGGCCGATCGCGACGCGCTCGTCCGCCATGCGCGCGTGCAGCGCGTCCGTGTCCGCATCGGAGTGGACGGCCACGGTGGCGATACCGAGGCGCCGGCAGGTGCGAATCACCCGGCACGCGATCTCGCCACGATTGGCGATCAGGATCTTGTCGAACATCGATGCCGCCCGGTCCCCGCTTCGATGACAGGCGCGTAGCATCCGCGCCGCCGGGGGGCCAGGGTGTCGCGTCAGCCCGGTCCGGGTGCCGCGATCTCCGGTTGCTCACGGGTCAGTGCATAGATGCCGCAGCCGCCCGGCAGCAAGGCACTCACATCGATCTGGACGACGGTCCGGTCCGTCACCGCGGCGCTGACGGCGCGCAGGGCGGCCTTGTCGGTCGGATCGGCGAACCCGGGCAGCAGCAGCGCGCCGTTGGCGTGATAGAGGCTCGCATAACTCATGCCGGCGCTGCGAGCGCTCGCCGGCAGTGGCACCGTCACCACCTCCAGCCGCCGTCCCCTGGCATCCTCGGCGGCGCGCAAGGTCGCCAGGTTGGCCTCGAGGGCCTCGTGCGCGGGATCGGCCGGATCGGCGGCGACAGAGGCGAGGACGACACCCGGACGCAGGAAACAATAGGGTGCCTCGGGCTCGCGCTGGGGTGCGCTCGGCGGCAGCAGGTGGGGCAGCCAGATCACCTTCTCGATTCCCAGGAGCTCGCCCAGCTCGGCCTCGAGATCGCTCTCGCGCAGGCCTGGATTGCGGCTCAGATCGAGGTGCGGGCCGGCCGACAGGAGCGCCGTCCCTTCGCCGTCATGGTGGAGAAGGCTGCCATAGAGGGTGATGCCGGCCCGCCGTGCCGTCGTGCCCAGATGATCCGCAAGCCGCTCGGCCAGCCGCGCATCGTGCGCATGGTCGGGCCAGATGCTGCCCCAGCCGTCGTAGCGGAACACGACAGCTGAGAGGCGGTCGTCGGGTCCGACCACGAAAGCGGGCAAGGTGTCGCGGACGCGCACATCGTCGTGGGGCAGCGGCAGAACCGGGATCCCGGAGCGGAGGTAGAGCGACACGCCGGCGGTCTGCTCGGGTCGGGCGATCATCGTCACCGGCTCGAACTCGGCTACGGCCGCTGCCAGCTCGGCGATCGCCGTCCGCGCGGCGTCGAGCGCCGGGCCCCACCGCGCCGTGCCAGTCGGCCATGCCATCCAGCAGCGTGCGTGCGGTGCCCATGGCGCAGGCAGGCGCAGTCGCTCGTCGCGCGCTCCGCTCATCGATGCCTCTGCTCCTCGCGGGTGGGGCGCCGCTGGCTCCCCTGGCCACGCGGCCCTATCTTGCCATGCCAAGCGGCAGCGGGGAGTACCCGACGATGAGTGCGCTCGAGCGAAGGTTGACCGAACTCGGCCTCAGCCTGCCGAGCCCGGCGGCGCCCGCGGCAAACTACGTGCCGTGGCGGCGCGCCGGCAGCCAGATCCTGATCGCCGGACAGCTGCCGATGGAGGCGGGGCGGGTGGCCGTCACCGGACGGCTCGGCCACGACGTCACGTTGGACGAGGGGCAGCGAGCGGCACGGCTCTGCGCACTCAACATCCTGGCGCAGGTCAAGGCCGCCTGCGACGGCACGCTGCCCGACGGCCTCGCCTGCCTGCGCCTCGGTGCCTTCGTCGCCTGCACGCCGGCGTTCACCGACCATCCGAAGGTCGTCAATGGCGCGTCGGACCTCATCGTGGCGGTGCTGGGCGACGCGGGGCGTCACGCCCGGTTCGCCGTCGGGGTGGCCAGCCTGCCGCTCGGCGCCGCGGTCGAGATCGACGCCACCTTCAGCGTCGGCTGACGGCGCGACCGCATGGGGGTCACCCACCTTCGCGGCATCGACGGCATCGCGCCCGCCGACTGGGACGCACTGGTCGGTGCCGACAACCCGTTCGTCGAACACCGGTTCCTGGCGGCGCTCGAGGAGAGCGGCTCGGCCACGATACGCACCGGCTGGCAGCCGCTGCACGTCATCCTGCGAAACGGCGCCGGGCTGCTCGGCGCCGTGCCGCTCTACGCGAAGAGCCATTCCTACGGGGAGTACGTCTTCGACCATGGCTGGGCGGACGCCTACGAGCGCGCCGGCGGGCGTTACTATCCGAAGCTGCAGGCCGCCGTGCCGTTCACCCCGGTGCCTGGGCCGCGCCTGCTCGGACCGGTGGACCAACACGCGGCGCTCGCCGGAGCTCTGGTGGAGGCGACGCAGCGCTACGGCGTGTCGTCCACCCATGTGACGTTCTGCACCGCGGCCGAGGCCCGGGCGCTCGGCGAGGCGGGCTGGCTGGTCCGGCGCGGCATCCAGTTCCACTGGCACAACCAGGGCTATCGCGACTTCGACGATTTCCTCGACAGCCTCAAGAGCGCCAAGCGCAAGATGATCCGCCGCGAGCGCCGGGAGGTGGCCGAGGCCGGACTGGACATCGAAACCCTGCACGGCCCGACGCTGACCGCCGCGGCGCTGGCCGAGTTCCACCCGTTCTATCTCGCGACGGTCGACCGCCGCTGGGGCAACGCCTATCTCACGCGGCGCTTCTTCGCGCTGCTCGCTGAACGGCTGGCCGATCGCGTCGTCCTGGTCGTCGCGCGCCGCGATCGGCGCATGGTGGCGGCCGCCCTGAACTTGCTAGGCGGCGACACGCTCTATGGCCGGCTTTGGGGTGCTCAGGAGGACTACCGGTTCCTCCATTTCGAGGCCTGCTATTATCGCGCGCTCGACTTTGCGATCAGCCTCGGCCTGAAGCGCGTGGAAGCCGGCGCGCAGGGCCAGCACAAGCTGCAACGCGGCTACGCCCCTGTCTGGACGTGGAGCGCGCATTGGATCCGCGACCCGGGTCTACGCTCGGCCGTTCATCGCTTCCTCGAGCGCGAGACGCGCGAGCTCATCGCACACCGCGCGGCCCTGTGGGATCTGCTGCCGTATCGGACGGCGGAGATGTCGCCGGAGATGTCCAATGCTACGTTGGACGATATGCCGCGCGATGCCCCGGTGTCTGGATCAGTCTCGTGACCCTTGTCCGGCAACTGCTCGCTCTGGCCCTCGTCGTAGCGGTCGCCGGCGGGACATGGTTGCTGGTCGGTGCTCCCGAGCCCGCCGCGGTCGAGCGCAGCGCATCGCAGCGGCCCGTGCCGGTGCGCACGGCCGAGGTGCTGCCCGCCACGGTGCGCGACACGGTCGAGGCGGTGGCGACCAGCCGCGCCGAGCAGGCGATCGAGATCCGCCCGGCTGCCTCCGGGCGCGTCGAGGCGATCCTGTTCGAGGCCGGGCAGCGGGTCGGCATCGGCGATCTGCTCGTCAAGCTCGACGCCGGGGCGGAGCAGGCCGCCGTCGACGAGGCCAGGGCCCTACTGGAGGACGCCAAGGGCCAGTATGAGCGTGGCGAGCAGCTGGCGCGGACCCGCAGCGTGGCCGACGCGCGCGTGGCGGAGCTGCGGGCCGGCTTCCTCGCCGCGCAGGCGCGTTTGGTGGCGGCCGCGGAGCGGCTGGCCGACCGGCAGATCCGCGCCCCGTTCGCCGGGATCGTAGGGCTGCGCGAGGTCAGTGTCGGCGCACGGGTCGACACCGACACGACGATCACCACGCTGGACTCGCTCGACCGGCTCGAGGTCGAGTTCTCTGTGCCCGAGCAGTTCTACGCCGCGGTCCGGATCGGTGCGCCGATCACCGCCACCACCAGCGTGCACCGCGAGCGGACGTTCGACGGCCGTGTGACCTCGATCGACAGCCGGATCGATCCGGTCGCGCGCGCCTTCAGGGTGCGGGCGAGCATCCCGAATCCTGATCTCGCGCTGCCGGTCGGCGTGTTCATGGTCGTGCAGATCGTGCTGGACGAGCGCGAGGCGCTGACGATCCCGGAGCAGGCCGTGGTCCTGCAAGGACGCACCGCAATCGCCTATCGCATCAACGGCACGACGGCCGAGCGTGTCGAGCTGGAGCTCGGCCGGCGGACGTTCGGTCGGGTCGAGGTGGTGTCCGGTCTCAATCGGGGCGATCTCGTCGCCACGACCGGGCTGCAGCGCCTGCGTCACGGTGCTGTCGTCGAGATCCAGGACCTATCGACGCCGCCCGTGGTCGGGTGAGGCGCAGGCATGACGCTCGCCGCGCTCGCGGTTCGCCGTCCCGTTCTCTCGATCGTGCTGAGCCTGCTGATCGTGGTGCTCGGCCTCGGCGGCCTGCAGCGCCTGCCGGTTCGCGAGCTGCCCGACGTGGAGAGCGCACAGGTCAGCGTGATCACGACCTATCTGGGCGCCGCGCCGGAAGTGGTCGACACACAGATCACCGAGGTGATCGAAGCCGCCGTCAGCGGCGTCGACGGTGTCGACACGATCCGCTCGATCAGCTCACTCGGCCGGTCGAGGACGGTGGTCGAGTTCGTGCCCGGGCGCGACGTCGACCAGGCGGCCAACGAC
Organism: uncultured Alphaproteobacteria bacterium; assembly: GCA_937995535.1. Taxonomy (GTDB): domain Bacteria; phylum Pseudomonadota; class Alphaproteobacteria; order Geminicoccales; family Geminicoccaceae; genus CALKJU01. The sequence goes on from CALKJU010000043.1 coordinate 4,794, forward strand.
ATCCGCGACGTGGTCGGGCGCGTCCTGCCCCGCCTGCCGGACGGCGCCGACCCGCCGCAAGTCGTCAAGGCCGACAGTGACAGCGACCCGATCATGCGGCTGTCGCTCGTCAGCGACCGTGCCGAGCCCGAGGAGATCACCGACTACGCCGAGCGCTTCGTGGTCGACCGGCTGGCGACGATCGACGGCGTGGCGCAGGTCCAGATCTACGGGCAGCGGCGCTATGCGATGCGTATCTGGCTCGAGCGCCGGGCGATGGCGGCGCGCGGCCTGACCGTCGATGACATCGAGCAGGCGCTGCGCCGCAACAACGTCGAGCTGCCCGCCGGGCGTGTGCAGTCGGCGACCCGCGAGCTGACGGTCCGCACCGACACCCGCCTCTCGACGGCGCAGGGGTTCCGCGACCTGGTCGTCCGCCGGGTTGGCGACTATCCGATCCGCTTGGGCGAGGTGGCGACGGTCGAGCTCGGGGTCGCCGACCGCGAGACGGTCGTTCGCGCGGATGGCCGCGCGGCGGTCGGCCTCGGCATCCTCCGCCAGCCACAGGCGAACACGATGGCGGTGTCGGCGGCGGTGCGCGAGCAGCTCGAGGCGCTGCGCCCGTTGCTGCCGGAGGGGATGGAGATCGTCGTCTCGGCCGACGATGCGATCTTCGTGCGCGCGGCGATCGGCGAGGTCGTGCGCGCGCTGGCGCTCGCGATCGGTCTCGTGGTGCTGGTGATCTTCCTGTTTCTCGGCAGCCTGCGCGCGACCCTCGTCCCGGCGATCACCATCCCGGTCTCCGTGATCGGCACCTTCGCCGTGCTCCAGGCCTTGGGCTTCTCCATCAACGTCCTGACCCTGCTGGCGCTGATCCTGGCCATTGGTCTGGTCGTCGACGACGGCATCGTCGTTCTCGAGAACGTGCAGCGGCGGATCGAGACAGGCGAGCCGCCGCGGCTGGCAGCGGAGCTCGGCACAAGCGAGGTGACCTTCGCCGTGCTCGCCACCTCGGCCGCGCTGGTCGCGGTCTTCCTGCCGCTGTCGTTCATGGAGGGGCAGGTCGGCCGCCTGTTCCGCGAGTTCGGGATCACGCTGGCGACCGCCGTGGTCATCTCGACCCTCGTGGCACTGACCACCTGCGTCACGCTCTGCGCGGCCGTGCTCCAGGCGCGCCCGGAGCGCGGGTCGCGCGCGCTGGTCACCCTAGCGTCGCGCCGCCTCGGCGAGGCCTACCGCCGCGGGCTCGAGGGTGCCCTTCGCGCACCGGTCCTGGTGCTCGGGCTCGCCATGGGTTGCGCCGGGCTCGGTCATGGTCTGCTGCAGGCGCTACCCCGGCAGCTCACCCCGCTCGAGGACCGTTCGCGCTTCTTCGTCTCGGTGACCGCGCCCGAAGGCGCCACGGTGACCTACACCGACGCACAGGTGGCCGAGATCGAGGCCATCATCGAGCGCCTCCGCGGCACGGGCGAGCTGGAGCGGCTGTTCGCCAACATCGGCTTCGGCGGGCAGGGTCACCGCGCCTTCGTCGTGGCGAGCCTGCGGCCGTGGCACCAGCGGGAGCGCTCGCAGCAGGAAATCGTCAGCTCGCTGGCGCCCGACTTGGCCGCCGTCAGCGGGGCGCGCGTGATCCCGGTCAGCCCGCAGGGCCTCGGCCTGCGCGGCGCGGCGCAGCCGGTCCAGGTCGTGCTGGGCGGGCCGGACATGGAAACCGTTCGCGGCTGGGCCGCGGCGGTGCTGGAGGAGGCCGAGGCCAATCCCGGGCTGACCAATCTCCAGCTCGACTACACGCCGGAGCGTCCCCAACTCGACGTAATCCTCGACCGGCGCAAGGCGGACGACCTCGGCGTCGAGATCGAGACCGTCGCTCGTACCCTGCAGACGATGTTCGCCTCGCGGGACATCACCCGCTATGTCGATCGGGGGCGCGAGTACGATGTGATCGTTCAGGCGGCGGACAGCGACCGTCGCACGCCGGCGGATCTGACCGACATCTTCGTCCGCACCCGCAGCGGCGACCTCGTTCCACTCGTGGCTCTGCTCGACCTGAGCGAGCGCGCGACCGTGCCTGATCTGCGCCGCTTCGACCGCCTGCCGTCGATCACACTCACGGGCTCCCTGGCGGAGGGCTACGATCTCGGCCGTGCCGTCGCGTTCTTCCAGGCCGTCGGGCGCGAGATGCTGCCCGCCGAGGTGAGCCTCGCCTTCGACGGACAATCACGCGAATTCGTGCGCACGAGCAGCGGCGCGCTGGCCACCTTCGCTGTTGCGCTCTTGATCGTGTACCTCGTGCTCGCGGCGCAGTTCGAGAGCTTCCGAGATCCGCTGACGGTCATGCTGACCGTGCCGCTGGCGGTCACGGGCGCGCTCGGCACGCTCTGGCTGCTCGGCGCGAGCCTCGACATCTACGGCCAGATCGGCCTGATCCTGCTCATCGGGCTGACGACCAAGAACGGCATTCTGATCGTCGAGTTCGCCAACCAGCTCCGTGAGCGTGGGCGCGGCCTGCGCGAGGCGGTGGTGGAGGCCGCGGTGCTGCGGCTGCGCCCGATCCTGATGACCGTCATCGCGATGATCCTGGGATCGCTGCCGCTGGCCTTCGCCAGCGGAGCCGGCGCCGAGAGCCGCCAGCCGATCGGCGCTGTGATCACGGGCGGACTGGCCTTCGCCTCGCTGCTGACCCTGTTCGTCGTCCCCGTACTCTACGAGCAGCTTGCGCGGTGGGGTGGCGTGCGCGAGCAGGTCCCCGAAGGCGCCGGAGCGAGCGGAGAAGCGCGCCCAGCCAAGTAGGCGCCGCTCTTACGTCACCGTCTCGACGATCTTGTCCTCGTCCTCTTCCTCGTCCCCCTCGTCGGGATCGGGGGGAGGCAGCAGTGCTACCGCCATCCCGGCGCTGAACCGGAACGCAGGCTTGTCGTTCTCGATGGTCACGATGACCTTGCCGCCCTTGCTGAGCTGCCCGAAGAGCAGCTCGTCGGCGAGCGGTCGCTTGACGTACTCTTCAATGACCCGGGCGAGCGGCCGCGCGCCGAAGAGGGGCTCGTAGCCCTTCTCGGCGAGCCAGGCGAGCGCCGCCTCGTCGAACTCGATGGTGACACGCTTGTCCGCGAGCTGCGCAGCCAAGTCGCGGACGAACTTCTGTACCACGTTGGCGATGATCGGCGGGGTCAACCCGGCGAACGGGATGACGGCGTCGAGCCGATTGCGGAATTCCGGGGTGAACAGCCGCTTGATCGCCTCGGTATCTTCGCCCTCGCGCGTCGTCCGGCCGAATCCGATGGCGTTCTTGGCCATGTCGGCCGCGCCGGCGTTGGTCGTCATGATCAGGATGACGTTGCGGAAGTCGACCGTCTTGCCGTTGTTGTCGGTCAACTTCCCATAGTCCATGACCTGCAGCAGGACGTTGTAGACGTCGGGGTGCGCCTTCTCGATCTCGTCGAGGAGCAGCACCGCATGCGGATGCTGATCGACCGCATCGGTCAAGAGGCCGCCCTGATCGAAACCGACATAGCCCGGCGGCGCTCCGATCAGCCGCGAGACCGCGTGCCGCTCCATGTACTCCGACATGTCGAAGCGGATCAGCTCGATCCCCATGATCTTGGCGAGCTGCTTGGCGACTTCGGTCTTTCCGACCCCGGTCGGGCCGGAGAACAGGTAACAGCCGATCGGCTTCTGCGGATCGCGCAGGCCGGCCCGACTCAGCTTGATCGCCGACGCCAGCGCCTCGATCGCCCGGTCCTGACCGAAGACCACGCTCTTGAGATCGGCGTCGAGGGTGCGCAGCGCCTCCTTGTCGCGGACGTTGACCGCCTTGATCGGGACCCGCGCGATCTTCGAGACGATCTCCTCGATCTCCTTGGCGCCGACGGTCTTCTTGCGCAGATGCGGCGGCCGAAGCATCTGCGCGGCGCCGACCTCGTCGATCACGTCGATCGCCTTGTCCGGCAGCTTGCGGTCGTGGATGTAGCGGGTCGAGAGCGTCACCGCGGCCTTGATCGCCGCGTTGGTGTAGCGGACCTGGTGGTGCTGCTCGTAGCTCGGCTTCAGCCCGTGCAGGATCTTGACGGCCTCGTCCTCGGACGGCTCCGGGATGTCGATCTTCTGGAAGCGTCGGACCAGTGCGCGGTCCTTCTCGAAGTAG
>CALKJU010000044.1 GCA_937995535.1 uncultured Alphaproteobacteria bacterium
AGCCGCTCGAGCCGGGCGATCTCGTCCGCCGCCAGTTCGGTGAACAGGCGCAGGAAGCGGCCGACGTCGGCGTCGCGGCTGTTGCGCCAGTACTGCCAGTAGTCGAACACCGGCAGACGGTCGGCGTTGAGCCACACCGCGCCGGCGGCGGTCTTGCCCATCTTCTCGCCGGCCGCGGTGGTCAGCAGCGGCGTGGTCAGGCCGAACAGCTGCACCCCGTCGATCCGCCGCCCGAGCTCGACGCCGTTGACGATGTTGCCCCACTGGTCGGACCCGCCCATCTGCAGCCTGCAGCCGTGGCGGCGGCTCAGCTCCAGGAAGTCGTAGGCCTGCATGACCATGTAGTTGAACTCGAGCAGGGTCAACGGCTGCTCGCGCTCGAGCCGCAGCCGGACCGAGTCGAAGGTCAGCATGCGGTTGACGGTGAAGTGCGTGCCGAAATCGCGCAGGAACGGAATGTAGCGCAGCTCGTCGAGCCAGACGGCGTTGTCCAGCAGCAGGGCTCCGCCGTCGAAGTCGAGGAAACGCGCCAGCGAGCGGCGGATCCCGGCCTTGTTCGCCTCGATCTGCGCGTCGCTCAGGAGCGGGCGGCTCTCATCCCGGAAGGACGGATCGCCGACCTTGGTCGTGCCGCCGCCGATCAGCGCGATCGGCCGATGCCCGGTCCGCTGCAGCCAGCGCAGCATCATGATGCTGACGAGGTGGCCGACATGCAGGCTGTCCGCCGTGCAGTCGAAGCCGACATAGCCGACCACGGGCTCGCGCAACGCCAGCTCGTCGAGCGCCGCGGCGTCGGTGCACTGATGGATGTAGCCGCGGTCGGCGAGCGTCCGCAGCAGCTCGGAACGAAACGTCATGCCGGAGCCGTCAGCGCGCGAAGGCGAGCGGGCGGGTCTCCGACACGGGCTTCAGACGCTTGTTGAGGTAGGCCTCGCAGATCGACTCGAACTCGCTCATGTAGCCGTTCAAGAAGTGATCGGCGCCCTCGATGGTCTCGAAGTCGATCACGATGCCGCGCTGCTGGCTGAGCTTGGTCACCAGCTTGGTCACCGCCTCGGTCGGCGTCACCATGTCGCGCTCGCCATGCACGATCAGACCCGAGGACGGGCAGGGGGCGAGGAACCCGAAATCGTACATGTTGGCCGGCAGGCTCGCGCACATGAAGCCCTGGATCTCCGGCCGGCGCATGAGGAGCTGCATGGCGATCCAGGCGCCGAAGGAGAAGCCCGCGACCCAGCAGCCGGTGCTGTTCGGGTTGTGCTGCTGCATCCAGTCGAGCGCGGCGGCGGCATCACGCAGCTCGCCCTGGCCGTGGTCGAAGACCCCCTGGCTGCGCCCGACGCCGCGGAAGTTGAAGCGCAGCACGGAGAAGCCGCGCCGCACGAACATATGAAACATAGCATACACGAGGCGGTTGTTCATCGTCCCGCCGTGCTGCGGATGCGGGTGCAGGACCAGCGCCAGCGGCGCGGTCGGCCCCTCCCCGTGCACATAGCGGCCTTCCAGCCGGCCATCCGAGCCATTGAAGATGACCTCGGGCATCCCCTTCTCCGACCTGACGTCCCGCCCTACCGGCGTGCTCCCGGCCGCGCGCCCCGCCGGTCCTCGGCGGTCTCGTTGACCCCCCGACCGCCGCACCTATAGTGGCAGGGCGTCGGGGGCTGGCAGGCGTCATTCGCCGTGCATACCTGCATGTGGCGGATGACGCGGCTGCGCTTGTGCGGCGCGCGGACAAAACCCGCTCTTCATATCTCGGGCGAACGGCCATGTTCAAGAGTCTCAAAGAAGATATCGACGCGGTCTTCGCCCGCGACCCGGCCGCCCGCTCGCGGGTCGAAGTGCTGCTCTGCTATCCGGGGATCCACGCGCTGATCTTCCACCGCGTCGCGCACGCCCTGTGGCGCCGCGGCTGGCATCTGTCGGCGCGGTTCCTGTCGCAACTCGCGCGGATGCTGACCGGCATCGAGATCCACCCGGGGGCTCGCATCGGTCGGCGCCTGTTCATCGACCACGGCATGGGCGTGGTGATCGGCGAGACGGCCGAGATCGGCGACGACGTCACGCTCTACCAGGGCGTCACGCTGGGCGGGGTGAGCCTCGACAAGGGCAAGCGCCACCCGACCATCGGTAACGGCGTGATCGTCGGTGCCGGTGCTGCGGTGCTCGGCCCGTTCAGCGTCGGCGAAGGGGCGCGGATCGGCTCCAACGCGGTGGTCCTCAAGCCCGTGCCACCCGGGGTCTCGGTGGTCGGCATCCCGGCGCGCGCGGTCGGGCCGCAGCCGGTCCTGACCGACCGCCAGTTCTGTTTCGCCGCCTACGGCACCGAGCCGGGAACGGCCGCCGACCCGGTGAGCCGCGCCATCGACCGCCTTACCGGGCAGGTCCAGGCGCTCGAGGCGCGGTTGGCCGAGCTCGAGGCGGGGACGACGCCGGTGCACAAGCTGCCGCGCGCCGGTTGAGGTCCAGCCGGCCCGTCTATCTCGACCACAACGCGACCGCGCCGACGCGCCCCGAGGCGGTCGCGGCGATCACGGCCGCGCTCGGGCCGCCCAGCAACCCGTCATCGGTGCACGGCTTCGGCCGGACCGCGCGGCGCGCGCTCGACGCGGCGCGGGCACGGATCGCGCAGGCGGTCGGCGTGGCGCCCGACGACCTCGTGCTGACCAGCGGCGGCACCGAGGCCAACGATCTGGGCCTTCATGGCCTCGCCGGACCGGTCGTGGTCTCGGCCATCGAGCACGTCTCGGTGCTGGAGGCCGTGCCCGACGCGGCGCGGGCGCCGGTGCGCGCCGACGGGCTGGTGGATCTGGCGGCGCTGCGCGAGCTGGTGGCCCGCCAGCGGCCGCGCCTCGTCTCGCTCATGCTCGCCAACAACGAGACCGGGATCGTTCAGCCTTGCCGAGCCGCGGCCGAGATCGTCCACGCGGCGGGGGCGGTGCTCCATGTCGACGCGGCCCAGGCGCTCGGCCGGATGCCGGTCGACATCGCCGCGCTCGGTGCGGATCTCCTCTCCTTGAGCGCGCACAAGATGGGCGGGCCGGTCGGGATCGGCGCTTTGGCGCTGCGTCCGGGGATCGAGATCGTGCCGCGCCTGCGCGGTGGGGCGCAGGAGCGTCATCGCCGCGGCGGCACGGAGAACTTGCCGGCGGCGCTGGGCTGGGCGGCGGCGCTGGATGCGGTCGCGCCGGAGGAGGCGTCACGGCTGGCCGCGCTGCGCGAGCGCCTCGAGGAGGCCGTGCTCGCGGCTCGGCCGGATGCGATCGTGCTCGGCCGCGGGCGTCCGCGCCTGCCGAACACCACCTGCCTCGTCTGTCCGGGCCTCGACAATGCGACGCAGCTCATGGCGCTCGATCTGGCCGGGATCGCGGTCAGCTCGGGCGCCGCCTGCTCGTCGGGCAAGGTCGGCCCGTCGCACGTGCTCCTGGCCATGGGCCTGGCGGAGACCCTCGCGCGCTGCGCGATCCGCATCAGCCTCGGCTGGTCGACCACCGAGGAGGACATCGAGCGCTTCCTCGCCGCGTGGATCCCTGTCGCGACCGGCCGCACGGCCGCGACCCTTGCCAGTGCGCCGCCCGTCACGACATAGAGGGGTGGTTGCGTCGGCTGGAGCTGGGTGGGGTCATGAGCGCTGTGTCGTTCACGCCCGCGGCGTTGCGCCGCGCGCGCGAACTCCTGGCAGGGCAGGGCGAGGCCGCGAAGGGCCTGCGCCTCGGCGTGCGCACGACCGGCTGTTCGGGCATGAGCTACCACTTCGAGTTCGCGCGGGACATCGAGCCGGGCGCGGAGGTGGTCGAGGCCGACGGCGTGACCGTGGTCATCGACCCCAAGGCGATGCTCTATCTGCTCGGCACCGAGGTCGACTTCGTCGAGGACCAGCTCGGCGCGCAGTTCGTGTTCCGCAATCCGAACGAGAAGGCGCGCTGCGGCTGCGGCGAGAGCTTTTCGGTCTGACCCTGCCGCTGGTCACCTTCCTCCTGCCCGACGGCGAGGTGCGGGCCTGCGACGCCGCCTGCGGTGCGAGCCTGCTCGAGGTCGCGCGCCGCAACGCGATCGACATCGAAGGCGCCTGCGGCGGGGCGATGGCCTGTGCGACCTGCCATCTCCATGTCGACGAACGGTGGTTCGCGCGCCTGCCGCCGCCGTCGCCCGAGGAGGAGGACATGCTCGATCTCGCCGAGTCGCTGGCCGCGACCTCGCGGCTCGGTTGCCAGATCCGCATGACGCAGGCGCTCGACGGGCTGGTCGTGCGCGTGCCGCGCACCACGCTGCTGTCGGGCTGAGGGCGATGCGCGTCGTCGTCGCCATGTCGGGCGGGGTCGACAGCTCGGTGACCGCCGCGCTCCTCCACGAGCAGGGTCACGAGGTCGTGGGCATCACGCTGCAGCTCTACGACCACGGGCAGGCGATCGGGCGACCGGGCCGGTGCTGCGCCGGGCAGGACATCCGCGACGCCCGGGCCGTCGCCGACCGCCTCGGCATCGCCCACTACGTGCTCGACTTCGAGGCGCGCTTTCGGGCCGCAGTGATCGAGGACTTCGCCGCGACCTACGCCGCCGGGCGCACGCCGATCCCCTGCGTGCGCTGCAACCAGCGGCTCAAGTTCGAGGACCTGCTGCAGATCGCACGCGATCTCGGTGCGGCGGCGCTGGCGACCGGCCACTATGCGCGGCGGCTCGACGGACCGGACGGCGCGGAGCTGCACCGGGCCGCCGACGAGGCTCGCGACCAGAGCTACTTTCTCTTCGCGACCACCGCCGAGCAGCTCGCCTTCGTGCGGTTCCCGCTCGGCGAGATGCGCAAGGCCGAGGTCCGCGCGGTGGCCGAGCGGTACGGCCTGGCGGTCGCGGCCAAGCCGGACAGCCAGGACATCTGCTTCGTGCCGAACGGCGACCACGCGGCGCTGGTCGGCCGGCTGCGCCCGGACACGCTGCGGCCGGGGGCGATCGTCGATCGGTCCGGCCGGGAGCTCGGTGCGCATCGCGGGATCGCCCGCTACACCGTGGGTCAACGCCGCGGGCTCGGCGTCGCCGCCGGCGAGCGGCTCTACGTCGTCGCGCTCGACGCCGCGGCCAACCGGGTGACGGTGGCGCCGGAGGCCTGGAGCCTCTGCGGCGAGGCGGAGCTGGGTGAGACGAGCTGGCTCGCCGAGCCGAGCGGCTGCGCCGAGCTCACGGTCAAGCACCGTGCGAACGAGCCGGCGACGCCGGCCACCGTGGCGGCGGACGGCGCCGGGCGCTGGCGGGTGCGCTTCGCCCGGCCGCAGCGCGGCGTGGCGCCGGGCCAAGCCTGTGTCGTCTATGCCGGATCGCGCGTCCTCGGCGGCGGGTTCATCGAGGCGGCACCGCTCCTCGCCGCGGCTTGACACCTCACGGACACGGACCTACCTGCCGCCTACCGCGTGGCGGAGTAGCTCAGCGGTAGAGCAGGGGAATCATAATCCCTTGGTCGGGGGTTCAAATCCCTCCTCCGCTACCACTGCCGAAGCCCTCCCGGCGCGTCACGACGGAGCGGAACTACCCTCGCGCGCAGCGGGCGATTTGTGCCAAGTCGAGCGTGCCGGCCTTGCCCCAGCCCGTCTCGTCCGGCGGCACCTCGGGGCGGAAGCGCTCGTAGAGGCGAAAGGCGATGTGCGCGAGCTCGGCGGGCGGGTAGCTCGCCGCGACCCGTTCCATCGTTGCCCGCACCTCGTCCAGCCGGTCGCCGAACTTGGCGCGCAGATAGCGCTCGACGGCGGCGGGATCGGTCGGCTGGCCCTTCGCGGTGGCGCGGATTCCGCCGGGTGTCGCGACCGCCGGGACGGCGCGCCCCAGCAGTGCGACGTGCAGCGCCTCGCCCTCCGTCAGGCGCTGGCGCCGCTCGCCGGCATCCTCGGCGCTCGGCTCGTAGATCCCGAGCCGTACCCCTTTGGCGTGCGCGGTGAGCCCGGCAACGGCACGACCGAGGGTCAGCGCCTCGCGGCGGTCGAAGCCCAGCCGCTCGGCCACCACGGCGGCCCACAGCGTCAGCACCGGGGCACGGTTGACCAGGATCGGGGCGGCGGCGGACATGGCGGTCTCCCGGCAACGCTCGCGTCGATCATGCCGCATAGCCGGTCGCAGATCGCCACCGATCCGGCGGCGGTGTTGCCCTGTGCTATCCAGCACAGCGATGCGGTTGTCGTCCGGTTTCAAAGAGGCCGCGCAGACGGCCGCTGCTGGCCGGACGGGGCGGCGGGTCGGGGAGCCCGCGAGCGCATGTGGAGGAACGCAACCATGCTACGGACGACGACCATCGCGCTCCTGCTGACCGCGGGCCCGGCGCTGGCCGACGGGCCGACGCGCACCGCAGACCTGCTCGCCCAGGGCTACGAGGTGCGCACCTCGATCGTCGATCAGATCAACAAGTACTCGTTCCTGGTGCTGCAGAAGGGGCGGCTCGCCTGGTACTGCTTCTGGCCGGACGTGGCGCTGGCCGATGCCTCGGACGGCGAGTGCCAGCCGCTGCACACGGCTTCAAGCCAGCAGGCGCCGCTGACGGCGGTGCTGGCGCAGCGCTGAGCGGGGCCGGGCCCCGAGGCTACTCCTCCTCGGCCGCCTCGGCCTTCTCCTTCTTCACGATCACCTGCCGGCCGCGATACATGCCGGTCTTCAGATCGATGTGATGCGGCCGCTTGATCTCGCCCGTCTCCTTGTCCTCGGCGACGTTGGGCACGGAGAGCGCATGATGCGAGCGACGCATATTGCGCCGCGAGGGTGAAGTCTTCCGCTTCGGAACCGCCATCGGAGTGCCTTCAGTCTGGGATCCTGCCCGGCGCCCTCGAGCAAGCCACCGGGCCCGAAAATGGGCCGCGGCGTTCTAGGCAATCGGCGTCCCGCGGTCAATGATCGGTCGGTTGCGCCCCGCGCCCCGCCCGGCGATCATGCCACGATGCACGCCGCCCGGCTGATCCTGCTGCTCGTCGCCGCCTGCACCGTCGGCGGGTCGGCGGCGCGGGTGATGGCACAGCCGGCGGCGCCGGTCGCTTGGCCGACGGAGGTGCGGCTCGGCACCGGGCGTATCACGCTCGACTACGCGGCGCTCGGCGGGCCCGGCGAGCTGCGCCTCGACAGCGCCCGGATCCGACCGGAGCGGAGCGGCCAGAGGCTGGAGCTGCGCGGCGCGCTGGGCGCCGGCTTCCCGCTGTCAGGGCCGATTGCCGTCGACGTTCTCCTCGGCCGGCGGGGCGAGCGGATCGTCGCCGACGATCTGCGGCTCACGGTCGCCGGCAGCACAGCGACCGGGCGGCTCGAGTTCCTGCCCGGCAGCCCACCGCGCCTCGATGCCGTCCTCGAGGTCGACAGCGTGGTGGTGCGCGACGCGGCCGGCAGCGGCTCGGCAGCAAGCGGCTCCCGCCAGGGTTCGGTGTTCTCGAGCGAGCCGCTGCCGCGGCCGCCGCTCGACCGGCTCGACCTCGAGCTGAGCCTGCACCTCGGCGAGGTGACGTTGGGCGAGCGGGTCCGCCTGCACGATCTGCACGCGACCCTGCTCACCGCCGGGCGCAGGGCGCGGCTCAGCGCCGATGCGATCAGCTTCGCCGGATCGACGTACCAGCTGCGCGCGGTCCTGGACGAGAGCGGGGCGGATCCGGCGGTGAGCCTCGCGCTGACCTCCGAGGATGCGGATCTGGGCGCGTTCGTCGCCCTGTGGGGCGCTCCCGACCTGTTCGATGCTCGCGGCCGGCTCAAGATCGACGTGACCGCCCGCGGTGCCTCGCCGCGCGCGCTGGCGCGGAGCCTCAGCGGGCGTGCCGCAGCCTATTTCGTGAACGGCCGCATCAACGCCGACGCGGCGGCAGCGCCGGTCGTCGGCATGCAGCGCTTCCTCGGGCTGATCGGCGCGGCACCGCGCCGGGAGTGGGTGGCGATGCCGTGCCTGGTGGCGCGGCTCGACGCCGTGGACGGTGTGATCCGGCCGGAGGTGCTGCTGGTCGACACCGCACGCGCGACGACGATCGGCGAGGGCAAGGTCGATCTGCGCGAGGAGCGCTGGGCGCTGACCTTGCGGCCACAGCCCAAGGGCCTCGATCTCAGCCTGGGCATCCCGGTGCGGGTCACCGGCCCGCTCGGCGCGCCGCGGGTCGGGCTCGACGAGGCCGGGCTCGCCGGCACGGTCGGCCGCCTGATCGGCACGGCGATCCTCTTCCCGCCGGCGCTGCTCGCCGACGCCTTCATCGGTATCGTGCCGAACGATCCGTGCGGGCAGATCCTACAGCGCGGCGTGGACCGCGTGGCGCCGCGGCAGGTCCCCGGCCAGGGCGTGGTCGACGGCGTGACGCAGGGGCTGCGCGATCTGTTCGGCCGTTAGCTCGGTCTCTCGCCGGCGGCGAGCTTGGCCTCGATGAGGTCGATCACCGGCAGCAGGTCGGCCACGGAGCGGACGACATGATGGGCGCCGGCGCCTGTGAGCCGGGCTGCGGCGGCGTCGTGCAGCCCTGCGCGCTGCTCGTCGTCCAGCGCCGCGAGCTCCTCGGCCGAGAGCCCCACGGCGTTGCCGCTGAGCGTCACGCCGACCGCCCAGCAGCCGGCGGCCACGCCCTCGGCGATCCCCGGCTCGGTGTCGTCGACCTTGACCACCGCCGCCGCCGGCCACACCACGAGGTCGAGAAAGCACTTGTACATCATCAGTGGTGTCGGCCGGCCGGCGGGCAGGTCGCCGGCGCAGACCAGATTGTCCGGCGCGTAGCCGGCGGCGGCCGCGGCGGGTGCCAGCCGCTCCATGATGTCGCGCGTGTAGCCGGTGGTGGAGCCGATCTTGAGGCCGCGCCGGCGCAGCGCCGCCACGGTCGCCAACGCCCCCGGGATCAGGTCGGCATGGTCGGTGACCACGCGGACGTTCATCGGGACGAACAGCTCGTACACCGCACGCGCCGCGGCCTCGTCGAAGGGCGTTCCGTGCCGCTCCGCCCAGGCCGCGGCGATACGCGGCTGCGCCCCCAGTGCGCGGATATGGTCGAGCTTCGGCAGACCCATCGGCAGGCGCGCCTCGGCGACCGTGATCTCGACCCCGAAGCTGCGGAACGCCTCGACGAACACGCCCATCGGTGCACGCGAGCCGTGATCGACGATCGTCCCCGCCCAGTCGAAGACCACCGCGCGCAGCCTGTCGCCCATGGACCGCTCTCCCTTCGCCTCAGCCGCCAGCGAGCAGATCGTCGAGGACTTCCTCGGCGATGGCGAAGGCGGTGCTGGCGCCAGTGCCGCTCGTGACGATGACGACGCGGATCGTCGGGTCGGGTCGGTCGACGAGCATCAGACGATCCGCCGCGTAGGCGTAGGTGCCGGTCCAGCGCTCGACGACCGGCGTGGCGCCGAGATCGAGCACGCGCCGCAGCTCGTCGAGGATCACCTCGTCGACGGCGACCTCGTCGAACGGCTCCGGCGGGTCGCCGTAATGGTGCGAGTCGCCGACCACGAGTGAGCCGTCGGCGCTCTGCACGACGATGAGGTGGACGCCGTGGCGCAGCGCCTCGGACTGCTCGACGGCGAGCCGCCGCTGCAGCGCTGCGGCCTCGGGCAGCTCGGCATAGCCGAGATAGCGCACCAGGCTGAGGTCCGACATCACGGCCGTGCCGAGGCGGCGGCCGGGATCAGCGAGCCGCAGCATGTGCAGCTTGCAGCGGCTCAAGCCGTAGGACGCGATCCGCTCGCCGAACAGCGTGACGAGGTCGTCGCCGGGGCAGACGACGACGCGCCGCGCGGTGACCGTGCCGGCGCTGGTGGCGAGCCGACCCGGCTCCACGCCGTGCACGGCCACAGGCCGCAGGAAGGTGACGCCATGCGCCCCCGCGAGCCAAGCGGCGAGGCGTGGGATCGCCGTGCGCGACTCGACGCGTCGCTCGTGCGGGCTGTGCAGGCCGCCGGCGAGCGGGGTGGCGGGCGGGATTGGCAGGCGGGCGCGGACGTCCGCCGCGCCGAGAAGGACGCAGCCGGCGCCCATCTCGCCGGCGGCGAAGGCCTCCAGCACCGCCATCGCCTCGGGCCGCTGCGCCACGACGACGAGCCCTTCGTGCTCGATCCGGATCCCGGCGGGGCCGGCGATCTCGGCCCAGACGTCGCGCGAGCGCAGCGCCCGCCGCCAGCAGACGCCGCGCTGCTGGCCGGTCACCGTGACGAAACCGAAATTACGGATCGAGGCCCCGTTGGCGCGCGGCTCGCGGTCGAGCACCGCCACCCGCAGACCGTGCCGGACACCGGCCAGCGCGTGGGCGAGGCCGAGGATGCCGGCGCCGACCACGGCGAGGTCGTAGGCTGCGCTCACGCCGGTCGCCTCAGCGGCGGCGCCACGCCTGGGCGCGGTAGAGGAGGCGGCCGGTGACCAGGACGTAGACGAGCCGCACCGCGGCCGACGTGGCGAAGATCAGGATCGCCATGGCCGCCGCCGGTGCCGCGTCGCCCGCATCGTCCATGTTGAGCACCGCGATCGCGGCCAGGGTCGTGCTCGGCGCGTAGAGGAACACGACCGCCGACACGGTCGTCATCGCGTTGACGAACAGGTACATGGCGATGTCGAGCACGGCGGGGAGGCAGACGGGCAGCGTGACGCGGGCGAAGGTCCGGTAGAAGGGCACGCGCAGCGAGGCGGACACGGTCTCGAACTCGGGATCGATCTGCTTCAGCGCGGTGACCGCGGTGAGGTGCGCCACGGAATAGAAATGCGCGATCGTGCAGAGCACCAGGATCGCCATCGAGCCGTACAGGAAATTGAGCGGGTTGCCGGGCGCGTTGAAGAAGAAGATGTAGCCCAGCCCGAGCACGAGGCCGGGCACGGCGAGCGGCAGCAGCGCCAGCATGTGGACCACCGCCCGGCCCTGCGCGAAGCCACGGCTCTTCTCGACCAGCCAGGCGCCGATGAAGACTACCGCCGTCCCGAACAGGGCGGTGCAGCTCGCCATGGTCAGCGAGTTGCGGTAGCTCTCCCAGCCGCCGCCGTCCATCCGGTCGAAGTCGTAGTTCCTGAGCGTGAAGCTGAGATTGTAGGGCCAGAAGGTGACGAGCGAGGCGAACAGGGCGGTGCCGAGGACGACCAGGATCGCCGCCGCGATGAGCGCGCAGACGACGAGAAAGACGCGGTCGACAAGCGGGTCCGGCTTGGGCGTGTAGGGCACCGCGCGGGCCGAGAGGAGCGCCGTCTGGCGGCGCTGGACGAGGCGGTCGACGCCGAAGGCGAGCAGGGCCGGCACGAGCAGGACTAGGCCCACGACCGCGCCCATCTGGAAGTTCTGCTGGCCCACCACCTGCTTGTAGACGTCGGTGGCGAGCACGTTGAACTGCCCGCCGATCACCTTGGGCACGCCGAAATCGGTGATGACCAGGGTGAAGACGACGAAGGTGGCGCTGATCAGGCCGTAGCGCGCACCGGGCAGGGTGACCGTCCAGAAGACCCGCGAGCGCGAGGCGCGCAGCGCCGCGGCCGCCTCGTAGAGGCGCGCGTCGGACAGGGCCAGCGCAGTGGTGATGATGATCAGCGCGTGCGGGAAGGTCCAGAACACCGAGCCCAGGACGATGCCGATCGGCCCGTAGATCGAGTGGCCCATCAGCAGGTTCTTGGCGTAGCCCTGGTTGCCGAACATGTAGACCAGCGCGATCGCCGGCAGCAGCGACGGGGCGAGGATCGGCACCTGCGCCACCGTCTTGAGCAGGCCCTTGCCGGGCAGGCAGGTGCGGGTCAGGCCGTAGGCGAACAGGAAGGCCAGCAGGATGCAGACGACGGTGCTGACCGCGGCGACCAGGACGCTGTTCCAGATCGAACTCGAGAGCGCCGGCGTGCCGGCATAGGCGGCGAAGTTGGCGAGGCCGACGAAACGGCCGTCGGGGTCCTGGACGCTCTTCGAGAGCAGCGCCCAGAGCGGCAGCACGACGGCCACGCCGAGCCAGGCGGCGACCAGGACGAGCCCGCCGCGCATGACCAGGTCGTCGCGGCCGAGACGCTGCCGGACGGTGCCGGCCGGCCGGTCGCCGACACGGGGCCGGTCCTCGGCAAGGGTCGCCACCGCCGTGCCTCAGCCGGGCGGCTGCGGGAACACCCGCAACCGCTCCGGCGGCAGGGCGACGCGGATCGTGGCGCCGGCGGCGATGCCTAGGTCGCGCACCGCGTTGATCGACAGGTCGGCCGAGAGGTTGAGGCTCGTGCCGAGCGCGTGGAGCGTCGTCTGGAAATGGTTGCCGATGAACTCCATGACCCCGACCTGCATCGCCAGGACATTCGGGCCGGTCTCGGGGACGGCGCGCACGACCACGTCCTCCGGGCGCAGGCAGACCGTGACGGGGGCGCCCGGTGCGAGCTCGATCGGCGGCGCGAAGGCGAGGCCGGCGCCCTGCACCTCGGCGCGGTTGGCGGCGAGCAGCCGGCCGGGCAGGAAGTTCATCCGGCCGATGAAGTCGGCGACGAAGGCGGTCGCCGGGCGGGCATAGACTTGGTCCGGCGGCCCCACCTGCTCGATCCGGCCGTGGTTCATCACCACGATCCGATCGGCCATGGTCAGCGCCTCCTCCTGATCGTGGGTGACCATGATCGTGGTGATGCCGAGGCGGCGCTGCAGATCGCGGATCTCGCCGCGCAGGCGCGCCCGGACCCGGGCGTCGAGGGCGGAGAGCGGCTCGTCGAGGAGCAGCAGGCCGGGCGAGAGGGCCAGCGCCCGGGCCAGCGCCACCCGCTGCTGCTGTCCGCCGGAGAGCTGCGCCGGGTATTTGGCGGTCTGGTCGGCGAGGCCGACGAGCTGCAGCAGCTCGGCGACCCGGGCCCGGATCTCGGCCTTCGGCCGCCGCGCCGCGACCAGACCATAGGCGACATTGTCGAAGATCGTCAGGTTCGGAAAGAGTGCGTAGGACTGGAAGACGATGCCGAAGTCGCGCTCGCCGACCGGGAGGGTCGAGATCTCCCGGCCGCCCTGCCAGATCCGCCCCTCGCTCTGTACGTCGAGGCCGGAGATCGCGCGCAGCAACGTCGTCTTGCCGCAGCCCGAGGGGCCGAGGAAAGCGACGAACTCGCCCTCGTGGACGTCGAGATCGACCGCCTCGAGCGCGGTGAATGTGCCGAACCGCTTGGTCACCCCGCGGATCCGGAGATAGGCCTCGCCGTCGGAGCCGCGGGTCATCGGCCCTCGTACTGGCGGGGGAGCCCCGGGACCGCGGCCGGTCCCGGGGGCGGTCGCGGGGCTCAGCTGCGCGGCTCGGACTTGGCGTCGTAGCGGCGGCCCCACTCGGCCAGGATCCGCTCCCGGTTCGCCGCGGCCCAGACGAAGTCGTTGTCGATCAGCATCGATTCGATGTCGCCCTCGATGTGCGGCAGCTTGCCGGCGATCCCCGGCAGGGCCACGATCGCATAGCCCTCGGCGTAGAGCCTGTTGGCCGTCGGCGAGATCACCCAGTCCATGAGCTTCTGCGCCGCCTCGAGCTTCGAGGTGGTCTTGATGATCGCCGCCGCCTCCATGTCCCAACCGAGGCCCTCGCTCGGCAGGATGATGTCGATCGGCGCGCCGTCCGACTTGGTCCGGCTCGCACGGTACTCGAAGGAGATGCCGATCGCGTACTCGCCGGCCCCGGCCTGGCGGCAGGGCTTCGAGCCGGAATGGGTATAGGCGGCGATGTTCTCGTGCAGCGCGTCCATGAACGCCCAGCCCTTCTCCTCACCGAGCAGTTGCAGCCAGGCCGAGACCATCAGATAGCCGGTCCCGGACGAGGCGGGATTGGGCATCGCCACTTGGCCCTTGTAGATCGGGTTGGTGAGATCCGCCCAGGAGGAGGGCTTGGGCAGGCCCTTGGCCTCGGCCTCGACGGTGTTGAAGCATATCGCCGACGACCAGACGTCCATGCCGACCCAGGAGGGCGGGTCGGCCGGATCGCGGTAGGCCGGCTTGATCGCTTCGAGACCCTCGGGCGCGTAGGGCAGGAGCAGGCCCTCCTGGCCGACCAGCATGAGCGAGGTCGCGGCCAGCCCCCAGACCACGTCGGC
This sequence comes from uncultured Alphaproteobacteria bacterium, assembly GCA_937995535.1. Classification (GTDB taxonomy): domain Bacteria; phylum Pseudomonadota; class Alphaproteobacteria; order Geminicoccales; family Geminicoccaceae; genus CALKJU01. The sequence continues at coordinate 13,969 of CALKJU010000044.1, forward strand.
CTGCGGGTTGTCCTTCTCGGCGAGCAGTTTGGCCGTCACGATCCCGGTCGAATCGCGGACCCAGCGGATCTCGACGCCGGGCACGTCGCGCTCGAACGCCTCCTTGTAGGTCTTGAGCTGATCGGCCTCGATCGCGGAATAGACGGTGAGCTCGACGGCGGCGGCCGGGAGGAACGCGCCGCTCGCGAGCAGGCCCGCGCTGGCGACGAGAATCGTGCGGACGGTCATGGCTTCCTCACCTGTGGCCGGGATCGCGTGGTGCCCGGCTCGTTGCTCGGCTGTGCCCGGCGGCCCGATGGGCCGCGAGCACGGCTCGCTCTACGCAGCAACCATGACAGAACGGCAACAACCGCGCCAGACGGCGGCGCGCCGGCGACGGCGCGACCGGGCAAATAGGGGCTTGATCGCCGCCGGCGCGTTGGCTAGAGATGGTTGCTGTCGCCGCCGCTCGGCGACGGCAGCCTCCGACGGCCTCTACGACCAGCCGGTGCGCAAGTTCCGGAGCGGGTTGTTGCCGCCTCAGGCAATGCTCTTTTGATATGGTTGGTTGGAGTGGGGAAGGGATGTGCTGGCGGCGGTCCTGGTTGGGCCGTCGGTAGCGTGTCTCTTGGGTTGACGTGGAGGAATGCTCGAGGAGCCTTCGGGTTCTTTGGGTGGATCTCTGCGG
>CALKJU010000045.1 GCA_937995535.1 uncultured Alphaproteobacteria bacterium
GTTCGCTGGCGTTGCGCCCGCGAAGGCCGAGAGGTCCACGTCGCCGCCGTCGTCGGGCTTGGAGCCGTAGCCCCGGTCCCGCAGCGCCGAAGCGGCGGCCGCGAAATCCCCGCCGTGCTCGAGCAGGGCGTACACCGCGAAGGGCGCGTACCCCTGCTGGGGCTCGAAGGGCGGCGCGTTGCTGGAGAAGACGTAGAAGACCCCGTCCTTGAGCGTCGCGCTCGTGCCGTGCTCCTTGCCGGGCCGGCACCAGTGCTCGTTCTCGCCCGCGCGGACCCGCCGCCAGCCGTGCGATTGGAGGAGCTCGCGCACGTCCCCGCGGGCGTTGAAGTCGTCGCCCGGGCGCACGCCCGCTGCGTGTTCTGACACCGACGAAACCCCCTCCTCCCCCTCCCCGAGCACGGGGCGCTGGGGGCGGGGCGATTCGTCGAGGGCCCAGGCGCACCCGAGCAGCACGTCGCGCTCGTCGGCCGTCACGACCGGCAGGGCGCGCAGGTCGCCCTGGATCGCCTCGTACCCCGACGTGGGCGCGCAGAGGAAGAGGCCGCCCTCGCCCCGCGTCTCGATGAGCGTGACCGCCTTGTCGCCGCCGCCCGCCGGGCCGGGGCGCTGGGCCAGTTTCAGGCTGCCGCACACGGGCGCCTCGCAGCGGTACGCGACGTGACGCCCGCCGCGCTGCGACCGCTCGGCGTACAGGCGGGACACAAGGCCCGGCATGTGCTCTTCGACGTGGGCCGCCCAGCGATCGAAGAGCTCGCCGCGCTGGTCGAAGTCGATCATCTCGAGGTTGCCCGAGACCGCGCCCGTCACGACGCACATGGGTGTGTCCGGCCCGAACCAGGAACGCACCTCATCCTGCGTCGGCAGTCGCTCCCGGTACGCCTTCCACGTCGGCAGCGCCGGGCGCTTCTCGGCAAGGAGCGCCGGCATGACGCTCAGGCCCGCCCGAAGGCAGGCCAGCGCGACGTCGGGCGTACTGGGCGACGGCGCTCCCATCAAAACGGGATCTCCTCGTCCGGGATGCCGTAGGTGGTGCCCACGGGCTGGGGCACGTCGGGCAGGCCTTCGTCGCTCTCCAGCCGCGGCGGCTTGTCGCCCATGCGGTGACCGACGACGCGGTCGTACTTCTCGCCGGCCTTGCGCTCGACGGTGACCGAAAGCGTGGGCGCGAGCGCGCCGGCCCGCGCGAGCTCGACGGCCTCCTCGGTGCTCGCGGGCACCGGTTCAACCGAACGGGCGCGCCACCACGCCTCCGCCTTTGTCCGCGCGTACCCGGTGTGGTCGAAGCAGACCCACTCACGCTGCCAGCGATTGAACCCCAGGCGGTACTCGACGCGCATGGTCGGCGGGGCCGACGGATCGTCGCGCTTGCGGTGGACGTGGTACGACGTCTCGCTGACGCGCTCCTCGGCGCGCGTCGCCTGGTCCGACAGGATGCCGACGCTCGCGGCGGTGGCCTCGTGCGTGCGCCGCTGCGGCTCGGGGAAGGCGTGCCCGCACTCCGGGCACGTCTGGTAGCCCGTCGCGATCAGGGCATGGCACCGCGGGCACTCCTTCGCCGGCGCTTCCCCCTCGCCCGCCCCCGGCTCCTTCACGCGGACCGCGTCCACCGGTCCGTGCCGCAGCACGTTGCCGCCGAAGTCCAGGACGAGGCAATCGGCCTTGCCGGGGTGCAGGCGGAAGCCGCGCCCGACCATCTGGTAGTACAGCCCCGGCGACATGGTCGGCCGCATCAGCGCTACGCAGTCGATGTGCGGGGCGTCGAACCCGGTGGTCAGCACGTTGACGTTGCACAGGTACGTCAGTTCGCCCGCGCGGAACCGGCGCAGCAGCCCCGCACGCACCCCGTCGGGCGTGTCGCCGGACACGAACCCGCACTCGACGCCGTGCCTGGTCTTGAGCACGTCCACAATGTGCTGCCCGTGGCGGACGCCCGACGAGAAGATCAACGTGGCGCGCCGGTCCTTCGTGTGCTCGACGATTTCGGCGCACGCCCCCTCGACCAGGGCATCCTTGTCCATGAGGTCTTCGACCTCGCTGGCGACGAACTCCCCGGCGCGGACGTGCAGGTCGCTGGTGTCCACCCGCTGCAGGCCCGCCTTCGTGCGAAGGGGCGAGAGGTACCCCTGCACGATCAGTTCGCGCACGCCGACCTCGTAGCAGACGTGATTGAGAATGCTCGTGGGGGGCGGGGCGCAGATTGAGCCCGACTTCATGCGGTACGGCGTCGCCGTCAGGCCCACGATCCGCACCTGCGGGTTCACCGCCTTCGCGTCAGCGATGAACTGTCGGTACATCCCGTCGTCCTCGGCGGGGACCATGTGCGCCTCGTCGATGACGACCAGGTCCACCGGCCCCAGGTCGCACGCCTTCTTCCAGATCGACTGGATGCCCGCGACGGTGACGGCGTAGCCGAGGTCCTTGCGCTTCAGGCCAGCCGAGTAGACGCCCAGCGGCACCTCGGGCGCGATGTGCCGGAGTTTGTCGGCGGCCTGCTCGAGCAGTTCCTTGACGTGGGCCAGGATCACGACGCGGCCGTTCCACAGGTTCACCGCGTCGCGGCAGATGGTCGCGATCACCGGCGTCTTGCCGCCGCCCGTGGGGATGACGACGCACGGGTTGTCGTCGCGCTCGCGCAGGTGGCCGTAGACCGCCTGCACCGCCTCGTGCTGGTAGGGGCGGAGTTGCATCAGCGGGATGTCTCCGTCGCGTAGCGGGCGTGCTTCCGGCCCGCACGCAGGCAATCGCGGCACGCCCGCCCGACTCCGAGCTTGGCTTTGGCTCGGCGAGTGAACGCGCCCAGGGGCTTGATCACCCCGCAGTGTGAGCACACCTGGGCGTCGTACTCCGCCTCTTGGCCGATCCCGATGTAGAGCATGGGATCGGACTTGGCGATCTCCCAATCCAGCCGCCTGATGCAGAACCAGCGGTCATCGACACCGATCGCGTCCTTGATCGCATCGCAGACCAGGTCCACGACGTTGATGGCGTCGCCCCGGTGGTCGGGCTTCTGCACGAGCAGGTCGATCCACACCTTGTTGTGAGCCACGCGCCGCCCGCGGAACGCCTCGCGGATTCTCTGCGAAATGGCGGCCCTCGCATGGGCGGATTCCCGCCTCAGCGCGACGTGCCCAGACCGCCGCAGCGCGTAGGTGTGGTTTTTCGAGGTCGCGTAGGTGAAGGGAGCCGCGAGACGCACCATCCACGCGAGCGCCGGCGCTTCAGGAGCGAGCCAATCGATGTCGCGCGTGGCGTCGTCGCTGAGTCGCGCGCCCGCCTCCCGCACCATCGCCGTCCTCCGCGCGGCGTGCCGCGCGTTGCGCTCCCGCTGGAGCGGCGATGGCGGGTGGCCGCGCGCCCACAGCCGCTTTCGCACCAGATCGCGGCGCGTGGAGCACGTCGGGCAGTAGCGCTGCGTCGCGCCCCGCGCCGGCGTGTCCACGCCGCAGTCTCCGCACTTGATCGTCCCTGACTCGGTCATAGCCTCTCCCTGGCGATGCGGAAACTGACGGTCCCCGCGGGCGCTCACCGCTTCCAGGGCGGGGGCGATCCCGCCCCGGCCGCCGGACGCCCCGCGCTCGGCGCTGCGGCCCCGCCGCCCTTGCGGGCGTACCCCTTCACGACGTTGGTGATGTCGCCGGTGTCCTGGCGCTTCTTGCACCCGACGCTGACCTCCAGCGGGATGTTGTGGAGTTCGACGCTGTCCTTGGGGGCCATGACGCCCACCGCGCGGCAGACCGCCGACAGTTCGGCGCGGGCCAGCTTGACCGTCGTCGGGTTGCTGTTCTCCAGGTTCAGCCTCGACCACACCAGGCGGCCCTTGTGCGGCCCGTCGAGGATCTGGAACGTGAGCTCCAGGTACCGCCCCTGCCCGGCCTTGGTGGGCTTCATCTCCGACTCGGTGATCACCGCGAGGTACTTGCCCGCGGGGATCGGGTCGAAGCCGACGGACGGGTCGACTTCGCCGGCGTTGAAGTTGTTCAGGTTCGCCATGATTCAGGCTCCTTGTTCGGGCGCGGACGTGGTGGACGCGGCGGGTTCGGGCGCGGGCTCGTGGGAGGACGTGGCGAGCGGGTCCTCGCCGCGCGCAAGCGCGGCGTAGACGCGGTAATCCAGCGGGAACTCCTCGGGCAGGCCCAGGCGGTTCTTGGCCACGTGCGCCGGGCGCTCCGTCGCGCGGATGATCCGCTCACCCGTGCCGACGCCCTGGTGCTTCTTCTGCCCGAAGTTCTCGTCCACCTTGCGCGTGTGGACCTTGTACGTGGCGAAGAGCACCTCGTCGGCCCACTCCTGCACCAGCGCGCTGGCGAGCTTGTGCAGGCGCGGCGAGTACCTGTCGTACGGCTCGGTCTCGGGGTTCTCGAACTTCTCGATCTTCGCGTGCGCGACGAGGATCACCGTCATGCCGCGGTCGGTGCGCAGCGCGTCCAGACCGGCCAGCACCTCGCGCCACTTGTCGATGGCGAAGGCGTACCCCTTCGCGTACCCGATGTCCTCGATCGAGTTCACGTCGCGGTCGCGGCAGACGTCGGCCCAGATCAGCCGCTCCAGCCAGTCGAGCGAGTCGATGACGACGGTGCGGTAGTCGTGCTCGGCGGTGTAGAGCTCCGAGAGCGCCGCGAGCACGTCGCCCAGCGACGCGGCCAGCGGGAAGCGCTCGCACTCGATGTTGGCCAGGCCGTCCTCGGTCTGGATGAACACGGGGCGCTCGGCCATCGAGCCGAACGTGCTCTTGCCGATGCCGTGCGTGCCGTAGAGCATCACGCGGCGCGGCAGGACGGTCTTTCCTCGCTGGATTCTGTCGAGCAGTGGCATGGGGTCTCCTGTTCCGGGTTCAAGGTCCCTGGGGTACACGTCCGTGACGAAGTCGCCCTGTCCCAGCCGCACGAGCGGCAGGGGATTGGGAATCCGGGGCCAGTCGGATCGCGGGCCGGTCACGAGACCCCCGCGAACTCGTCCTCGACCGGTGCCGACGCGGCGGCCGGCGACGCGGGGAGCGGGGCGTTCACGCGCGCGATGCTGAAGTTCTCGTCGCCGAACTCGTGGATGGCCAGGCCCGTGAAGACGCGGGCCACGGCGCTGCCGCTCGGGGTGGTGCCGTCCACCGCGGCCACACGGCGCTCGGCGTTGACGGCGTACCCAACCTCGAGCCGGATGGCCGACTCGCCGTGCAGGCACCCGACTGCGAGGATTGAGAGGAGCAGGGTCTCCTCCACGTCCTTCATGTCGACGCCTTCCGTGAACTCGAACCGGTACACAGTCCTGGTCATGCGATCCTCCATGTGTCTATGGGCTGGGGGAACTCGGCGGCTCGGGGACGATCGAGCGCCCTCACCCTTCTCCTAAGCCGGAGCCGGGCGAGTTGTCGCGCTTCACAGGTACGAATCGAGCCCGGCGTCGATGAACATCCGCCGCGTCTGCGCCAGCGACCGCATCATGCTGGAGCGGTTCGCGCCCATGGCGCGGGCCGCGTCGGACTGCGTCTCGCGGCGGAGGTGGTCGCACGCTTCCCGAAGGCGCGGGCGCAGCCGGTCCACCACCAGTTGCACGTCCAGTCGCACGTCGACGCAGCGGACCGCGTCGGTCGGGTCGGGCCGCAGCAGCGCGGCGGCCGTGAGCGGAAGGCTCGAGGGCCGCCGACGGCGGGCGCGGATCAGCGTGCAGACGCGCGACCGCACGACCTGCTCGACGAACGCCTCGCGTGAGGCCCGGGCCGGGTCGTACTTGGGCCAGCGGAGCAGCACCTCCAGCATGAGTTCCTGCTCGAGGTCGTTGCGCCCCTCCGCAACGTGGCGTGCCGCAGACCGCGTGATCTGGCGGGCCTTAATGCGGACCAGGCGGCGAGCGAAGTGCAGGGTGGCGGGGTCGATGGATGGATGGGCGGTGCGCATGAGCCGGACCTTCCTCGCGGGACCAAAAGGCCCCGGGGAGCGACAGGTCCGGCTTGGTGCTCCCCGGGGCGTGGATGGACGACGTGCGGGCCTGTCGTCCCCGACTGGCGAAACTTCACGCGCGGGCACGATCGCCCCCCGTGCGGGGCGGACGATCACTCGCAAGGTGCGGAGATGACGCGGGTTACGCGTCGAGAGAAACTGGTGAACGGGCCGCGGGATTCGCGTGATACTTCACGCGTCGGGTTCGAGCACGAACCTCGCCCGCCAGCCCCCGTCGTCCACCTCGAACGGGTCGCCCTCGATGCCGAAGAACGCGCGGAGGCGGTCGGCCAGCACCTGCTTGCGCTTGCGGTGGTCGGCGGACGCCTTCCGGCTCGCCCACGTCAGGTGCCCGCGCTCCTCGGCGATCGTGCGGAGCAGTTCCCACGCGACCGTCGGCGCGTTGTTCTTGGTGTTCACCATGCCCAGGTCGGCGTACCCGAACCGGCCGGAACGCTCCCGGACCTGGACCGACACCGTGTGCCCATCCAGGAAGCGGATGCGCACGTCGCCCCAGGTCGCCCCGGCTGGCGTTGGGAACCGAGCCTCCGGTTCGGCGGTCGCCAGCCTCACATGCGCCCCGACGAAGTCCCGCAGCACCTCTCCCACCGGCTGCCTCGCCTCGAAGACGCCCTCGCCCCGCCAGTCGAGCGCCTCTTCGAGCGCGATCCACGCCGCCGACCGCCCGTCGATGAGGCGGCTCAGCGGCTCGCTGCCGGCCCGGCGCGTCGGCGTCGCCAGGACGAACGGCCGGCGCGACAGCGCCGAGACGTACCCCGCGTTCTTCACCAGTTCGCCCGCGTCCCGGGTCGTCGCCAGGTACACCGGAAACCGCTCCCCCTCCACGGGCACGAAATCGCCCAGCCACCACAGGCGGGTGCCCATGCCCACCGACGCCGTCTCGCCGGTCAGCCCCAGCGCCGACGCAGCGCCCCGGAAGAGCGCCGACGCGTCCAACTGCCACAGCACGACGTCCTCGCGGGCGATCGCAGCGGCCTCGGACGTCTCCTCGTCCACCGCGACGATGTCGTCCTCGTCGTGGACGACGATCCGGCGGCCCTCGATCGTGCCGGGCCACGGCACCGACAGCGCGAGCTGCTCCATCGGCCTCAGGAGCGGCTGGAGGAACTCCAGTTCGTCTCCCATGTGTTCGCGCCAGACCGAGCGCACGCCCGCCCAGCCGTGGATGTTCTCAAGCGCACGCCAGAGCCGCATCGCCGCCCCCCATCACAAAGCCCCGGTTGCGGAGGAACGACTCGACGAGGTCCGCGTCCTCGTCGCGCGTGTACTGGGCCACGTTCCCGTGCCGGATCGTCACCGTGCGGGGCTTCGAGGAGTCGGCGAAGACGACTTCGAACGTCGCCGCAGTGAGCAGCGCATCGCGCCGGATCGATTCGTGCGCGGCCTCCAGCGCGAGGAACACGTCGTCGGCCTGCTCGACGCGGGCGTGGCGGAAGTGCCCCCCGAGGTACATCCGCAGTTCGGTCAGGCGCACGTGACGCAGACCGGGCACGTCGGCGGACACCAGGCACGCCCGCCCCTCGCGGAGCGGGTCCAGCGTGTAGCGGGCCGCGCCGGCGGGGAAGAACTCCGCGCGGCCGAACAGATGCGTCCCCACCGCGCGGCGGTAGAGCTCCCGCTCGCGCTTCCCGCCCCCGTTGATGCGGATCTCCCAGGTGCGGCGGTCGAGCACAATCACGCCGAAGGCCATCGGCCGGAAGTGCACGCTCCCCGGCT